>DXYE01000061.1:0-5548 GCA_019415985.1 Clostridiales bacterium
ACCATCTTCTGTAACTGTTACAGGGAAGGACTCTTCGCAGAGCACGAACCCTGTCGGCTGTGCGATCTCACGCACGATGAAGTCGCTGCAAGGTACAGAGCTGAACGAAAAGCTGCCGTCTTCCAGGGATTCTGTGGTCATCAGCGCATTTTCAGCCGTGAATTCCTCACAGTCCGGACGGAACAAACCAATGACTGCACCTGCAAGGCCGTTTCCGTTTTCATCTACCTTCAGGCCCTTGATTTCGCCGCGCTTTAAAATGTTTTCCACTGCCTGACCATCATTTGCCTGGATCTCAATAACGGCAATATCCTGTCCGCCATATGAGAAGGAGAACGGGTACTTCGTTTCGCTGTCCAAAATATATTTGCCATCAACGCTGAGCTCTTTCAGGTAGAAATTGCCAAACGGGAGATCGGTCTTGCAGACGGCAAGACCATCTTCGGATACTGATACGATTTCCATCAGACCATCAGCCGGAATGACGGCTCCGTCCGCTGCAGTGATGTCTTCTGCTGCGTACAGTCCGAATGTGACAGAACTGATTTCACCGTTCATGCCAAGACCAAACAGTTCGTCTTGCTCCATAATCTTTTGAATGGAGACCAGAGCCTTCTGGCGCTCGTTGTAGAAGTCTGTACCGGTCTCTGTCACACTGACTTCCTGGCCTGCGTACACAAGCTCAACCTCATGAACATTTTCTTCGCTTAATACCATTCCAAACGGTGCCTGGGTTTCCGTTACAAGGAATTTCCCTAAATATAGCTCCTTGCTGACCGCGCTCCCAGTCTCGTCCGTTTCAATGGTATCGACCACTTCACCTGCAGAGTATCTGAGTGTGCCATCAAGGGTGTAAATGTCCTCCTTGGCCGTGATCGTATAAACAGCGCCAGGTAATCCCTGCACGGTATATACCGGCTGATAGATTCCGTCAGACTCCGTTACACCGGAGAACACTTCACCGGTCTTGCTTACTTTAATGATGCCTTTTTGCGCCATATTGGGTTTCTCGACCTGAATAATGGTGAAGCCGTTTTCTTCAGATGAGTTCTCTTCGGTTACATCAAAGTAGACGGGCTCCTCATTCAAAACATACCCGTAGGGAGCCTCCACCTCAACTAATGAATACCCCGTACCATATTCCAGCTTTTCAGGCGTGATCAGCATACCATCCGCTGTCGTGTAGAAGGTGTCGATAACCGTTACCTCCGGATAGGTGATGGTTTGGGTGATCTGTGAACCGTCCGGACGGAACAACTGGAATCCTGCGCCTGCATAAGGGATCGTATTGCCTGTTTCAGCATCCACTTTGATGATTTTAATATAGGACGCAAAATTACGGTTGTTTAAGATATAGTGATAGGTCTGGCTGTCCTGCGAAATAAAGACATCAAAGTCATCGATCAGCTCTCTGCCTTCCCAACCCTTGGTCTGATGCACTGTGTAGATGCCGTAAGGCATCTTCTTACTTTGGGCAAATCCATTTTCATCACAGGTGATGGTGTCGCGCTCGGCCTCGACCGCAGCGTCAAAAGAGCCGGCAGATTTCAAATAGATTTGGAATTCTGCGCCGGTCTCAGGCGTCTCGATGCCCGTCTCACCGTCATCGGTATGTTTTATCAGCGCAATATCGCCCTTCTTGATCGTCTCCAGCGCATCGACCGCCGTGTCGTTCAGCTCAATCTCATAATCCTTCGGGTCAGCGCCTACCGGATAGATGGTCGGATCCAGCAAGTAGCCTTCACTCGGGTTGATCTCTCTTACGCTCCAATCTGTGTCGCAAACATAGTATTGGGTGACAAAGGAGCCATTGGCATCCGTAGTATAACTGTCTACCAGGGTATCACCTTTATAGATTCCATAAGTAGCTCCTGCCAAGCTGGCGTCGCCTTGTGCTTCACCGGTCTCGCTATCGCTCTTTGTCACCGTTACCCGGAATTTCTTCAGGATGTTATGCACGGACTGATTGGTCACTTCGTTCCAGTGGATCGTTACACTCTCAGACTCAGGCACCACATACCGTATCGGCGTATCGACCTCTTCCAGTATGAATGGCGTGCTGCCGGAAATCAAAACATCTTCAAATACTGCTATACCGGAACTGTCTGTAACCGCATACTCATCTACAGGAAGCCCTGACAAAGAGGTGCCGTACAAATGGAATGTCATCCCTTCGGTCAGACCATCTTCGGAAGTCTTTGTGACTTTCAAGTCCCCGCGCTTTAGCACATTATTGAAAGTTACAGTTGCAGTCTGGCCGCTGACGATTGTCACGCGCTGCACAGACTGTGGCTCGTATTTATCAATGGACTGTTCCGTCACGGTATAGACGCCGGGATTCATATCTGTAATATCGATGACGCCGTTCGCATCCGTTTTCTTGGTTTCGTTGTAGCCGTCACCTGAGATTGTGAAACTGATGCCGTCTACTTTACCGTCTTCCGAGGTTTTGACCAAGTGCATATTACCGGTCATTACTTCCAGTTTCAGATAACCGGATACCGGATCCGATACAGTGGTTCCGTAGGTCGTAAAGTCCTGATTTCCACCACCGATTACGCCGTCACTCCAAACAACAACGCCTTTGCGTTCACCGCCGACTTTGTCTGCCTGAACCGTAATGGCTCCCTTTGGAACTGTTGTGCAGCGAATGGTCAGTTCATTGCCGTTTACTTCAAACTGCATTCCGCTTACATTGCTGGAAAACTCATAATTTCCAAGTACGCCGTTTTCATCTTTCAGCGTAGTGGAGTAATCTGTACCGTTCCATTTCAGCTCGAAAGTATCTGCGTCGCCGGAACTTCTGGTGAAGAAGCTCGGCAGCTGGGTATGCTTTTTGACTTTTTGTTCCATATCTCTGTAATGAGCAAAAATCTCATCGTACAGAGGGTGGGACGGTAAGATATAGTCCTTAATATTGTCTTTACCCTGAGCCGTCGCATCCACCTTGTTGAACTGACTGTCACGCTCACCAACTACAGTCTCCCAGATCAACAGCTGCGTCGCGATATAATGTGAAATCTGATCGGCGTGGGTAGGGTTGGATGAATCCCAGTTGAGATTACCGTTTCCTTCCCAGCCATACTGCAGAACACGGCCAATATAGGCTTTGATGATGTTCGGCGAAATCGTTGGATTCAAATCAGACGGATAATTATTCCAGAAGGTTTCGTCAAACCCGTCAAATTTGTCGCCGGTTGTTACAGGTACACCGGGTTCGATGCAGTATACAGCTCTGCCGGTGTAGGAATTTTGGCAGTACACGAATTTAGGGCCATTGCTTACACCGGTGCTCCATCCGCCAATTAGGTTCAAGTCCGGATGTCCCCAATCCGCTGTATTAGAACTGTCCGATGCACGAGGCAGCGCCAGGAGATAAATTTCCATTTCCTGCGTTGCCGCAAAAACATTGGTCGTAAGACCAGAAAATACGCCAAGGCTCATAATGAATGCCATCAGCAGCGATAAAAATCGTTTACCTTTTTTCATTGTGAGGTTCCTCCTTAAATTTGGGCATAAGAAAAGGCCCATCTTTCGATGAGCCTTCGCTTTGCCGTGTTCACTTTACGCATATCCGATATAGATATGATAGTCGTTGTTCCCGAGGTTTTCCGTCCACACCCAGAAAGAAGTAAAGCCGCTGTCTTTATACCAATCCAGCGTATCCTGTAAATCTCTTTGGATGTAGAGGCTGTCTGCGTTTGCGTAGATCGGATTATCCCAGCACGCAGTTGCTGAAGAATCCAGTTTAAGCCCTATGGACTGCCCATAGGATTTTGCCATCTCGACATAGCCTTCCACATCGAATGCGGTGGCAGGCGGTTCAGTCGGCTTAGGATCCGGGGCAGGTTCCGGTGTCGGTTCCGGAGTAGGCTCGGGAATGGGCTCAGGATCAGGGGCGGGCGCCGGTTCCGGTGTTGGTTTTGGATCCGGATTTTTAGCTTCCGCCGGCGGCTGATCTGCTGCTGTCTTCTCAGAATCAGTCTGGGTAACTGGATTTTTTTCTTGTTTCTCCTCATCCATTGCTTGTGAGGAAGAGTCAGTCTGAGGAATGGAGCTTTCGGGAACATAAATGCTTTCTTCCAGATGACTCATTTCTGAAGATTCCTCTGAAGTAACAGTGCTTGTTTGATTTTTTTCTGAAGAGGAAGCTGTATCTGCAGAACAGGCGCTCAGTATGGTGAGCATCAGGCCGCACAATGCTATGGCAAGTAGTCGCTTTTTCATTATGGTCATCTCCTTTTGAGTTTTATTTCATTACACGAAGATTGACCATAAAGCGCAACATTAACCCGCCAGCTTTTGATATGCCCGATCCGCCTCATCTACAATGCGGTCCAAAATCTCAAAATACCGTTCCGGCGTCAGGTCAGTATCCAGCCATTGCGTGGCTCTATACGAATAACAGCCGACGGCATCATTGATTGCGTGGCTTCCAAGGACGCTCCTTAAATTCAGCTCATTGACCATTTTTTTCTTTTTGGCCGAACCGACAGACTGAATCGAGCGTGCTAAACAGATGACCATCAGAGGATGAAGCACGGAAAATGAAATCTGGAGATAATAGCCTTTGTATCCGAGCATCAGTGAAGTCTCATCCTGATCGTCTACGGGCATCTGTTCCAGTATCATACAGCGTGTGTGCTCCACAATTTCCTTGCGGCGGACCTGCTCTGCTTTGGACAGATTGCAATTTACCATTTCAATATCACCTCCCTATATCAAATTTGATGGGTTACGAATATATTTCTACAGGTTATGCCTGTAAAAGACTTATCTCGGCGTTGCGATATGTGTGATGGCGCCCCAGATGCGGTTGTTTTCCTTATTGATCCCAAGCACTCTTACGGTTACACGGGCACCTCTCGGTGGACGACCTCGCTTTGGATAGCTGCAAAGGCAATCCACACCGCCGTCCAAAGATACGAACACACCGGTTGTATCAACCATACTGACCGTTCCCACATAGCGGTTGCCGACCGAATATTTTTTGAGCGCCTTTTCGTACGGATTTTCACCCGCCTGCTTGACAGATGCTGTCACCTTTACCTGATTTCGCTCGCTGCGGTCTACCGTAAGGACTTTAACGAGAACCCGCTGTCCAGGCTGGAACTGTGCGCTGGCGTCCAAAAGCCTTTGGTAACTCAGTTCCCTGAGTGGAATATAAATCTCAAGGCCAAAAAGATCCACAAAGATGCCTGCCCGAATCACCGATACGATTCTCGCTTCCGCACAGACATCGTTATAGATCAGGTTATTACCGTCCCGGTCTGTGCCAAAGTAATACTCTTTGCGCTTGGCCGCCATTGCCTCAAGGCGGCTGGCCACTGCAATACCAGCTTTAGGGTCAATGCCTTTGACGATATAATCGACTTCGGCACCCAATCTCTTGGTAAGCATATAGTGCATGATGTCAGATTCGGAACGGCCTCTGAAATCCTCAGGCGGCTCAACTGCTTCTTCTGCCGGAATAATGACCTTGAAGTCGCCATGATAAATGACTGCCAGAGAACGGTTTGGGTTATCTTCGGGGCGCTCAACACCTTGG
>DXYE01000061.1:5558-8983 GCA_019415985.1 Clostridiales bacterium
GGATTGTACCTGTCAGAATTCTTTTCGTTTTCATCGACTCGATTAAATCAAGCAGATCGTTCTTGGCTTTGTCAGCATCTGTCTCGACCGCAAGACGCTCATCAATCGAAAGAACATTCATTGTCGGTCTGGTATATGAGCGTTTTCTCTTTGGAATGCTTTCTCCTTCGGACCCGGGGCTTTCATTTTCAGGCTCTGTGTCAGACTCAGATTTTTCTGTAGCTTTTTTAGCCTTTCTGGCGCGCGTGGCACCAGGTTTTTTATTTTCAGAGTCAGTCTGAGGAGAGGCATCTTCTGGCGTTACCATTTCTTCTGCCTGAGGCGCCATTTCCTCAGGAGCAACATCTTGTTTCTTGGCTGGCATAATCAAATCCTCCTTAAATTAAAATTCACTCGGCGGTTTCGCCGAGCTGTATAAGCTTTTTCTGCGAGCCGGCTTTTTCACAGGCTCAGGATCAGAGGGGAGCGGTTCAGTCTGTCCAGACTGACGAAAAACATCTGCCGGACAATAGTCCATAATGGACGAACGAATAATCTGCGATGACATCGGGTGTTTCGTGTAATCGAGTTTTTTGAGTTTGAGTACATTATGACCTCGAATGATACAAAGCAGTTCCTCGTTCGGAAGCCTAAGGACCTCATCTGGAGTAAGCAGCCGGCGTCTTCCTTGTCCCTCAGTATGACGGTACTGGGGAATCACCTGCGCTACTGCGATGGTTCTCCGCACCGTCATCGTGGAATTGACCTCAATACTCATATCGCCACTGCGGGCTGAAAAGTATTCTGAACTGACATCGTCTGTGCATCCAAGCATCAGCTGGATGTCGCAGTTGCCGACAATTTCGGACCAAAGGTTCTGCGGATACCGGTTTTGAAGCTGCCCAAGACTCTGGACTGCAAGCATTACCCGAATGTTTCTGGCACGAATTGTAGAAAGCGCTCTGCAAAAGTCTGAGCCATCTGCAGCGCCGCCGATGCGTCCGATATTATTGAACTCATCCAGGATCAAATTCACGGGCACATCGCAGCTGCCGCTCTTTGTGGAATCCGCATAGCGAGTCAGTTTGATAAACATACAAGAAAAAAAGAGCGATGACAGGAATGCCATTGTAGCGTCCTGATCGCTCAGAATAATATAATAAGCGCATTTTTTCTTGGCAGGTGCCATCAGGTCTATGTCAGACCGACTGGTAATATTCTGAACCGCTTTATCCTGCATCACCTGAAGTCTTGTACCAAGTCCCAGTATGATGCCGGAGCGAACCGTGTCACTTGCCTGCGCGAATAAATTATACGGCGCCCTCGCCGGATGGTCTAACGGCAGTTTCTCAAACAATGCTGAAAGCTGTTTTTCCGAGTTTTGCGTCAACATCTGATAGACTGCAGGGAGATGCTTCATGTCGGCGCTTCGGGTGCGATCCTGGTCTACATAGAGAATCAGCGCTCGCAATAGATTGGCCTCACCATTGTCCCAGAAATGATCGCCTTTGCCCGAACTCGTATTTCCGATGATGACATTGGTCAGTACCTGCGCCATCAGGGTATCCCCATTTAAGTCTGACATACAGTTCCAGCTGTCACCGTGCTCCGGGTTAATAAGATTGAAGACTTTCACCTCATACCCATTTTTTCGGTACAGTTCAGCTGTATCCGCGTAGAGATCCGCTTTGCTGTCTGTGATTATGACAGACTCACCACGCTTGATAGCCTGAAACAGGGCGTTTCTGATAATGGCCCGGGATTTCATTGTGCCGGATGCACCGAAGATCGCAATGTGCCGGTTGAGTTTGGTATCTTTCGGCATACAGACGGTATTGCCTTTATACTCGCCGAGGATTACGCCCTCCGCCTTCGACGGAGTTGTAATTTCAAGAACATCTCTCATCTCTTTTTCATCCATCCACGATGCCGTGCCGTATGTACCGCTTTTGACCACTTTGAATCCACGCTCATCGTAGTCTTTACTGCCAAACCGGTCGTTCAGCTTTACATACGCAAATATGATTGCACCGACAACTATCATACCGATCAAGCCCTTGAGGCCATTCCAGGTAAATGCCTGCGGGAAACAGACTGTCGGGCTGAACTCAACAGGCGGCATTTGGGTTTGTCCGGTAAGGCCGCCGCCCTCCATCCAAATGGAATAATTATTTAATACCTGCGCAAGAAGACCAGCGAGATAAAGTGCTGCCACCAAACCCAGTATGGCAGCAACGGCGATGGCGCCCTTGCGTTTTTTGTCATCCAAATCTTTTCCTCCTTATCGGCCCATTGCGTCTTCCACCGAATCTATATCAATGGTTTTGATATCAATCTGTGGGCCGAGATATTTTCGGAGAAGAGTAAATTGCTCAGGGAAGCAGAGTACCTCAAATGGGTGCGCTCCAGTCTGGAGTGCTTCCCGCAACCGGATGAGCCGTGCAATGTCATTATCCAAAAACGAATACACATATTTCCCATCTACAAACGCATCATATTCCATTACGCCCTGATTCTTGGATAGATCATCTTCGTCGAATAATAGTTCATTCAGCTTCGCTTTCCAGTTGGGTCTGGCAAACAGCATCAAAAGCCGAATGCCAAAGGAATTCATGGGCACAAAATAAATGAATTGATAGATGTTGTCAAACCGAAACTCAAGGCGCCGGTTCTTTTCTGTCTCCAAAATGGTCTTCAACGCAATCTCCTCAGACTCGCCGAAAAGAATGGCTGATTGGATCTTATGAATGCCGGCGTTTAACCTTGCAATTTCGATCAAACTGTGCAGCGTCTTGAACTCACCCATGCCATTCCACTTCATCAGGGCGCTGCGGGTGTTATAAACCGCATATGCTTCGCAGTAAGAGAACAGAACGCCTGTGACTCTCGTGAACATCGTCTTATTCATCTCAGACTCACCCAGTTTCTTGAGATCTTTCGCCAGGTAATACGCGGGATACTCCGGTACTGTCAGACTGATTTCAGAATTTTGAAGAGGCGGCAAATCATAGACCCGGGTTTGAATATTTGCCATATAAAAAATCGCTGCCGCTTCCGCAACTCTGTGATTGCGCTCCCGATGGGCTGAGTCTCCGGGGAATCTATGATTCCAGAAAGAGCCCAAATAATACTCTCTCGCATTCGGATGAATCCAGTCCAGTATGGGGATTGCCGCTTTAGTAAGTCTCAGCGTCTTATATGATCTCTCACCGCTAATCTTTAATAGTTTACAGGTAAGTCTCGGTTGTGCATCATCGGGGAGGCGATATTCCTGCAGCAAAGTCATTCTATGAACCAAAGCCTTAATCACACGCTCATTGCCCAAAAGATGCAAAGAACGGACAGGAAATTCGCCAATAACCGAAAGCAAAGTGATGATGTCGTGCGCGTGACTGCCTGGACGAACGGTAATCATAATAACCTCCCAAGCACAGAAGCATTTGCGA
>DXYE01000061.1:8993-15941 GCA_019415985.1 Clostridiales bacterium
GCGACATAGTGACTGCTCTCTTTGTCGGATTTCCCATCACACCGATGCCGCCAAAATGCCGATACATTAAGGATTTTTCGCCTTTTTATATGTGTGTAGTTTTTCCGGGGCGGCATCCGGCGATTTTTACATATGTTTTCAGGGCGGTTTTTGGTATTCATCGCTCAAAAATACTCCTTTCTGCGGGAAGGTTTTCTCCAGTACCAACCAGTTCGGAAACTCTTTCTTCGGAACAACATAGACCTCAGTTCGTTCTTCCTCACCGGCAGCGCTACAATAATAATGGCAGCACTTTAATGGAGCATCGTCCTGCATTACATAAAGTGCTACCACATCGGCAACCATATTGACTTCGATATTGTCGTGATCCCTGTACTGTCGCTCAGGGCGGTTTTTATTGTAAATGTGTCTGAAAATCAGAACACAGTCACTATATTTGACCGGCGGGACATAAGAGAAAAAGTGCTTCATCACCGGATACAGGTAAGAGCGGATATACGATGCCGAGCCTTCCGTTTTCTTCGGCAAAAGAGCTGGAATTCTGATAGAAAACCAGCCTTCTATGGTAAATCCGATATCAATGGGAATACTATCAGCTATCTGCAGCTCCACATCTTCCTTTGCTGTAGGACAGCCTGTATAAGCCGGCAGCGCTCTTGTCACCAAAGTCAGTTTTTCTGATGTGTTTGCGGCTTTCAAGGCCAGCTCATAGGCAATCTTGATTTCACCGTTTTCTGCCAACTTTTTGGTCTGCGAAATCTCATTTTCTAAACGAATTGACAGGACGCTTGCTCTTCTTAACGATTTTTCAAACGGCGTTTCATTTACTCTCACTGTTTATCGCCTCCTCGGAATAAAATGTGATATGTGGTTCCTCCCGGCCTTCAAAGTCTACTGTCGCATACAGGCAGGGGACTTTGGGAACATATAGGGACTGTGCCATTGAAATATGCGGCACAACAATAATGTACTTCAGATCGTCTTCCTGTGGCTGAAGGAGCCTCATTAAATGCTGTTCGCCGTCATAGAGAACAACAATCTCATATCCGACATTCTCTTTCAAAAAGAAAATCTGCGCCGGATAAACCGCCGGATAATGGGCAAGCGGCTCTACCTGGTCGATGAACTGTAATAATACCCAAACCGCAATGATCAATCTCTGATCAGGCTTGCACATCTCGTCCAGCGCCAAGTAATAGCCGCCTACATCCGTAATCCGCATATCCCGTTTGAGATTGCGGATAATCTTTTCCGCCGTAGAGACGGGTTTATCTTTTAAGAGACGAATGACCTGTGTTTTGGTCAATGTCCCGTATTGGGATAACCATTTGATAATGTACTGTTCGTCCTGTAGCAGCATTTTCTGCTCACCTCCTTGTGCGTATTTTTATCAGAATACGCATTTTAAGCACTATGCGCCTGTTTTTGCTTTCTTTTTAGGATTGCCTCCAGTTCGGCACGGTCAGTGGTAATCATCTCTTGTTCAACCTTAGATGCCTTGACAGCAATCGGGATTTTGCTATTATTGCTGTAAACAAGGGCCTCACCACGCTCAAACTGTGTAATGGAGCGGATTTCCGTGCGGGTAAGTTTCAGCGTCTCCCGCACATATTCCGCCTCATCCGGCTCAAGGTTTAAGATGATCTTATTTTTACTGTTATTGATAATCGCGCGCCCATACTTACCATCATCCAGACCAAAGAAGTCGGAAAGATCCTGTGTCGCTGCCAGCGCAGCACCACCAAAGCCTCTGATCGTCTTAAAAATCGTTAGGCAAAACTCGGCGGCCTGCTTATTGGACGAGGCCCCGATAAGCTGCCATATCTCATCAATCATAATGGCTTTCTTCTTAGTCCTGTCTGCTTTTACATTATCCCAGACATAATCGAGTGCAATCATCATCCCGACCGGAAGGAGTTTACCCTTGAGTTCAGAAAGGTCAAGCACGATATATTTATTCGAGAGATCCACATTGGTCTGACGGTTAAAGCTCTGAGCCGACCCAGTCACAAAGCGGCTCACGATAGCCGCAATACGGCTTGTCATCGTATTTTCAAGCAAATGTTTCTGCAGGTCTCCGAGAATCGGCATCTTTTTCATCTTAGGCGGTGATATGGACATATCTTCATAAAGAGAATTGTTATCGTGATTGATCCCAAAATCGCTATAGGTCTTTATCAACGCTTCATCCAACATCTGTTCTTCCTCGTTTGTCATATCAGGAATGAGCAGCGAGAAGAAAATCATCAGCTGCTGGATTTTTTTTGCGAGCATCGAGTCCATATCGTTGTAGTCCACATCGTCAATCAGCTCCATCTCCGGGGAAATGGTGTGCCGGATCTCCATCACATTGATGCAGTGGGGAGAACCCGGAGCAATTTTGACAAACTGACCGCCGATCTTATCACAGGCTCTTTTAAACTCATGCCCTTTGATGGGCGCCACGATATAACACTGAATTCCGCGCATTCGCATACGCAGAGCAAGGAGCTGTAGCAGGAAGGTTTTACCCGCTCCGCTGGTTCCACACATCGTCAGGTTCGCATTTTTGTTCTTCTTGGTATTGAAGAGATCGACAATGCAAAGCGAGTTATTGTGGCGATTGATACCAAGCAGCACACCGGAATCATCGGACATCTCGTAACTTGTAAACATATAGGTGGCTGCCGCACCACTTGTCAGGACATTGCGCTTCGTTTTTTTCTCCAACCTCGGATCAATCTGCAAAAAGGGCATAACCGAACGAAGAGCAGCCTCTTGCTGAAATCTGCAGTCGCTGGTATAGATATCCATCGACTTGAGCATATCCACCATCTGCCGCTTGCGCCAAATCAGTTCCTCATAACTTTTTGCGGAAACCGTGATAAACACAGACAGATAAAACAGGTCCTCGTTGTTGTTTGCGATACCGTTTTTGATATAATAACCAGCAGAAATCGAATTGGTCAGTTCCTCATAATCGGTGCTGGTATCCTGCAGGCTCTTGAGCTTAGTGCGGTTTAGTCGAATTCTCTGTGCAACCTTATCAATTGTTCTGCTGCGATTTTCTCTATGTAAATGAATGTCCACATCAATTCCTTCACCGGCATTGATGATTGCAGACATCCAGCCTCCGCGAACCGCATTTGGGTAACCGTCCTTCTTGATATACAGGAAAGAATAATACAGCCCATCCATTACAATGTAGTTGTAGTGACTCAGGTCGATGCCTCTTGGCACGATAAAGTGCGAAAACTTGATATTGGGCACCGGATCAATACCGATAACCTTATTTTTTGCCGCCATCGTATCTACCACCACGCGGTTGACACGACTGCTAAATGGTTCATCCATACAGGAACGCCGGTTAAAGTACATATACAAAATTTCAGCTGTAGCCTCATCCGGATCCTTGGGTTGAAGAACCGTATTGCCACACTGCATAAAATATGCGCGGGCGTTTTGTTCGGCGGTCTGCATCATTGCATAAATCTTGCCATAATCATCGCTCTCATTGCGACCGACCGCCTCGTACTGGAAAACTAAAAAGAAGCGCCGTGTGAGCGCTTCTCGATTTCCGATATCTTTAATCAGCCGGATATAATCCTCGCTGAGTTCTTTGCACTTCTCATTATCCTCTTCCGCCAGCTCTTTTCGCACCATTGCAATATGCTTATCGGAATCTGCCTTCCTCGTAATCGACTTGATCTGGAGGCGCATCGGCGAAATCTTCAGCCATGATGCAAACGAAGAAATAATGTTCATCTGTTCTTCATCGGAGCGTAGCAGGAAATTGATCGGCTCTATCTCTAAAATCTTGATATATCGTCCATCAACGGTTTCAATGATCCCGTTGCTCAGATTCTTAATTGGCAGGAAGTCCTGCACGAACTCCAGTTTTTCGACTTTTTGCTTTTTTGCGTTTACCGGCTTTTTTGAGACACGCCTGGTCATACTTATATCCCACCCTTCTCATATGAAGTTTTCGTCTTTTAAACCAAAATCGAACTATGTGACCCACGAACTGAAACAATGAGTCACCATCAATACCCATCACACTGAGCACTGCAAGAGGCATCAGCGTCACGACCATCACGACAATACGGATCGTACCCGGCATTGGTATCCACATCAGTTCCGGATAACCCACAAGGATCAAAAGAATTGCCGTCTCTACCGCATTGCGAGGTTCAATCATTCCGCCAAGAAGCTTGCCGGAATCCGTATAATTTGCCGGAATCGCATAGATATTCTTAACTTCTTTTTCTTCCATACTGCCTTTCCTTTCCACCGCATAGAGTCAAATTTAATGCGGTTGATCTGTTTCCCAATTTCTATTCGCGTCTGAAAGATATGCAAACGCTCATATAAATACCGCCTCCATCATCAATGACAGAGGCGGATTCATTATCGTCCCATACGGTAGATTTGCGCTGTTGTGGTATACCGGCCAAGGCGCAGAGCTTCCTGATGATCCGGGACATAGATATCGACCCGGGACTTGTCGTTTTCAATCCCGGAACCGCCTCGGTCTTCCACCGTATACATTGTACCGTTTATCATGATCTGTGTGCCAAAGGGGTAGTAGCTTGACATCGCCACCATACCGACTTCTACCTGTTTTCCGCTTGCCGTAATGCCGGAAGCATTCTCTCCGCAGCATTTACTACAGGCACAGTAATGTGTCACATCTACCTCAATGGTCGCTATCGGCGCCCCATAAATATCCTCTGAAACAGGAGCGTTAAAATCTACATCCTTCGGTCTTCTGAGTGCTAAGGTGGATTCATAACTCGGTGAATTAAAGATAACACCTTCACCGCCGGAGGAATGAACCCACATCCGTTCGCCATTGTCACCATAGCCAGCAAAGACCAAGACATGATTCCAGCCTTGACCGTCATCGTTCATCAAGAAGCCAAGGTCGCCTGGCAAAAGTTCCGATGCACTGATTTCATAGGAGTTGCCCCACTGGTCCCAAGTTGTGCCATACAGGCTCACTCCAACGGCTGTTTTATATACCCAGTCTGAGAAACCGCTGCAATCCAGACCATACGGTCGTATCGTTCCACTGGTACTGGAGCCTGCTGCTGTGACCAGTTTGGGTGTGTTCCACTCATCATTCCATCCAGGCGGACTTTTTCCGCCCCAAAAATACGGTACTTTACCTACCAGCGAAAGCCCAGTCGCCACAATATGTTTCCGGGTTGCATTACAGTTTTGCTTATTCAAGAATGCTATCAGTTCTGCATCTGTAAGCGGAACTGCCAAACCTGACCCCAATGAGCCGTATAGTGTCATTTTTAAGGCATTTGCCATATTCGTGACAACTTCATCATAGGTCCTTCCGGAAGCGTCAAACTGCGCATCCAAGTCGAGACCAAAGGCTTTTTCTACAACGGAAGTATCAAACGGATGGATCGTGCATTCCACATAAGTAACTGTTTCTGTTGTAGGAGAAAGCGTAACCTCACCGTTTTGCCTATAATAGGTCTCGCTCTTTGTGCCAGTAATCGTATTGCCTGAATAAACAGGAGTTGTAACCGTAACTTCCTCATAATTCGGCACGGTAACACTGACCTCCGAACTTTTCGCCTCGTCCGGAAGATAGTAGGTTCTGTTTTCTGTCTCATACCGATACTGCGGTACTCCGTTGATCGTTCCCGTCTGTACCTTTTTTGTCACTACCGTTACGGAAACTTCTCGATAGGTAAAATAGGATACAGGGATTAAAATCTCTTTGGTCAGTTCCTGTGATGTCACAGGAAACATCTCACCGCCATAGGCTTCCAATTTTGCTTTCATATCGGCTTCGCTGGTATTTTGCTGATTCATCGAGGTAGAATATGCTGCCAGTATGTAAGCAACATCAAAACCGGCGGATGACTGTGCGTGATTGATCAGCGCCTCCATCGACAAATCATAATCATATCCGCCGTCTGCGATAATCTTTTCTACCTTCGCGAGCGATTGATCATAACCTGCATCTATAATATCTGAAACGACTGTTGACAAATTCTCATATGAACTTGCCAGCGTTGTATTAGGATCTACTGCCGAGCCATCTAAACCGAATATGCTGTTTGTAACAATGGTCGGCAGAGAGGCGATCAATATAATCAGGATGAGTAAACAAAGGCATATGCAAATCAAAATTTTAAACAGTGTGTGACGCATAGCCCAAGCTGCAGAAAGAATCGCACCCCAAGGGCCACCTGCCGCCGTACCGGCGGCAATCTCTGCGGCGGCTTTTCCGCCTTCCACACTTGCCTGAACTGCTGCAGTAGCAGCATTTGCTGTTGCTTCTACGCCTTTTGCAGCTGCTTGCTTCGCAGCCTCTTGGCCGAGTTGTTTTGCTGCCTTTGCCATTTGCCCTGCGGCTTGGCCATAATTATCAGCGCCGTCTCCCATCTGCGTTTTATTTTGCTCGGCCATAATCTTCACCTCCCATTTTTATAAAAAACAGCCATAACACCGTGTGAAGGCATTATGGCTGTGAAGCTTAACTTCTCCGTCTCGGCGGTTTTGTCTGTGTATCATCACGCTGCTTCGGATCTCCGAAACGACTCGGTGTGCTCCTGTACCGAACGGATTCTACATTTGTGGACACTACACCGCGCTCATCATAAACGGGTTTTCCATTATCATATACCGGTTTCCTCTCAACAACAGGTTCACCGTGAACAGCGAACCACTGATGTCCATCACGATCTTCAAATACCTGATAGTCACCACGAGGAGCATCATACTGAGCAGTATCATAGAACATCGTACCGGATCCATCCTCGTGACGGACTTCAAAGTGACCGTCGCCGCGCTGAGATCCATCAACAGATGTAATCTGCTGTTCATAGCCCGGCATAAACTCTCTGAATGCGGCCTGATTGTAAATCATAGCCTCATCGCCGGTTTCAAATTCAGGTACTGCACCGTACTGTGCCATAGCGTACCATTCTACGCCATTCGCAT
>DXYE01000062.1 GCA_019415985.1 Clostridiales bacterium
TGATTGTACATCAGTGTGAAAAATGCGGAGAAATCAAGCGGAATAGGGCCTGCAGCGAAGCGAACATTCAGCCGGATAATCTGGAGCTGCTGATTCGGTTGACTGTCAACAGAGAAAAATAAAAGTTTTACTCTGCATTTGGATCAATAGAAAGTTAATATGTATTAATTTATAGGAAATAAAGAAAGGATGGAAATCAAAATGTCAAATTTCCAAGAGAAGATCAAATACATCGGAAACTTAGCCCAATTGTTTGAACTGAAAGAATACCGCATGACCGGCGGTCGTGCGGACGGGATGCGTGCGGTTGACGTGGACAACGGTTCGGGCCTCTGTTTTACTGTCCTCACTGACCGTTCAATGGATTTTGGACGCGTGACGTTTCAGGGCAAAAACATCAGTTTTTTGTCGCCATGCGGCTATGTGGCCCCGCAGTACTATGATAATCGCCGCCTGGAGTGGCTGAAATCCTTTACTGCCGGACTTTTGACGACGTGTGGTCTCGATAATATCGGTATGTGTTGTACGGACGATGGCGAGGAGCTCGGCGTACACGGACGGATATCCAATATGCCGGCGGAACAGGTGTCCTGCCGACTTGAACGGGAAGCTGACGGAACGCCTGCGGCGGTTATTTCAGGCGTTGTGCGTCATGCCAGAATCTATAAGGAAAATCTCCTGCTGACACGTGAAATTCGCTGTAGATACGGCGAAAACACGATATATATGCACGATAAAATTGAGAACATCGGAGTAAGAGAAGCTCCTCTGATGCGTCTCTATCATTTCAATCTGGGGTATCCGCTGATCGACGAGGATGCAGAGGTTCTGATATCGTCAGCCGGTGTGACGCCGAAAAGCGAATTTGCACGGCAGTATGCGGAGAAATGGAATCAACTGCAGAAGCCTGAAGTCGGTTGTGAGGAGATGTGTTATTATCATGACATGCTCAGCGATGAAAAGGGATATGCCATAGCGGGCGCATATCAGCCTAAAAGCAGTATGGGGGCGGTGATACGTTATGACACGGCTTCGCTTGATCATTTTGTCGAGTGGAAAATGATGGCTGAAGGAGATTACGTCCTGGGCCTGGAGCCGGCAAACGCACATATTGATGGTAGAGATCAGGCGAGAGCAGACGGTACTTTAAAAATGATCCGGCCCGGCGAGACGGTTGAAAGCTCATTTTGTATACAGATGCTCTCCGGCGAGCAGGATCTGCTGATGATCAAAGAAGAAATTCGTGCCATGCAGAGCCGAAGGAAAAAATAACCCTGTTTCGGGAAACGACAATTGATGATTCCGGCTGAACCTGTGGGCATATCAAAGTAATCGCAATCCGAACAGCGTGTTTTTTATGAGTCCTGTTTCATAAAATATCATTGCTGTTTGCCCCAGACTGTGAATATCCGCCTCTACCAGCGCCTTATATAGATTGAAATTCGTACATGAAGTAATATAAAAAACGAAGAATGAAGCATATGAACTATAAGGCAATATTTTTTGACCGTGACGGCACTCTTACATATTTCAGTAAGGAAAAAGAAGCTTGGCGGGATAAGACTGTCAGCGGATGGAGCGGAAAATCTTTTGAATTGCCTTATGAGAAAATGATGCGTCTTTTTAATCTTGCAAGTGAAGGCAGGATTCCGTGGTATAAAACCGTCGATGATGAACGGGCGTTTTTTAAAAGATTTTACCGGTGTTTGCTTATCGGAGAGGGAATTAAAGAAAATATAGACGATCGGGCGGAGCTGCTGTTCAGTGAGTTATGGTGCAGCGGAGATCGTGCTTTGTATCCCGAAACTGCAGGGGTTTTGAAGTATTTCCATGATCACGGATATAAAATGGGCGTGATAAGCGATACGTCTCCATCGCTTGAATACACATTGCAGCAGTTGGACATTGCAAAATATTTTACTTCATTCACCGCAAGTTCCTTGGTAGGAGCGGGAAAGCCAAGTCCGATTATTTTCAATGCCGCGCTCCGTGCACAAGGCGTTTCAGCACAGGAAAGTATATATGTCGATGACTATAAACCTGAAGCGGATGGAGCGAGAGAACAAGGTTTTACTTCCTTTTTGATAGATCGAAGCAACAAGGATACTGAAAAATGGAGCATTCAAAGTCTGAAACAGTTAATAGATTTTGTGGAGGGGTTAAAATGAGGGCGCCGTTTCAAATACTTGCAATACCTTATAGAATTATGGATGCTTCTCTTTTTTACTGCGTGTTTCACCGCGCAGACTTTGACCAATGGCAGTTCATAGCCGGCGGCGGTGAAGACGATGAAATACCGATGGATGCAGCGAAGCGGAAAACTTTTGAGGAGGGCGGTGTGCAGCCAAGTAAATGGCTTGAGCTTGAAAGTTTATCCTGCGTTCCTGCTGCGGTTATTTCTCAAAAACATCGTCAGCATTGGGATAAGAACACTTATGTAATACCTGAATACACATTTGGCTTTGAGTGTAAAGAAGATATAAAGCTGTCCTGCGAACAAACCGAGTGTGTTTGGCTAACTTACGAAGAGGTTCGGTCAAAACTAACATGGGACTCAAACCGGACGGCTCTTTATGAGCTTCATTGCCGCCTGGAAGCTGAGTTGTGAGCATCCATAAGTATCTTTGCCCGATGCGCATCCGGATACAATGTCAACGGAAAGTTGCTCGTACGACATCTTGAAAAATCGAATGGGCCTCATCGTTTGTTTAGTGCGTATAAATTTTTCAATCTATCCAAACATCTATATTTTACTGCAATTATGGGCGCTGGAGAATCCGCCTCTTGACGCTGAAGGCATTTTCCTGTATAATAGAATGGGACTGGATCGGGCAATCGCGTAATATGTGGCCGAAAGGTATTATTATGAGGAAAGTCCGGGCTTCACAGGGAAAGGATAACGGATAACGTCCGCCGAAGGCGACTTCCGGGAAAGTGCAACAGAAATAGACCGCCGCGGCGAACGCCGCGGTAAGGATGGAAAGGCGAGGTAAGAGCTCACCGGCATCCTGGCAACAGGCATGCAAATGTAAACCCTATCCGAAGCAACACCGGAGCGGCAGGCAATTCCCTGATTTGCCGTATGTTAATCGGCAACCTGCCCAGGTGGCACCGCGTAAGCGGGAGCGGTGCGGCAACGTACCGTCAAGATAGATGATTGCCCTCGACAGAACCCGGCTTACAGATCCAGTCCGCATTATGAATAATTACCGCCCTATTATTGATTGTTCTGCGCGGCGGCAGAAAAGGGTCGTTTAAATATCGAATATGAAGGGAGGAAACCAAAGAAATTGCGTACTTTCTTTTGATTTCTTTTAAGGAAAAAAGCGCTTTATGAGCGAACCTTTCCGAAAACTTGTCAGACAGCCGATGCGGAAAGGAAAAACAAAATCCGCCGGACAAAATTTCATCCTGTCCGGCGGATTTTGCGGATCCGAAGCGATGCTCGTTTCGGATACATAATTCAGAAGTTAAGCATTTACTTTCTGCAGCTTTACGGCGTACTGACTCTTTTTGCGCGCCGCATTGTTCTTATGCAGAATTCCTCTTGCAACAGCTTGATCGACCTTTTTGACAACAGCCTTATAGGAGTCCAGCGCATTTGTCTTATCGCCGGCTGCAACTGCTGCATCAAATTTTTTGATGGCAGTCTTTAAGGAAGATTTGAACATTTGATTCTGAAGGGTTTTGGTCTGAATTACCAAAACGCGCTTTTTTGCAGATTTGATATTCGGCAACGTATTTCACCTCCTTTATCTTCCATTCTAATATTCTCTGAATACCTAACTCTTTTATTATATCATAAAATCAGATAATTTCAAGAGATTTCAGAAAAAATATTTAAATTTTAGCACAATTCAGGGGGAAAGATACACCAATAGATTGCAAATAAAAAAATTAAATTTTTTTGTAAATATATATTGACAATATGTAAATATATGATATAATAATAATAGTTAAAATATATCGACAAAAGAATAGGATTGAATGAAGAACGATCAGAAGATTACAGACCCGAAGCCGGAAAGGGATGCACCGGTACTTACAGATGCAGAGATACAGAAATATGTAGGTGAAATACAGAGAGGAAACGACAGCGTATTTACGTTGCTTTTGAGACAGTATACGTCGTTGGTCAACAGCCTTGTATTTCAATTTGATAAAAAGTATGGAGAGCATAGCCAGACCGAGTGTGATGATTTAAAGCAGGAAGCGGTCATTGCATTGTATCGGGCGGCTAAGAGTTATCACTCAGGCTGTGTAACATTTGGTTTGTATGCAAAAATCTGCATGAAGAACCGAATCATTTCATATATTAGAAAACACCATCATGATGCAAAGCCATTATCTGATTTGACAGAAGAGATTACGGATAGCCTTAATCCGGAAGAAAATCTCATTACACACGAGTCATTCGAAGAACTGCTTGAACACCTCGCATTGTCCCTGACCCCGAACGAGATGGCAGTATATCAACTGTATGTGGAAGGCTTGCCTTACAAGGAAATTGCAAGAAGACTGCAGGTCTCAGAAAAATCGGTGGATAACGCTGTGTACAGAATCAGAGCCAAGGTAAGAAAGATATTGCAGGAAAAAAAACAAAGCGGCAATGTCTGATTTTCACCTGCGCAGAGTATAATGGAAATTGATAATTTATCTGCGGAGGTCCTTTCGCATATAGGCCCGAATAGCTTAAACAGAGCGTTGTTACCACAAAGGTGGCGGTTTGAATCCGTCTGGGGGCAGAAATTTTACCATTTACAAAGCGAGGGAAAAAACATGTATCAGGACAAGACATTGATTTGCAAGGATTGCGGTGAGGAATTTATCTTTACAGCAGGAGAACAGGAATTTTACGCTGAAAAAGGCTTTCAAAACGAGCCGCAGAGATGCAAAGCGTGCCGTGATTTGAGAAAGAATTCTTCAAGGCCGGCGAAAGAGCTCTTCACAACAACCTGCGCCAACTGTGGAAAAGAAGCTAAAGTTCCTTTCCAGCCTTCCAATGACAGACCGGTATACTGCAGTGAGTGCTATGCACAGATGAAGCAGCAGTAAAACAACGTCTGAGTATATTTATCAATAATATATTTCAGTAGGTTATGTCAGAGGCCGTGCATTTTTCAACGAAATGCACGGCTTTTTTCAGAGAATGCGGGCTACTTCAAACAATACAAATGCATGCTGAAGAAATATTGGAGCTTTGAAACCAGAAACAGGACCGGTTAGATGAAAACGAAGACAACGATGTTCTGCTGAAGTCAGTCTTTAAAGGCTGGAAAGGCAGCTATCTATATAACCGGAAAAGCGCTCTTTGGGTGTTATGGTTTTGGATTCAGTGGGATTCCATGTTCAGAAGTTCCCTATAAGCATTCGGCGTCGGGAATTTCTGTTTTTAATCCTGCGGGATTATATATAAGCGATTAAGACTTATAGAAATGTATGGAATGCCCTGCTTTGATAGCCCTGCAAGATGATAATATGGAAGACAGGCGGGAATAAGAATTGAAATTATTTGCAAAGAAAAAACCAAGCGCCATCGTATTTGTGGATTTCGAATATATGCAGATCTCGTTTAAAAAGAAATTCGGTGTAAATCCTCCAGTATTAGACTGGCATCGTGAAGCATCAGAGCGGTTTGATATCAGAGACACCTATTTTTTTGCCGATTTCTCTAACGCATCCATTAAGTACAATCTGCCGGAGCTCAGGAAGATAACGGGAAATATCATCGAAACACACAATACCGGTGCGCATAAAAAAGATTTTACCGATTTTTTTCTTTTGGATACGATATACCAAAAGGCTTTTGAGAGAAATGCTGCGGAGTATTTTATCATCTTTACGGGTGATGGACACTTTGGCGGCGTCACGCGCTTCCTTATGGAAAAGTGCGGAAAAAAAGTAGTGATATATGGCATCGAAAATACCATCAGCGGACAGTTGCGGGCCGTTGCAACGGAATGCATCGAGTACCCATCGTACAGTAAGCTGAAAAAATTGTATTATCCGGTGATAGCGAAATATATATCGACGCTAAAAGAGCAGTCTAAGGCCTATATTACATTTCTGAATACGGTTCGGTCGCTGTCCGAACAGCTCAATTTAAATCAAACATACATTCATGACGCGCTGGAGGGGATGATCGAGGACGGCTATATCAGTTTGAAGGAACAATGGGTCAGCAATCGGAAACGAATCAAAATTATGATTATCGATTGGGACAAGATAAAACGGGATCATTTGTTATAAATAACAATTAAATTATATTTTATTATACAACTTCTTGAAAAATATGCAATTTAATGTATAATTCTATTGACAATGTATTTTGCATAAAAAATATATACAGAAACTTCGACAACATCTCATCGCTCTGCTTTGACTGACATGCACGAATGCTTTCATAAGGTACTCTATAAACAAATTGGGATCTCGAAATCTTATTATATAAATTTGTGGAGGTACATGGGAATGAAACGAATTTGGGTGTTATGTCTGAGCTGCATACTTCTGTTGGCGATACCGGTATCCGGTTATGCTGAAAACGCATTTTTGGGTGAATCGGGGAAGGTATTTGAAGCGTGGGGGGCATGGGAAGATTGGGAACTTTATATGAAAGTTGACGGTAAAAAGGATCGAATATATGATGCGGAGGACGGTCCCTTGATCCTTGAGTGTAATGAACTGCTGGACGGGGAAGATACAGGGGCCTCCGCTAAAGTCTACATAATGTCGGACTGGCTGTTACATGTATTTATCGAGGTGACAGATCCTGAGTTGGTGACACCGACGGCTGACCAGCAGGTAGAGCCTGCCAAAGGCGCGGAGGCGTTTGATTGTATCACAGTAATTTTAGATCCAAAGAATTATCTGGATCCGACAGACAACGGCTATGAGCCGGAAGAAACCGGCGATGAACCGGTAGATAAGGGCGATATGTCAAAGCGTTTGCGTATTTATCGTATGGATCATACGGGCTTTGGCTATGTTGAGCATGATATTATAAGCGATTTGTATGGGAAGTATTTTACCAACAATGACCTTTACGGTTGGGGAGATACGCTGACAAAGGTCCTCGTGGGAAAGGGTGTAACGGATGATAATAACGATCCAAGCGCCTGTGTGGGGGTTGAGCTAACGGACAAAGGGTATAATATTGAATTTGCAGCGCCGCTGCTTGAATATAGAGAGGGAACGGAATATGGTATCAATATTATTTTGAGCGACGCCTATAACGGCGGGGAATCCGTTTCCCATTATACGATTTCGAGTTCTACTGACAATAAAGAGCCTATGAATTTGGCGAAATATGATTATTTCTGCTTAGGCGCGGTGATTGTCGATATGCCTCCGGAGGAAGATACTCAGGTTGACACGTCAGGAGAATCATCCTCAGATACGATTCAAGCTATACAGGACAGTGACAGCACTGCGGGGACAAAGGGGGATGCAACTGACAGCATATCGAACTCGGACGGCGGCAACAATATACTTTATATCATCATTGCAGCGGCAGTCGTTCTGGTTGCGGCAGGTATAATAATATACGTCCTCATACGCAGGAAGGGGAACAATAAGGCGGAATAATTCAATAAATTTGAAGTGAAGTGTCAAGGTCGGCAACAAAATCAGAAAATGCCATGGCATGTGAAAATAAAGGCGACTTTGTGTCCATAAAGATATAGAACGCATGTCATGAAAGAGGGCGCAGGCTGTTTTAGAAGCAAAGAGGGCTGTGAAATGAATCGTTTTGCAGTCCCCTTTCTGTTATTCGTCCGTATGCAGCAAGAATGAAAAGATTTTATGCTTGAATAGCATAAATCCAGGACCTTGACGGCAATTTTTCTTATAAAAATTCTGAAAGGCTTTGATTCCTTCAACAAATTGACATGAAGGGCTGGTTCCCAGTCCCTGAAATTCACCGGACGGTGTAAGGGGTTTGACAGAAATGCGGTCGTTCGGAATCGTAAAACTCTGTGCGTTAGGCAGAGTAAACAGCGTTGGTCAATATTTCCATACTACGTACCTGGTTGAACGTCGTGCGGGGATCCTTGCAAAACCTGAAGGTCATACGGCAGCCCGAAATTCATTAACTGGGTGGATCAACGGAAAAGGATCTGTTGTGCTAAACACAACAGATCCTTTTTATAAAAGTATTAAACTAATCAGTCATAGGCTGATCCGCGACAAATTTTTCATTGTCTATGTAATAAATACTCTCATCTTCATTATCTTGCGTCACCGTGAGCGTTGAACCGTTGTAGAAAGTAATAGAAGTAAGAACGTCGTTCTCATCGTACTCACAATAGACATCTTCTGTTACGTCGGCATACGCACTGCCCAGCTTCGGCATGATGGAATAACTGATCATGTAATCCGCAGCGTAGAGGAAGAGAACATTTTCTGAAGAACTGTAATTATAAAATTCGACACCGTCAATAAATACGCTTTCGTCGGTTATGGCCGGAGGCGTAAATGTCGACCGTGCTCCATCGCCAGAGATTAATGTAATATCGCCATTTTCTTCAACGACTACCTCCAGCGGAACGGTATAGTCAATCGTACCTGTATTGCCATTGTATAAAGTATAGGTAACCGAGTAGTCTTTATTTTTGAGAATCAACGTAATGTCATCATAATCCGGATAATCGCCCGGCATGTAGGAGTTAATTAGAATAGAATAGAGTGTAGGATAATTTTCTTGCAGCTCCTGCAGAATCGACTGGAACTCATCCTCGGCATTATCGCTCTCAATATCAATGGTGTTTTCGTCATTTAACTCCGGAATATCCAGCGTATCATTCTCCATAAACTTATAAGATAATTTTATCTCAGCATCGATGTCCATACCCATGACATTGGTATCAATTGCTATGGAAGCACTGAAAGAGTCTTCTGTTGAAGAAAAAGTTCCCTCAAAGGGAATGCTGTAGGTAACGTTGACACCGGAGACTTCAGCGGAAATAGAAACGCTGCCCTCACCTGAAATTTTACTTTCTTCCACGGCACCTTTGAACTCAAATTTCACGAGCGTTTTACTATCAGCAAAGGGAACAGCAAAGCCGCTTTCGGCATCGCCGGAATCGGGCAGCATCTCAGAGTCGTCTCCCTCCGCTGCGCTGGATGCCTGAACGTCTGGCTTACCGGGAACCTTCAGCGCGTTGGTTTTGTCATCACCATTTTCGCTGTCGTCTTTTGCTTTCGGCGTAATTTCCAGCGTTTCGTTATAACTATAATCCGTACCTTCAAGAGACATGGAATCGGTGTAGGAAATATTTACTTCATCGAAATCCAGCTCCCAGTACAAATGGGAAACGGATTTCTCATCTGTTTTCAGCACAAAAATGCTGGCAGTAACGGAATTTTCGTCGTCGGATAATTCCATTTCAGCCTTGATTGCGGTATCTTTCTGTGTGTAAATCGTAACGGTTAAATCGGGAATTTTCTCGCTATCCTCTTCGGCAGAGGTATCGTCTCCGCTCTCTTCACCGGATATCTCGTCACTGTTGTCATCAGAAGCGGAGGTATCGTTTTCATCAGCAGTATCGCTGGCGGAATCATTAGGGAAATAGTCTTGAAACAGCTCTTCTGCCTTTTGCCCGATCTCCTGAAGCTGTTCTCCCTTCAGTGTCAAGGTCAGCTTCGTAAGACCTTCATAGGAATCGCCATCTTCGTTCAGCGTCTGTTCCTTCTCCATTGTTATTGCATCGTCGGTGATGTAGGCTGCGAGGATTTTCGCCGCTTCTTCGAGTATCTTACCGTTCGTCAAATCAGCGTACAGCTTTTGAATCGCGGATAACATGTCTGCTTGGGATTCATCAATGGCTGTATTTTCTGAATCCTCGCTTAAGTTGAATTCAGAACTGAGGTATTTGTCAAGTAGCTCAGGCAGCGCTATGTAAACGTTTTCACTGCTGAGACCTTCCGGCAGATAAAGATCAGCGTTGAGCTTTTCCTCGCCTGCTGTCAGATCCGCATGCAGAATACCTGCTCCATCAATATCGCGGAAATTACCTTTGTAGGCTCCGCTAATTGAGATCGGCGCAAATTCCATGGACGATATGCCTGCCCCGCTGAGCTCATTGAGCGTGACAGCAAAATTGGTATCGATGCTGTTGTGATCATCCTTTATTTGAGGTCTTTGGATCGGGCGCGATGTTGGAAACCAGATCCATGAGCGACGAAGCGGCGTCTTTAAACAGCTCACTGTTTGTTTTGGATTTTTCGCAGCCCGGTAATACCAGAGCGGAAACAACCAATAAGAACGCCAGCAATATGGTCAGTTGCTTTTTCATTATGAACTCCGTTTCTCCGCAGTGAAATATGGGAATTTCATGTAATCTGCGGCACCTACATGAAATATGCTTCCCACAGCGGTTCTGCCCACAAATAAGAGGACGGTATGTAGAAACTGAAAAGCGGTGCCAGAAAAGGCTGGACCGCAACGTGGGAAGGAAGCTTTCTTTATTATATTAAATTCAGCTTCACTAACGGTATCTTACCATATACAATTTGATTTGTCAACAAAATTCGACTTTGTTATTCACGCTGTATACAAATTGTTCGTTGTAAATTTACAACTGTTCGATAGAATCGATGGGGCATTAGTATGGAAAAGTCCTTTTCGGACAAGTGAGGTGGAGGTAGCAGTCTATCGTCTTGTGAACCTGACGTGGTATGGAACCGGAAAATGCATGATTTTTTACAGAAACGGAACGCGCTACAGTGGCATCCCAAGCTTCTGAGGATTCGTCGTTGTCTGTTGATACCGTTTTGGCCTGGTATCCAGCCTTTCATATAAGTGTATTCACGGGACTCCGGCAAAATGATAAAAATGCGCGGCATTTTAACCGCGCATGAGGCACTTTCTGCTATCTTGAATACAAACGCTGTATTAGGATTGTTCGGAGGCATAAAACGCCTTATATTTTTCCAGCTTTTGAATGAGAGCGTCTCCTTCCTCAAAGGGGGCCAAGGAATTGTTCAGCCATGAGAGTTCTTCGACCCGCCTGATCGGACTGGATTCCGTACTGTAAACAACGCTGCCGTCCTGCGTGGACAGCAACACGACGCTTTGGTTGAGATAAGCATTGACGCCGTTGACGAAATCTGCAATTCTCTGAGGCTGAAAGGAGGAATCGTCAGAAAAATTCATGTTGAATTCTACACTGTCTGAGGAAACCGAAATGGGCTCCCCGTTTTCTCCCAGATAAAACAGATCGTAGCTGTAAGCGGCGATGCCGTTGGACATGTACGGATGGTATTGCAAAAGGTAAGCGTTCTCACTGTCTGTACAAAGATAGATAGAATTCCAGGAGACATGTGCAACACCGGCCGTCATTTGATACAGGATGGAATCGTTCTCATCTTCCACATAAAGCGAAATTTCACCTTCTTCGGAAAGATTTGATGCATCAATCCATATGACCTCCGCAGTACCGTCATGTGTCAGGTCCGCTGTTAACGTGCGGAATTTTCCGGCTTTTTCGATGGCATCGATCTCAGAAAGATGCGGCTCGGGGTCTCCCTTTATGGGAGGCTTGCTTACCTCAAGATTTTCCTCACTTTCACTCGGCGCCGCTGTTACATCGCTGACCGGCTCACTGAGCGTAGTGTCGGATACGTTGTCCGTCCCTTGCTCTGTTTCGGTTACGAAAGGCGATACAGGCTTTTCAGTGCACGAGGTGAAGAAGCAGAAGGTGGTCAGCAATATGCTGATGATCAAAAAAATTGATTTTATTCGCATGGTTTGGATGCATGGGAAGCTTCCTTACGATCGGAATGAGCTTTCCTCTCCTTTCTTAGTACTACGTAAAGGTGAAAAAGAATTGCTATGCAATAGCCGGCATAAAAGCAGTTCCTGCATCGGCAGGTCTAATGACGGCATCCTTTTTTGCGCAAACTGTTTTTATTTATAGATATGTGTAGAGCGCTGAAAACAAGAATAGAAATTACATATCCTTTTGCCGCAAGCCTGTTTCGTATAGAGATCAAGAGGCTTAGCCCGGCGGTATATCCCGATATGGTTCTGATTATGGGCAGAACGTTTTACAACGGTAGGGGAAACCTATGCTGAAAGGGGGTCCCGAGAGATGTTCTCCGTTCATGCATAAGGTAAATGGTGTGTGCACTCTCTACCTCATTATATCATTATAACATAATTTTCGTCAATTCGCAAGCCCCTGAAAATTGTCTCCGGCACCTGATAATGGAGCCCAATGGTTTCGATCCTTCGACGGCTCCAGAGCGAAATACGAGGTATACGTAAAACAGGAAATTTCTGCTGAAAAAACAGATTCCGTCGTGAAAGGCGGCAGAAATATTCTGCCTCACCCGAATGTGTCTGACAGAGTGACCGACCAATCACGGAAATAACCGCAAATGGGGACAGGCGCAAAAGCTCAAACTTAAAGAAAGGTATGACAAAGGGTTTGACAAAGGGCGTCTGTTGCGGTACAATATAAAAGATATCGCTTATCATAACTTTACCGCACCGAGGAGGAAAATATATGGAAGCAGAAAAACTGAAACGCCTGAAAGAAATTGCTGCCAATATCCGCTTGGACATATTGAAGGAAGTCTTCAGCGCAAGCTCCGGTCACCCTGGAGGCTCTCTCTCCATTGCGGATATAATGGCCTATCTGTATTTTGAAGAGATGCATGTAGATCCAGCGAATCCGGAGGCGAAGGACCGCGACCGTTTTGTTTTATCCAAAGGACATACGGCGCCTGCCTTGTATGCCGCATTGGCCGAAAGGGGTTATATTCCAAGAGAGGATCTCAAAACCTTCCGTCATGCCGACAGCTATCTGCAGGGGCATCCTGATATGAAGCATACACCCGGTGTCGATATGACGACCGGCTCTCTCGGCATAGGCATTTCCGCTGCCTGCGGCATGGCGCTGTCCGCCAAACTGTCGGGGGATGCTTTCCGTGTTTATACTGTTTTGGGAGACGGCGAATCCGAAGAGGGGCAGGTGTGGGAGGCCGCTATGTTTGCCGCTCATTATAAGCTGGACAACCTCTGCGCAGTATTGGATTTTAACGGTCTTCAGATAGACGGCCCGATTACAGAGGTCATGAATCCAACGCCGCTGGACGAAAAATTTAAAGCTTTCGGTTGGCATGTAAGGAGCATCAACGGACACGACTTTAATCAGATAGAGGAGGCGTTCGCAGAAGCCAGGACCGTAAAGGAACGTCCGAGTATCATCATCAGCAAATCCGTAAAAGGAAAAGGCGTTTCTTTTATGGAAAATCAGGTGAGCTGGCATGGTTCCGCGCCGAACCGCGAACAGTACGAGCAGGCGACAGCTGAGATCAGAGCCTCCATGCCGGGCTGAAACAAGCGGCAGGAATTAATGTATATGCCTAACGGGCCTTTATACGGCATACAACCCCGAGGATGCCGGTATACGCAGTGTAACATCGTATGCAAACGCGATTTCGGGGGGAAAGATGAGGAATGATTATGGCAGAAAGAATAGCGACCAGAGAAGCATATGGCGCGGCTCTTGCGGAGTTCGGAGATATTTATGATATTGTGGTGCTCGATGCAGATCTTGCAGCGGCAACTAAAACCGGAATATTTAAAAAGAAGTTTCCAAACCGTTTTTTTGACTGTGGTATTGCTGAGGGGAATATGATCGGCGTCGCGGCGGGCCTTGCGGCAGCAGGAAAAATACCGTTCGCAAGCTCCTTTGCAATGTTTACAGCCGGCCGGGCTTATGAGCAGATACGTAATGCCGTGGGATATCCGCACCTGAATGTAAAAATCGGTGCAACGCACGCAGGCATAACGGTAGGTGAGGACGGCGCAACCCATCAATGCAACGAAGATATCGGTACCATGCGCACCATTCCGGGAATGACGATTCTTAATCCTGCGGATGCGGTAGAAGCCCGTGCTGCTGTTGAAGCGGCCATCCAGTGGAAAGGACCTGTGTACCTGCGCTTCGGCAGATATCCTGTGCCTGTTCTGTTTGACAAGGAAACATATCGGTTTGAAATCGGTAAAGGCATACAGTTGGCTGACGGAAATGATGCTGCGATTATAGCTACTGGAATCATGGTGGAACAGGCGCTCGCTGCACGTGAAATTTTAAAGAACGACGGGATAACTGCGCGTGTCATCAATATACCGACTATAAAACCGCTCGATACCGAAATTATTCTTCGCGCTGCGGCTGAGACGGGAGCGATCGTGACGGCAGAGGAGCATAATATCATCGGCGGCTTGGGCAGCGCCGTTGCGGAAATCGTTGCCGAGGCTTTGCCGGTTCCGGTTTTCCGTGTGGGGATCCGTGATGAATTTGGCAGGAGCGGCAAGGTCCCTGCTTTGCTTGAGGCATACGGCCTCACTGCGGAAAGCATTGCCGAATCTGTCAGACGTACACGGTCGATACGTCCTGCAAGCCAGCGGTGAGAGACGGTACAAGCCAAATGCGGCGATCTGAATCTTGATTAAAAGTGATAAATAATTCTATGACGGGACGGCAAAGGGCCTTATTTGCAGGTTTGCTTTGCCGTCCTTTTTCGATTTACAGAAACTTCAGCTGTTCGGATGTATCAAAACGGTTTTCCTGCTGAACAATCCCGTTGCGGCCATTCGGAAAACAGAGAAAGACTGTGCAAAATCGGGAAGGTTGCAATGCAAAGCCGGCAGGGGACAGCCGCATTCATGAATGGTATGGGAAAGAACAATTTTTCGTACATACCGTTTGCGATATCAGGGCGTTTTGATATGCGTTTAAATAGCCAGAGGCCATTATTTCGCCGGCAGATAACAAAGGGTCATCCAAGTAGAGATGAACGCAAGGTTGCCAACAGATTTAAGATCATAAGTTCGTTTGCTCGCCTAATTTTGTGTTGAGAATGAATTTTTATCAATTAATCCTGTTCTGTCAAGTCCAACCAGAAGACGTACCGCATCTTCGGATAAATTAATTTCGAGAATCTCATTTTCGCCGCCCTGTCCGAAAAGCAAGCCCTTGTGAACCAATTTTGTAATTGTCGGTTTGTAGAAAGGATTGTCAATATCTCCAACCGTTTTATATATTGTTTTTCTCGGCCTCAAGCTGTTTCAGTGCTTCGTTCAGCTTTTCCTGTGTTTTCATGACTTCTGCCGAAATATCCAAGGCTGCATTTTCCCTTTATGTTTAAAAGGGTTCTGTAACTCTTTCTATGAAACCATAAAGCGAATAAAGTACAATATATAGACTGTTTAAAAATTTATAGCGCTACGAATGTGCTTGTTGTAGAACCCATCATTGCTATGCAAAAAATTCACTGAAAAAGGCTGACAGAGAAAGCCATACAAGTATCTTTGCAGGTGATACCGCAGCAATGCAGATTTTTTTCTTATATATCATATATCCTGCAACGACACATGAGGGTATGAAAGACGGGTTTGGATGCGTAATAGCTATTCTTTCAACCACGCAATGTTTTGCTTAAAAGGGCGTTTCTTCATTTCGCATTCTTCAATGATGTTGAAAATGAACTTAAAGTCACAGTGAAATATATGGCAAGCATCGTGATATCATGTGCAAAGATTTGCGGCAACGTCTGTCTCAAATTAAATAGTTCTATGAACCAAAGCAAGCGGGACGCTGTTTCAGCGGCATCCCGTTTTTATTTAAAACTCCTGTTCGTTTAACTTGTATAATTCAGGCATACCAATATCTTTGTTATGCATTACGACTATATTTGACGCAGTTCCACTATTTTAGTAATAATTCAACACAAT
>DXYE01000063.1:0-13477 GCA_019415985.1 Clostridiales bacterium
TTCTTCCACAGCAACAGCACAGGCCACGGTAGCGCCGACCATCGGGTTGTTGCCCTACCAGAGCTTCTGGATTTTCCGTGCTTTTATTCTCGTCCTTTATATCGTGGAATCCCCCAAAACAGGGCGGTTTGAAGCATTACGCAAATCATTTTGGCTTCTCGAATATTCACGCTTATTTGGGGGATTCTCACAGAAGGGGTACAAAAGGGGTACAGTCCCTTGGGGGGGAAAGCCCTGAAAAGGTCCATAAGAAAGGAGAAAACTTAAATGTGTAAAATCATATCCGTTGTATCATGCAAAGGCGGCGTCGGGAAAACAACTTCTGCCGTCAATATCAGTTCATATATGCAGATGCAAGGAAAAAAAGTCTGTGCTGTAGACTTGGATCCGCAGCACAACCTATCCAAGCATTTCGGCATCCACCCCGGTCATTTGGTTGACCGGCCGACCATTTACAATCTGCTGAACGCAGCAATCGAGGACACCGAAGACGATGAAATGGACAAGCTGGTAAAAGAAAGCATTATCCATTCTACTACGGTTGATGTGATTCCGTCAACGGCAAAGCTATCGTCTCTTGAAACAGTAATCCCTACCGCAACCTGCCGGGAGCGTCTTTTGGAATACGTTCTTTCGTTCCTAAAAAACGAATATGACTATATCTTTTTAGATTGCCACCCCGGTCTGGATATGTTCTCCGAAAACGCACTCACTGCTTCGGATTCTGTGCTCATCCCCGTTGAAGCACATATCCTGAGCAGCGACGGACTGAACCAGGTGGAAAAGATGATCCGGGTGGTTCAGCGGCGCTTAAATAAGAAACTGAAAATCGAAGGTGTAATTATCACAAAATACCAGGGACAAGCGAAATACTGCAAGCAGATATCGGAACTGGTAGCCCGGGATTTCGGTGATCATATCCGCATTTTTGACAAGTACATCAAGTATGCGATCAAGGTCGCGGAGGCTCCTGCATATGGTGTTTCTCTGCATGAGTATGCGCCGAATACAGACGCCGCCAAAGCCTATGCCGATATTGCTCTCGAGGTGATGCGGTGTGGCTAAATTGAATCTTGAAGAACAAATCCGTTCCACCCGTTACGGTCAGTCGGATGATGAGGACTTTGAGGATTTTTTCGCAAGGCCTTCTCTGACAACTTCCGGCAGGATTGTCATGCTTCCCATAGAGCAGCTGGTGGAGTATAAAGATGAGATGTTCGAGAAGATCACCGGCCGACCGCAGCCCTTTCATCCTTATTCTCAGGAAAAAATATTGGCGATGTCCAAAAGCATTGCGGTGCATGGTGTTATTGATCCCATTATCGTGAGGCCGATAGAAGGAAACAAATATCAGATTATTGCAGGCAGAAATCGAGCAAGAGCTTCCGCCCTGTGTAATAAGAAGGAAATTCCCGCTATCATCCGAACGGATATCGACGATATCAGCGCTGCCATGATTATGCTGGATACCAATCTGGAACAGCGGCACAACCTGTGCTACAGTGAGAAAGCCTATGCATATAAAATGCGGGTAGAGCTGCAAAGACAGCAGGGGCGACGGACAGATTTGGAGGAAAACATCGAAAAAGTCGATACATTGAAGGAGGCCGGAAGAGAGCATAAAGACAGCCGCCGAACTGTGGCATATCTGATCCGATTAACTTTTCTGATTCCGGACTTGCTGCTTCTTGTTGATAGCGGTAAAATTGGATTTAAGGTAGCCGTAAACGTTTCCTATCTAACTGTGGAAACACAAGAATACCTGTTAAAATCAATTATTCCGTCTGGAATCAAGTTGAAGTCTGAGCAGATCTCCGAACTGCGGCGGTTGGAAGATTGCGGCTCTCTGAATCCAAAAATGATTCAAAGCGTCTTCTGTTCAAAGACGAAATTGATTCCCGGTTCCATTACAATTAGCGGCAAAAAATTGATGGAATATGCAGACATCTTAGCTACGACTGACAACATTGAATTCTTGTTTTTTGAATTTCTAAAAGAATATCGAAAGTCCGTTCAAAGAACATAGTGCACTCATTGCACAAGGTTCCACTTACCGAAAGGATGATTTTATGAAACGAATAATAACCTATATTTTTATCGTAATAACCGCGTTGCTGCTGATATGCGCCTGCGCATCTCGTAAAAAAGAGGTGCAGTTACCATCTGCTTCCGCAAATAGTGACATATGCAGGAAAGAGGCAAAAAAAACACAAAGCACTTTATGTTCCTCAATTCCGAAATCGGAGATAAGTTCTATGGATACGCCTACTCCATCTTTAGAAACTAAATTCCCTCAAATAACAGGGACAAGCAGTACAACTCCGTCGCAGTCAACAGCAGAAGATGAAAATTTGTCCGCTGCGTCTACTCCCTCAGGCGAAAACCCGCCAGTTATGGATGACGAGGAAATAGCATCTACACCGTCTTCTCCATCCGAACGATTGCCGGAAACACCTTTTCCGCCTATGTCCGTAAGCCCAACGGACAAATCCGAATCCATAGCGCCTTCCACCTCTGACGCCACGGTAACGGATATTTTCATTCCATCTGAGCCGCCCGATTCCCAGGACGTTTCTGCACCCACTACGACAACCATTATCCCACCGCCAGAAATCACAAGTCAGCCGGAACCTGATATGGAAACCGAGTTCGCTCGAATTATCCGGGAGACGGTGGCCTATGCCGAGAGCTATGCAGAAAAAGGATTCACTTTTGTCTGGGACAGCTCGCTGGAGTTTAGCTGGGAAAGCGGCGCCGGTTGGATGGGGACACCCCGGGTCAAGTATGAAGGTGTTGACGGTGTAATTGAAAGGTTGAAAAACCATATTGACAAAATCGTAACCACATCAACTGATCCGGCAAATGGTATTCCCGCCTATTCAGCTAACTACAAAGTCATGCAGGTGGTTGTAGACGGCGATATCGCCTTTGTGGTTCTGTATGGATAAAAAATATATTGCACCGATAAGCGTCATCCCTTGGGATGGCGCTTTTTTGTGACTAAATTTAGGAGGTTATCTATGAAAAGAACAAAAAAGCGCATTCTCTCCTTACTGCTGGCAACTGTTGTGACGCTGGGGATTTTCCCCGCGTCAACTTTTGCGGCGGATACGACGATCGCACTGTCCGAATGCCAAATCAGTTGGGATCATATCCTTACCGACGCAGATGGAAATACATTCCAATCCGGCTATGGTCTACGCGCTGAAGACAACCCTTTCGGTTATGCCCTGCTCCCTATCGTAAGGGAAATGCACGACTACACAGCGAAACGAAACGGTCTGACCGATGACAAATCAAAATGGATATACGGTAAGGACTATGTCTATTGTTTCTGTATTGAACACGGCATCCTGCTCTCGAATCCGACAGAATATGTCGGCTCCGGCGACGATATGTATGGAGATAAGTACAAGCAGCTTTCTATGGAACAAAAGGATTTGCTGGCGCTGGCGCTGGCCTACGGGTATCCGAACCGCACCGATCTGGAGACGTCTAAGGACGCCAACGCCTGCTATTCCGCGACGCAACTGATCGTCTGGCAAATCACACTGGGCTTTCGGACTTCTCCCACAGAACTGGATGATAAAACCTATCCGGCAGACGGATTCAGCGGCACCATGACCGAGCAGCTTTGCCGCAATAAGTATTTTAAGGATTACTACGACCGCATTCTGTCGGACATGGCGGAGCATTATAAGCGCCCCAGCTTTGCGGGAACCCTGCAAAGCTCCGCTCCTGTTTATGAAATGGACTTTGAGAGTGGCCGCTATACGATTACGCTGACCGATACGAACAACGTCCTTTCAAATTTCTATATTTCGACAAACGGCGGTGTTTCTGCATCCATCAGCGGGAACAAGCTGACGCTCTCTTCTTCCAAGCCGATCACGGACGAAGTGCTGATTAAGCTAAACCGAAAAATGCCATCTACTAACAATACGACAAGCTTTTTGATCTGGAGTGTCCCCGGAAAAGAAGCGGACAATCAGGATTTGGTGTCCGGTGTGCCTGCTAACAACGATCCGGTTCCTGCATTCCTAAAAGCCAAAGCGCCTTACGGCGATATCAAGCTCATCAAAATCAGCGAGGACGGCAAGATCGGAAATATCCCATTCCATATCAGCGGCAACGGCATCGAGCAGGATATTCGCACCCAGCCGGACGGAACTTTCCTTCTGGAAAATTTGCGGCCCGGCATCTATGAAGTGACCGAACAAACAGAAAATAAATACGAGCCACAGAAAACACGTCGCGTAACTGTGGTAAGCGGACAAACCGCTGCGGTCACGTTCAGCAATGTTCTCAAGAGGGGCGCTTTGGAAGTAGTCAAAACCTCGGAGGATCAATTTGTCGAGGGTATAACCTTTCGCCTGTACGGCACATCTCTGTCCGGGCTGCCGGTAGATGAATATGCGACTACAGACAGCAGCGGCGTCGCCATCTTTGAAGACGTTTTGATTTCTGGCGATATACCGTATATTCTTGAAGAAATAAACACGGATCATTCGTACATCACTCTCGATAAACAGCAGGCCACTATCGAGTGGAATAAGGTAACGCACAAATCCTTTGAAAACATTTTGAAGAAATGGCGGGCTACCCTGACGAAATCCGACAGCGAGACCGGGACGGCCCAGGGCGACGCCAGCCTGGAAAACGCCAAGTACGGCGTGTTCAAGGACGGTCAGTTGGTGGACAGTTACTATACGGGGCCGATGGGCGACTTCACGACAGACTGGTACGACTGTGGCGATAACTGGACCATCAAAGAAATAGAGCCGAGCGAGGGGTACAAGCTCAATCCGGAAATCTATTATGTTGGTGCCGAACCGGAGCTTTACGAACTGGAGTACAACGAAGTAGCCGTTGACGCCAACGAAGATATCTTGAAAGGCCGGGTCGCTTTAATCAAGCATACCGACGACGGTTCCACGCAGATCGAGACGCCGGAGGAAGGCGCAGAGTTTCAGATGTTTCTCCGGTCGGCCGGTTCTTATGAAGCGGCCAAGGAAACCGAACGGGACATTTTGATCTGCGATGAATTCGGTTATGCGGAAAGTAAGGACGTACCCTACGGCTGGTATACCATTCATCAGACCAAAGGCTGGGACGGCCGGGAGTTCATCAAGGATTTTGATGTGTATATCTCGGAAGACGGCGCCGTCTATCGCTATTTGATCAACAACGCCAATTTTGAAAGCCGTGTGATGGTCGTCAAGAAAGACGCCGAGACCGGCAACACGGTTCCGCTGGCGGGGCATGGGTATAAGCTGTATGACCCGCAGGGGAATCCGATCACCATGACAATCACCTATCCGGAGGTCGTGGAAATCGACACCTTCTATACCGACAGCAGCGGTTATTTGATTACCCCGGAGAGCCTGCCCTACGGCGAGGGGTATTCGCTGGTCGAGGTGCAGACGGTGGAGCCCTATGTGCTGGATCCCACCCCGGTCTATTTTGACATCACACCGGAAGACGCTGAAGATCAGGACGGTGTGACCGTCGTGGTGGTCGAAAAGCCGAATATGCCGCAGAAAGGCACGATTTCTCTATATAAGGATGGCGAGGTATTTACCAGCGTTACCACCGCTGGCGGCGGGGAAAGCCCGCTGCTCTATCAGCCGGTGTATGGCAAGACCGGCCTGGAGGGCGGCGTTTATGATGTGGTTGCCACCGAAGACGTGGTTTCCGGCGGTGTGCTGCGCTATCACAAAGGCGACACGGTTGCCACCTTAACCACCGGGCTGGACGGCTGGGCGACAAGTGAACCGTTGTACCTGTCCACTTATCAGATTTTCGAGCGCAAGGCTCCCTATGGTATGGTGCTCAATCCCGAACCGATCACAGTCACACTTTCTTATGCTGGCCAGCATGTGCAGCTTACCACCGCCGAGGCCCATATTACCAACGAACGGCAGAAGGTTGAAATCACGCTGGACAAAATGTTGGAACAGGACGAACGCTTCCGGCTTGGGATGAACGGCGAGATCCTGCACGTTGCATGGGGCCTCTATGCCGCCGAACCGCTTACCGCTGCGGATGGCAGCACCATCCCGGCGGACGGCCTGCTGGAGATCGTCTATTGCGATGAAGACGGCAAGGCGGTTTTCACGACTGATGTGCCGGTGGGCGCCAAACTGTATGTCAAGGAGTACGCCACCGACAGCCACTATCTGATCTCCGACCAGAAGTATCCGGTCGTGTTTGATTATCAGGACCAGGACACAGCGGTTGTCCATATCCGCGTGAACGACGGCGATCCCATTGAAAACGAGTTGATCCGTGGAGACATCTACGGCCTGAAGGTCAGCGAGGACGGCGAAGGAGTTGCCGGAGCGGTATTTGGGCTGTTTGCGCCGGATGAAACGGAATTCACCCAAGAGACCGCTTTGATGACCGATGAATCCGACGAATCGGGTGAGTTTGCGTTCCTCGGCGTGCCTTTGCAGAATTTTATCGTAAAAGAAATCCAGCCGGCTCCGGCCTTTGTACCGAATCATACGCTTTACCCGGTAACCGTTACGGAGGACGGCGCAACGATTGAAATTGAAGTAGAAAATCGTCATATCACCGGCTCGGTGCAGACAACAAAAGTCGATGCGGAATATCCCGACAACAAGCTGACCGGCGCCGTCTTTGAAATCTATATGGACATGGACGGTAACAAGGAATTTGACGCTGACATTGATCTGCTGGTGGGAGAAATGACCGAAGTGGAAATCGGCGTCTATCGCATGGAGGATTTACGGTATAACGGCTTTTTCCTGTACGAAAAAATCAGTCCCGAAGGGTTCCTGAAGGATGATACCTACCATTACTTTGAAATTCGGGAGGACGGCCAGACGGTAATTGTGGAAAATGAGGCCGGCGTCGGTTTCATTAACCAGCCCATCACCGGAGAACTGGAACTGACAAAAACCGATATCACAGACGGGACGCCCCTGCCAAATGTAGGATTTCGCATCCGAAACGAACAGGGCGACATTATTGCCGAGGGCTATACCGACGAACAGGGAATTGCCAAATTCTCGCTCCGGTATGGAAAATACACCTACCAGGAATTCGAGAGTTTGGATGGCTATGAGATCGACGACAAGGAATATCCCTTTGAAATCCGGGAAGACGGCGAAATCATAAAGGCGTCTGTAACCAACAAAAAGATCCCCGTCACACCCCCTCCCCAGACAGGTGACAACACACAGCTCGGATTATGGATTGCGCTTGCCGGAGCATCCGGCGCTTCCCTGTTGCTGATGGCCGTGCGCCGCCGTAGACACGCAAAATAAAAGAAAGTTGAGGTAACTGACAATGAAAAAATACTACATGGCATTTGTGGACTTTTCGGAAATCGTCAATGTAACCGCCGATGAAGCGCAGCTTGACAAGGCAAGAGAGCGCATGAAAGAGCTGGGGCTTCTGACCGAAAAGGGCAATCCCAGCCCGTCCCAGATCAGCAGCATGACCGCTTCCGTTTCCGCACCGTTTTTCGATAAACTGCGACGTCGGATCAGCCGCCGTCCCGGAGGAATCAACGCTGTAAAAGATACCATGAAAAAATTGTGTGACAAAAAGGAATATACAGCGCTGTTTTTGTACCTTTGTATCCTGTACGGATTTATGGAATGGCAGGTACCGGAGCGCGTGCTGATTCTCCCGGCCTCCCCCGATGCTCTGAAGTTGTTTGCTGCGGATTTTCTATCCGCATTTGAAACATATACGGCAGACGCAGGCAAAGAAAGCGAGGGGGCGGCGGAGCATGACGACGATCCGGAAAATCTGTAAATACGTTGAACAGGACGGAACCTCCCCGGTTTCAGATTTCATCCGCCGTCTGGACTGGAAGCTGCAAAAGAAAGTCATGGCGCAGCTGAAACAACTTGAAAATCCGGCGTTTGCCTTGCAGCCGCCGCATATAAAAGCGTTCCGGCAAAGCAGGCACAAAGGATTTTACGAGCTGCGCACACGCATCCGTCAGGCGGTGCGGATCATCTTTATTGTCAATGAAGACGGCAGGATTGTTCTGCTGCACGGTTTTATCAAAAAGAGTGACCGTGCGACGGAACGGGCGCTGGAAACGGCGAGAGCAAGACAGCTTGCTCTCGCCTCCGGGCTTGCTTCAACGAAAATTTTGAGATGGGAGATGTTAAAATGAAATGGTTGAAAAAGTCAATTCGCTTATCGTTGATTACATTGGTGATGCTAACTATGTTTTCAATTACCGCTTTTGCAGCCGGTGAAAATCTTTTTGAGGTTGCGGACAGTATTATACGAGACGTATATAACCAAATTGCCGGCATATCCACCGTGCTGGCTGGACTGATGTCGGCCGTAGCTGTTGTCGGTGCAAAAATGAGCAGCAACCAGCACAAGGTTGATCAAAGCTGGGACTGGCTGAAACGTATTTGGATCGCTTGGGGCGTGATCAATGGCATTGGTGCGTTCATCTCCTATATTGTACCGTTATTCAACGGTTACAATGTGTTGCCATAATGGACAATGCTTGAAGGAGTGAGGGCCTATGCTTGAGGGGATACTTAAGGGATTGTTTCAATGGATTTACGGGCTGTTTCTTGAGCTCATCTCCTATTGTGCAAACGCATTGCTGAAAGTTATGTCAACGGATCTTAATTTCTGGGAAACCAGCGTGCCTGTAGTCACCTCGCTGTATCGTGTGTTGACTGCAATCGGATGGGGGCTGTTGATCGGTAACTGTGTATTTCAGGCGTTAAAAGCTATGTTTGCGGGCCTCGGCTTTGAAACGGAATCACCAGCTATCTTGCTATTGCGCACCGGCTTGTTTGGAACCCTACTGATATTTTCCAAAGACATTTGCGATATCGGACTTTCGATCGGTAAAAACGTGATGAATCTGATCGGAATACCGACCAGCGTCACGATCACAACCCCGACAGAAGCAATGTTCAGCGCCTCAGGAGTTGGATGGCTGCTTGTTATCATAATTGGCTTTATCCTTGGCTTTCAGCTTTTCAAACTATTTTTTGAGATCGCCGAGCGGTATGTTGTGGTTGCTGTTCTGACGCTTCTCTGCCCGCTCGGGTTTGCAATGGGTGGCAGCCGATCAACGAAAGATATATGCTTCGGTTATATTCGCACCTATGCATCAATGATTGTGATGATGGTACTAAATGTACTGTTTTTGAAGCTAATTCTTTCAGCCTTGGCCTCTATGCCGCCCGACGCGCTTGTGCTTCCTTGGTGTCTGCTGGTTGTTGGAATCGCAAAAACCGCTCGCAAAGCGGACAATCTTGTGTCCAGAATCGGCTTGAATCCCGCAATCACCGGGGATCCGCTTGGGAATGGACACGGTGCGATGTCGGCCATACTTGCGGCAAAAACAATCATGCGCTCCGTATCCAAAAACCATGCTGCAAAATCGGCCGGAAAAGCCAACACTGGTACGTCAAGAACGTATGCCAGCAGCCGTAATATGAGCGGAGGGACACAGATCGGAGGCGCCAGCGTTCATAATGCTGGCGGCAAAGCCAGCAGTAATGCGCGTTCAAATACTTCCGCAACAGCCAATACAAGCACAAATGCGCAGGCGCGTCAAAATATGCAGAACAGTCAGTCCAGCCGGTTCGGAGCAGCAAACACCACTGCCAATACCCGTGCAGATTCTTCTTCGCGTTTCGGCTCGACCAATCATAATACAGCAGACAGTCACGGCTCCGTTGCAGGCGGCGATATACATTTCGGCCGCAACGGAAACACACGGGTGAATACCAACCGTTTCGGCTCATCATCGGCCGGTCTGTCGGGGATGCGTTCCGCCAATTCAAAGCCGGGCACAGCGCATTCAACAGCCGCAGGCGGAGCGCATTCAAAAGGAAATGCAGCATCCAAGACAAATCAAGCCGCTGCAAAAGTATCTCCCGGTCCTTCGGCGGCTGCGAGCAAACAGGAAAGGAAGGCAACGATTCGCCAACCCGGTTCTGTTGCTCAGAAATCGGCTGCGAAGCCGGCCGCGCGCTTCGGCTCGACTGGAGGGAAAGCACTGTCACCGGCTGCAGGCGGTCTGCGTCAAAATGCAAATCCGTTCAAATCGACTATGCTGAAATCAGGTCAAATCCGTATAAATACAAATGCTGCGCTGCCCGCGCAGACAGATGCAGCGAATCTATCCGAAACCATCGATGTTCAAAACAATCAAGCAGGAATGGATGTGCCGTCTTTGGAAAGTGGTGAGAAGAATGAGTAGGAAAAATGGGGCAGAAAGAATTGCCGGTATTGCGCAACATGCAAAAGCATTGAACAGTATTGCAAAAGCTTTTATACAGGGCGGTTGGCAAGCCGCGGCTGTCCAAAGCGTTAAACATTACTGGCCGCAAATTTTAGCCATCGTGCTGATTATACTGTTGCTTCCCGTTATCGTGTTTTGCTGCCTGCCGGCAATGCTGTTTGGCTTCGGCAGTTCAACGGATACAGATACGGAGGTGGCCTCCCTGAATATGCAGGCGGAAACGGTCAGCGCCTATTATGAACGCTACGACGAATACTGTGCTGCCCGTGTGGAAGAAATTGAATCCTCTGTAAAAAGCGGTTCTGCAGGCAGCGGAGAAGAACACCAAGCAGAGGAAAGTGCATCTGTATATTATAAAACAACTATATCTGGAAGCGCTATGGAAAAAAACTGGTTTATTGCTTTGCATTCCGTCAGCGCCGGCAACGATTTGAACGCTATGAGCGAAGACAGCGTATTGGATATGGTGGAAAAATGCATCGTTTATACGATAGAGGAACCGTCTGAAAATACAGAGGGAAATAATGACGATACGAAAATTCTTAATATTCAATACCTTACTCCGCAGGAATATATGGATGTGTACGGTTATTCAGATTTCGACAAAAACTGGGCGCAGCTTATGTATCAAACACTTCAGGAGGAATCTGCGTCTGGATAAATGCCGATTAAAGGAGGACATATGGAAAATACGACAGTATATATCCCCAAAAACTTTACGGATTCCGGAAAAATTCTCGGTATGTTTAATTTGCGCAATGTTGCAGAAGCAATCATTCTTTGCCTGCCATTGCTCCTTATAATCACGCTGATTTCGCCATTTGGTCTGACGGGGACACTGATTTTAGCTACGGTTTTTGTGGTGTCGGTCGGCGGATTTGCATTGATTGGCATACACGATTACAGTTTGCTTACCTTTGTTCGCTTGCACCGCCGTTGGCGGAAAAACAAACGTATTTTAATTTACAGGGGGTCACAATGGGTAAACGTAAAGAAAAAACGCGTCCGCTAAAGCTGAATTTGAAACAAATTCTTCTTGGCTCATCAAAAGAAAAAATTGTGCCGGGCAGTCGATTCCCCAATGGGACACAAAGCATGGTGCCGGTCGTAGATATACAAAAAGGCGTCGTCATTACCGAGGATGGACGGTATGTCAAGATTTTAGAGATTCTGCCGACCAACTTCTATTTAAAATCGCCGTTGGAGCAGTTGAATATCATACACTCTCTCGCGGCCTATTTGAAAATTGCGCCGTCTTCGTTACAAATCCTTGTATGTACGCAACGTGCGGATATTGATTCGTATTGCGAACAAATGGAGCAATTTTATCATACGGAACAAAACGAAGCCTGTAAAGCAATGATTTTAGAAGATGCACAGTTGGTCAATTATCTGGCGTCCAATGAAGCCGTATCCCGACATTTTTATCTGGTCTTTACATATACCGGTACGGCGTTTGATCTGGATGATATTGCAAAAAATTTAGCGGATCAGGCAGAAATCGCCTATCAATATCTTGACTACTGCGGCTTGGAGGTTCTGCGATATGAGAAATACGATGAGTTTCTTCTTAAAACAATGTATATGCACCTGCATAAACGGGCTGACAGTGTTGACGGCGGAGCGATGCTCGCTCAGCTTGATCCGGTATACGGTGCGCCTGAAATTGAAAAAAGCGAGTTGACCGAAGACGCGCAATATGGGATAACGTCCGTGCAGGATCTACTTGCGCCAGACGAGTGTGATTTGACACACAAGGATTTTTTGCTCATCGACGGTGTATATCATACTTATTTTTTTGTTTCCGGCTATCCGACTGAAGTGGGGCTGGCTTGGCTTGCACCGATTGTCGAGCTTGGTGACGGTATATCGGTCAGCTATTTTTTGAACAAGCAGAGAAAAGAACAGGTGCTTCCAAAGGTGGCCAAAACAACGATGCTCAACCGCAGCCGTATGAGAGATGTGGATGACACCCGTACCGACTTTGAGCAGTTGGACGACGCCATTTCATCGGGAATATATATCAAGGAAAAAATCAACCGGGAAGGCGAAGATTTCTTTTATATGTGTATTCTCATCGAGATTACAGCCGAATCCAAAGAGCTGCTGGACAGGCGGGGACAACAAGTAAGGGATCTTTGCGCATCCATAGATTTCACCGTCCGCCGTGCTGATTGGTGCCACGAACAATGTTTTCGTTCGATGCTGCCTTTGGCAAAATTGGACCCGGATATTGAAAAGAAAGCTCGTCGCAATATCCTGACAACCAGCGCCGCCGCAGCTTTCCCGTTTTCTTCGTTCGAACTGTGCGATGAAAAAGGTGTTCTTCTGGGCATCAACCTGCACAACAATTCAGCAGTCTTTCTCGACAATTATAACGCCGATCTTTACAGCAACGGGAACCTTTGTATCTTTGGTATGACGGGGGCAGGTAAAACGTATACGCTCTTGCTGCTTGCTATGCGGCTGCGTATGTGCGGCGTTCAGGTATTCGTAATCGCGCCGGAAAAAGGCTTTGAGTACCGGGATGTGTGCGCCGCCCTCGGCGGACAGTATATCAAGCTGGCAAGAGGCTCGGAGGATGTAATCAACATCATGGACATCCGACGTACGACGCTGGATATCGACAGTGAAATGATCGGACACGAGCAGCGCAACGATTCCGTTTTGCTGGATGTCATACAAGATATCCGCACTTATCTGAAATTATGGTACAGCAATATGACACCGGAGGAAGGCTATCAATTGAATGTTGCCGTTATGGAATGCTATGAACTGTTCGGCATCACGAAAAACAATGCGAGCCTTTTGAATCCGAATGGCTCTTTTAAGACTATGCCGGACTTTTCTCACCTGTATCCGTTCCTTCTGAAATATCCGTCGCTGAAAAATGTGGCAGTAGTGGTAAAGGATTTGATTGATTCCGGTCTGGGCGGGCAAACAAATGTCAATTTGAATTCCTCCTTTATCGTGCTGGACACATCATCTGCAAGAGAAGAAGACGTCAGCCCCATCACGTTTCTCGGCACTTACTTTATCCGGGACGAGCTCAGCCGTTCTCGTACAAGGAAAAAGGCGGTGTTCGGGGATGAGCTGTGGAAAATCGCCGGCAGCGAAGGCAACGAGCAGGCGGCCGATTTTGTTATCAAGTTGATTAAAACGATCCGTGGTTACAGCGGTGTCTTCATCGCGGCTACCCAAAACCTGTCT
>DXYE01000063.1:13487-15498 GCA_019415985.1 Clostridiales bacterium
GAAGAAGCAGAAGCACTGAAGCTGCAGGAAAAACTCGGGCTGACGGATGAGGAGGTGATGCAGATCGTTCGCAGCGGACGCGGGCAGGGATTGCTATGTGCCGGTAAAAACCGTATCAGCGTAGAAATCCGCGCTTCTCAGGCGCAGCATGAGCTTATCACCACCAGTCGCACGGATCTCGAAAAACGAGCAAAGAAGGAGGAATAGAAGGATGGATATACCAAACAAATATATCACCGATATGCAGCGCCAGATCGACGCCTGCTCCAGCTATATCGACGCATTGGCGCAGGGGCGCCGTTCACCGGAAAAAGTGAACACCCTGTTGGACGCCGCCATGCAGAAACTGGAAATGAGCTGTATTTCCATGCGTCGGTTATGTGAAACGATGCGGCCGCAATTACCCAACAGGCGGCTTGGTTATGCCGCTTACCACGTCAAAGAGATCAGCGGCGAAGTCACACTGATGGACACCGGCTGGCTGGATATTCGGCTGAATGCGCTGCTTCCGCACTGTAAAACCATCGGTGGGACGGAATACATAACCGATACAATCATCCGGCTTTTGGATAAGTTCCGTTCCGCCGGCGGTGAAGTTCCGTCGTTTGAAAAAGCGTTTGTAGCCATCGTGGAGCATTCTCCGATGGACGCATCCGGCGCTTACGACCACGACAACAAGGGATTTAAGGCCGTCATAAATGCTCTCAAGGGCAGGCTGTTTCCGGACGACAATCAGTTCGAGATGTCTCTGGGGATGTTCACCGTGCAGGATGAAGATTCCTGCTGTCACATCTATGTGACGCCCTTTGAATCGGCAGGAGATTTTCTGTACCAGATGGCGGATGAGCTGCTTTGAACAGGCCGCCGCCCTATGCTTGTTTATGCGGAAAACTGCCGCAAGAAATACACCTTGATTCTTAGGCAAACAAGCACGGGGCAAAACACCGCAGCAACGGGGTCTTTCCGTCCTTTTTCGGCCGCCTATTTCAGAGAAAACAAGCAGGCTTACATCGGGGGGTGCGGTTTTTGATTTTCACAAATGCAGAAATAGACGTCCTGCGGCTGGCAGCCTGGTGCAAAGACCTGCCGGCAGGCAGTACAGAAACATTCCCTCAGGAAACGGTGAACCTGCTGTGCGGGATGGGGCTGCTGCGGAAAAGCCGGTGCGGGCTCAGTTACCGAACGACGCCCGAAGGATACGAGGTGCTGCAAAAAGGCGGCTTTGATTATACGCCGGACAAACAGTACCGCGGAAAAGGAGCTGTCCTTGCCCGTCGGCTGGAAACGGCGGAGATCATGGGTTTCTTCTGGCGGTATGGTGCCAACGTATTTCTCAATACCCCGGATGCAGAAAAGAACGGCGTGTCTTTCCTGCCGTCCTTTGCCCTGCGGAGAAAGGCTTATGCCAACGTGCTCGGCGGAACAAGGCTGACCGGTTTCCTTTATACGGAAACGACAGCTTTCATCCCGTATTACATTTCGCCCCAGAGCGAAGGCGTGTATGCCAACGTCGAGCACCGCACCTTTCGTGCAGAAAGCCTCCTGTGCGGACGAAGCCCTTTTGTTGTCTATACCGGTGCCGGAAATCTGGAGCAGTTAATTCACACAGTAATGACGCCGTGCAAAAAAGAAAAATCCACCACAGACAGTTATCTTGCCGCGCTGGATAAATTCGGGTGTCCCGCAGCGATTGTCCCGATGGATGAATCCGGAATGCGCCAGATCCGCATCCTCAGTGTTCCGGCATACAAAGAGAAGCTGCTCCGACAGATTCTTGGAAAAGACTTCCTGCCGCCCGCCTCCCCACAGTCGGACGGGTGCAGCCGGAAAACCAACGATCTGATTTTGATCGGCATTGACTGTAATATCACACGGTTTGAAAATGCGATAAACCGGACAGATACGAAAACGCATATCATTCTGTTATCAACACAGGCCGAGGCCATACAAAACTATCTGAAAGGACAGAATGCAGTTCTTCATCCGATTGGAGAAGAGCTTGCCGAGCAAA
>DXYE01000064.1:0-1423 GCA_019415985.1 Clostridiales bacterium
GAAATCTTCGGGGCAGGGTGAGATTCCCGACTGGCGGTAGAGTCCGCGAGCGCCATGCGGCGCAGATTCGGTTAGATTCCGGAACCAACAGTTAAAGTCTGGATGTGAGAAGATGACGGCTCGAATTTCAACTTTGTCTTTCGAAATTTGAGTGTGCTTGCAGCAGCAGAGAGAGGTTGTCAGAGCTCAGACAAACGTATGAGCGGATCCTTTGACAGAACCTTTTCTACGGCAAAGTCTGCTGAAGCAGCATAAAGAGCGGACGTGTCGCACGGCAGTCTGCAGCCAGTCCCCGTTGATCTCCGGATCAGCGGGGATTTTTTGCTGTAACATGCATTTTTGGCTGCGGAAAACCGGACCATCCGGACGGTGCAGTATCGCCGAATGCATTTCGACTTTGATGAAATCGTTTCAATTAAACTGAAATCGAAATAAAATTCAAATGAAAGGAAACCTTTGCACTGCAAGGGTATGTAGATGACAATGAGAACGTTGAGAATCCGAAAATTGACACTGACTGCCATGCTCTGCGCGATTGCCTATGTGGTTATGGCCGTAGGCAGAATTCCTGTTGTAGAGTTTCTGTCCTACGATCCAAAAGACGTGATCATCTGCATCGGCGGATTTTTACTTGGCCCGCTGACGGCATTTGTCATATCTGTTGTCGTATCGCTTGTTGAGATGGTCACGGTGAGCAGCACCGGTCCGATCGGGTTGCTGATGAACATTATTTCCACCTGTGCGTTTGCCTGCACGGCATCTCTGATCTATCAGAAAAAACGGAGTATGGCCGGCGCTGTAATGGGATTGGCCGCCGGTTGTGCGACAATGGCCGCCGCGATGATGCTGTGGAATTATCTGATCACACCACTGTATATGGGATATCCCCGCGAAGCAGTGGCCGAGCTTCTTATTCCCATGTTCCTTCCGTTTAATCTGCTGAAGGGCGGATTGAATTTCGCGGTCACCGTTCTGCTTTACAAGCCGGTCTCTCTGGCACTCAGCCGCGCCGGTCTGCTGTATGCGGAGGATCACGGAGAATCGTGCGCGGATTCTGAGATGCGGAAAAAGACTTGGCGGCCGAATATCGGTATGCTGCTTTTCGGCCTTTTGCTGCTCGCAAGTTGTATTCTTCTGCTGCTCGCCTTCAAGGGTGTGATCTGATTTAAATATGTCGAGCTTTATATGACACGGCATGGCGGAGAGGACGCACAGTATCGGTGCGTCCTCTCCGCTGCGTGCGCTCAATAAAAGCCAAGGACCACAGAAAGCTACATATGTGGCCGTAAAGCTTGGAGGCGGGTGTCTGCGGAAGCATACTTGGAGGAGAGGATACCTCAACACCTCGCCTTTTTTTCCAAATCGGCAGAGGGTTAAAGTCCCTGCCGCCTATGGATTGATGCTGTCTCTTATACACATCTCC
>DXYE01000064.1:1433-15290 GCA_019415985.1 Clostridiales bacterium
CCATATCTGTTTTTAAGGCGCCTGCCGCGCAGACTGTCACTTCTACAGGCCGCGCGTGGCTGGAAGCAAAGTACGGCACGGGCTTGCTCTGATTTAGCGCTGCATCGGTTTTTCGGCACAATGGCTTGACCTCGGGGAAAAACTTGTGTATAATGGGATATATATCCGGCATTTCGCTTCAGAAAAGGGCGAAGCGACATTTAACAAGTGCCTGAAATGGCCGCGGCTTATGATTCGCCCCCTTTTTCGCTGTTTTTTATCTGCAGAAAGCGGCAATCTGTGGTATCGGTTATTCGTTTCTGTGGCAGTTTGTGCGGGAAACCGTGAGAGTTGGGGGCGAAATCCGTTTGAACATAGCTGAAGAGAAAAAGCATAAGGACGGTGCAAACAACGCGCAACGTCAGTTTTACGGTACAAATTTTTTGCATCGTCCGGAGCAAGGCAAATTTATACGTCCGGGCTTTCGATGCCATGAGGCACAGCCTGTGTCCGATAAAAAGCTCCTACTTTAAAATACGGTAATTTATGGGAAAGTTCTTTTTCCATACCGTCTTTGCTCCGCGGGAAATTTGCATCTGCGGCAATTTCGGCTGTGCCAAATGCATTTCCGTAAACGGAAGTAGACACAAATTCCGACAGAAGGGACGCCTTTGTATCGCAAAGGCATGGTGATTGTGATGTCAAAGAAGGATGTTGTTCTGATTGCCTTTTATAATACAAAGGCGCTCGGCGTGCGGTATCTGGCAAACGCTCTGAAGGCGTCGGGATATGTGCCCCATATTATTTTTTTAAAGGGCTTCAACAGCGCGACGCCGGCGAAGGCTACAGCGGAGGAAATACGTCTGCTCGGAGAACTCATAGATCGTATTTCGCCGCTTTTTGTCGGTATGAGCGTGATGAGCTCGCTCTATCTGGAAACGACCTATGATGCGAATCGTGTCGTGCGAGAGCGCAAATTGCCGCTTTTCTGGGGCGGTGTTTACGCGTCGCTGGAGACCAGAAGAGCGGTGCAGTACTGTGATTATGTGATGCGCGGCGAGGGCGAGGAGGCGATTGTCGATGTGGCAAAGGCGCTGACCTCCGGCGGTAATATTGAAGAGATCGCCAATCTCGCGTGGCTTGACGGGAAAGGCAATTACCGAGAAAATCCGCTGCGGCCGCTGGTGGAGGATATCGACCGATGCGGCTACCCTGAGGTGGACGGCGGAAATATGTACGTTATCGACAACGATAAAATCCGTGAAGGAGACCCGCAGACCACCGCTTTTACCTATGAGCTGACGGCTTCCCGCGGATGTCCGTTTCGCTGTACTTACTGTTCTGCCCCAAACCTGCGGCGTATGTACGATGGCAAGGGACAGTATCTGCGGTTCCGCAGCGTGGACAGTGTCATGGAGGAGTTGGGGAAAGCTAAGGAAAGAATACCGAAGCTGCGGGTGGTTCACTTTTGGGATGAAGTTTTTTCGACCAAGGATGAGTGGGTGAATGAGTTTTCCAGCCGCTATAAAAAAGAAATTGGCATACCGTTTCGTATCTGGAGCCATCCCCTGGCGGTGAATGAGAAGCTGATCACAAAGCTTGTGGACGCCGGTCTACATCAGGCGGTGGTGGGCATTCAAAGCGGCTCGCCTTCCGTCCGGCGAGATACCTTTCACCGGCCGGAAACACAGGAACAGATTATCGAGGCGAGCCGTATTCTCTCCAAATGCCGCGTGCCCGTGGTCTATTATGATTTGATGCTCTGTCATCCTTTCGAGAGTCTTGAGCAGCTCAAAGAAACTTTTTTGCTCTGCATGGAGCTCGTTCCGCCGTTTCGCCTGAATATCCACGGTCTCAATTTTTTGCCAGGCACAGATATTGTGCAGATGGCACTGGACCAGGGAATTCATACACAGGAGGAGCTGGATTCCATGATGTACAGCTCCATAAAAGAGCAATATGACCGATATTGGGGCTCAGCCGCAAAGGATTTCAAAAAAGCAAGCGACAAAAATATTTGGGTCGATATGATTTATCTGACGCAGTTTCCGCAGATACGTGAAAAACTGAAAGAGCTGGCGGCGCGCGTCGAGGCCGGAGAGGCAGGAACGGACGCAGATATACGAAAACTCAAGAAGAAGATGGAGAGAAAGCTGCTGATCGACAGATATACGGATAAAATCAAGCTTGTATTGAAAATCAAATAAGCAGTACAGGTCCGGAAAGTCAGCCGTAGTTTCAGCCGCGCGCAACCAAAGAAACGGGAACTTGCCCTTTTTGTTCTGATGAAAAGACAGAGAAGATCGCTCCGTGTGAAAAAAGCCCTGTAAAAGTTTGAAAAAACTCTTGACAGCATGTACGGAAATCATGTATAATAGAGAATACTGTATGGACGTGTATCAAAGTTATGAGCTTTCGCCAAAACGATATAGGATCGTTCATCCAAGCTGATTCATCAAGGGGGTGTAGCCGATGCTTAGAACATACCAGCCGAAAAAACGTCAGAGAAAAAAAGAGCATGGTTTTCGGAAAAGAATGAGAACTGCTGACGGCAGAAAGGTGTTAAAAAGAAGGCGTGCCAAAGGCAGAGTCAGACTCACTTACTGATGTGCAAAAAAGAAGCCTGTGGCATATGTCCATAGGCCTTTTTGTATGTGCTGTCAATTTCTGTCCGATTTCGGCTTATTATGTGGCGGGGGGTACTGAGCGAGATACGGCGCCACACGGCTGAAAAGGGTACGGCCCGCTTATTCCGCTTGCTTGCGTCGTTTTCCTCTGAATATATGCATACCGTACGTTCTGTTTCTCTACTTCAATCGAACCGGCGTCTTTGGTTTATTGATCGAAGAGAGGGCATCCGCAGCATGGTGCGGTTTGAAGTGTGGTACATCCCGGGTTTTATAAGTTAGAAAATGGTAAAGGTGCGGCCGTCGCCGGCGCAGGGGTTTTGACTTGTTTTATGAGGAGGCGCTATGCTTTCATTTAAAACGACGGACCGTGTTTTAAGGCATAAAGTAGCCTGAGCGTTCAAGCGCCAAAGAGATTTCATTTATGCGAAACAGGATAAAACACATTCTAACGGCAAACAGATGCTTCCACTGTCTTTAGGCAGGTGGGCACGCCGCTGCAACAGTGGTGGAGATGGGGCCGTGTCTTTAACCGAAACGGTATGGGACAACGCGGTTCCCCAAAAAGGGTGTCAGGCTGTCAGCCGAAAAACGCTTTCGGGCACAGCGATGTGAGAACGGCGGGAATATGAAATATACGGCCATTGGAGAAAATCATTTATACAGCAAGGTGTATGCGAGAGGAAAAAAGGCTGTCTCCCGCACTGTTGTTGTGTATTGTCTGAGGGATTACCATGCCGGCCGTCTGCAGAAAGCCCATCCAATGAAGCTGCGTGTCAACAGGATCGGTCTGACGGCAACGAAAAAGCTGGGGGGAGCGGTGACGAGAAACCGAGTCAAGCGGGTTCTGCGCGCCGCTCTGCAGGATGTAGAGAAGCGTACACCGCTGAAAACCGGTTTTTTGATCGTTATTGTGGCGCGGGACGCCGCTGTATATGCAAAGTCCCCGCTGGTCGCCCGGGATCTTGCGTATGCGCTACGCAAGCTTGGGCTGGCGGCCGATGCCGAGAGGCTCAGCGGGAATACGAACGGAGAAAAGCCGTTATGAGCCGTATCTGTATATTTTTGATTTCCCTCTACCGCAGATTTATATCTCCCCTAAAGCGCGTGCCGAGCTGCAGATTTCAGCCGACCTGTTCCGCTTATGCGATAGAAGCTTTCCGGGAATGGGGATTTATCAGGGGTTTGGGCCTTTCTGTATACAGAGTGCTCCGCTGCAATCCCTTCTGCGAAGGCGGAACCGATCCCGTACCCAAACGCCGCCGAAAAAGGATGATAAAAGCGGACAGAATAGAGACAGCGGCAGACAATACGGCTGATAAGGATCGAGAAGATTGAGCCGCAGGCGGAACGAACAGTCAGAATAAAATTCGGAAAGGTATGGTTGGCCGATTTGAATAGTATTATGGATATCATCAACGTGCCCTTTGGGTACGTCATTTCCTGGAGTTACCATCTGACGCACAGCTATGTAATAGCACTGCTGTTTTTTGCCATCATCATGAAGCTCGTCTTGTTTCCGCTGGGGATCAAGCAGCAGAAAAATATGGTCAAACAGGCCTCGCTGCGTCCAAAGGAACAGGCTATCCGCAAAAAATATGCAGGTCGAACGGATAAGGTGACGCAGCAGAAAATGCAGGAAGAGATCATGAATCTCTATTCGCGCGAGCATTTTAATCCTGCCGGAGGCTGCCTGCCGCTGCTGCTGCAGCTCCCGATCATCTGGTCGCTGTACAGTATTATTACAAATCCGCTGAGCTATATCTGCAAGCTCTCGACCGAGAGTGTAGCTCTGCTGCAAACCAAAATCAACGAGCTGCTCACAGCCGGCGGCATGTCCACCATAGATAAATTTACAAACCAGATACAGATGATTACCAAGATGCGTGAGCTGGGCAATCAGAATTTCGATGGACTGATCGAGGGCTTTACCACGGCGGACATACCGAATTTTACAATTTTTAACGGGGCCATCGATCTGTCGGCCATTCCCATGGAGCATCTTGCGAGCTGGTTGATTCTCATACCGATCCTGACATTTGTCGTATCTTATTTTACCATGAAGCTGACACGGAAATTTACATACGCCCCGCCCCAGCCGGAGGGACAGAACGCAGGCGCTTCCATGAAAATCATGAATTTGTCCATGCCTCTGATCAGTGTGTTCATTTCCTGTACGATTTCGGCTGCCATTGGTGTATACTGGATGTATCAGAACATCCTGGGGTTGGTACAGCAGGTTATCCTGTCCAAAATGTACCCGATACCGCAGTTTACAGAGGAAGACTACAAAGCCGCGGAAAGGGAACTCGGGGTATCCTCTAAGAAGGAAAAGAAGAAGCAGGCCAAGGTGCGTTCGCTGCATCATATCGACGACGAAGATTTCGAGCAGTCAGAGAAATCCGGTGAGCAGAAGGAGCCGGAATCGAAGAAAAAGGCTCTGCCTGAGAGAACAGCGGGTATCGATCATGCCGAACTGAAGGACGACAACCGCGACGCATAAAAAACAGGGCCTGCCCGGTGACGGACGGGCCTCTTTGTTCATGTAAAGCTCCCTGCACGCCGACGTCCGGAAAGTTCCTAGATTATCATGGGCGCATTGCACGATATCGGATCTGAAGCTTTACATTGGGAGAAAAATGGGGAATAAGGAAAATTTTTATAAAAAACAATAAAATTTCGGAACAATATGAACAGCCGCACGTCTGAACAGATACGAATGCAAGTCTTTGTCCTGATACGACAGGGTTTTGGCGTTCGGCATGAGAAGAACAGATAAAAAAGCGTATTGTAAATGCAGGAGGTTCCCTATTTGGCAGACAGCTACTGCCTTGTTTTGATGTCTGTAAGTTTCTCCTTGAAGTCCCCTTTATCTCCGGGATTTACATCATGCTGTACTGCATTCCTATCCTTCTGCCGTTTTCAGATTACGCTGAGTGACAGTGTGGTAGGGAAACGGCGGGACAAAGAAAAGAACCGGTCAACCGGGCGGAAGTTAGAGGAAAGCTCGAACGAAGGAAACTGATGACCAAATCAGAACTATGGGGGCGTGGTGAGAAGTATATCATTTTGTCCTTCAAGGTGGAAGGGTGAATGGGTAAAAAAAGCGCCATATCCCGAACAGGAAACAGTATTAGGAAGGGACTAAGCAGACATAAGTAAATTACAGCAGGAAAGGGAGCTTTGTATATATGCGGAAATACGGTGATTTCCATGTACATACACGATTCTGTGATGGCAGGGAAAGCATAGAAGAAATGGCCGCAGCGGCATTCAAAATGGGAATGTATGCAATCGGGTTTTCGTCGCATTCTCCCATGCCTTTTGAATGCGGCTGGTGTTTAAAGGAGAATTGGATAGAGGAGTATAAAACCGAAATAGATCGTGTCCGCACAATGTATGAGGACAGAATGGAGGTTTTAGCCGGCCTCGAGTTGGATCTGTTCTCCGAACTTCCGCTTGAGGGCCTTGATTATATCATATGCTCCGCCCATTTTGTCAAGAAAGACAGCGTGTATCTGCCGGTGGATGAATCCGGAGAGAGACTACAGGCGGATGTCAACGCGTATTATAATGGCGATATCTTTGCATATATTTGCGATTTTTATGAGGAAGTTTCGCATCTGGCGGACAGAGGCCCGGCGGTGATCGGACATTATGATCTGGTGACTAAATTCAACGAAGGCGGGAAATTGTTTGACGAGAGCGACCCAAGGTATCTTACGCCGGCTATGGAAGCCTTGGAGGTTCTCGTGCCAAAGGGAGCGGTCTTTGAGATCAATACCGGTGCGATATTCCGCGGTTACAGAAGCCGGCCTTATCCTTCAATACCGCTGCTGCGGCGGATGCAGGAGCTTGGTGGACGCTTTATCCTTTCCGGAGACTGCCACTGCTACGAGGCCTTGTGTTACCAATTTGACCAGGCAGCGGCATATGCGGAGCGCGCAGGCGTGACGAAATTCGAGAAATACCCGCCTGCAAGGCAGTAACTTTTTTAGGAAAGCAAAAAGGCTTTCCCGTGATGAGAGCAGGGGAGAAACCGCATCGCGTAAAGGCAAGCCAAAAGGCAAAAAGCATTTATATATCTGCAACAAACGAAACGATGAAAATTCCCGCGTTCAGCTTTTTCAGGATCGAGACACAAAGAGGGATACATATAAAACGGGTTTCCGGCAGAACAAGAGCTGCCGGGCACGAAATATATTAAATGAGGTGAACAAAAGTGAAAAAGGAGACAGTGGTAACAGGAAAGACAGTGGAGGCAGCGGTCTCTGCGGGGGCGGAAGCCTTAGGCGTATCCCCGGACGCCGTCACTTATGAGGTATTGGAGCAGCCCAAAAAAGGGCTGTTGGGCCTCGGAGCGGCGCCGGCAAAGGTAAAGGTCGTATACGTACTGAAACCGGACGAGGCGGCCTTGAAGTTTTTGCAGACACTGATCAAGGAAATGGAGGTAGAGGCGACGGTCACGCTTGGTGAAACCGAGGAGGGAGAAAAGCTGTTGTCTGTTTCCGGCGAAAAGGCCGGTATCTTCATCGGACATCACGGCGATACACTGGACGCGTTGCAGTACCTTGTGAATCTTGCGGCCAATCGAAAAGACGAGGAGGACAGAACTTACACGCGTTTTACGCTCGATGTGGAGAACTATCGTGCGAAACGCGAGGAAACCCTGAGGCAGCTCGCCAGAAGAATGGCGGCCAAAGCGCTGAAGTACAGAAAAAACATCACCCTGGAGCCGATGACGCCGTATGAGCGCAGAATCATTCACTCTGAGATACAGAATATCGAGGGCGTATCGACCAACTCTGTGGGCACAGAAAACAACAGAAAAATTGTAATCTTTCTGACAAATCCGGGAACCAAGGAAGAAAAGCAGGAGAAAGCGGAGACCATATCCAAGTCCGAGAGACGGGAAAGACCGAGACAGGCAAAGGGCGACAATGCGGAGAAGAGCCGCGGCTCAAAAAACGGCAGAACGCAGGAGAGCGGCGCAAGGGATAGAGAAAAGAACGAGCAGTCGATCTCCTCTTCCAAGCCCTATTATATGCGTCCGGTGCGCAGGCCGGTGAAGGAAAAAGGCGTGGCCAGCTACTTCGGAGACGAGGAGTACACAGACGATTATATGGAAGAACCGCTGCCCGAAAACATAGCCGAAATTTGCGGCATTTACGAGGGAGACAGCGAGCCGGACGAATCGAACGGAAAATAAGCCGCCGAAAACGCGGCTATGACGGGCAGGGGCCCGTATCGAAATACAGACGGGCGGCATCCGGAAGCACGGCTTCGGATTCAGGCGCGGGTGTGAGCCTAAACCGACCGTCTTTGGGGAAGGTTGAGTAAAATGGCATCAGATAAAAAATTGGTCGAACAAATCACCTCCATGGATGAGGACTTTGCCAAATGGTACACGGACATCGTCAAAAAGGCGGATCTTATCGATTATTCCAGCGTAAAAGGCTGTATGATCATTCGGCCGTACGGCTACGCTATATGGGAGAATATCCAGAGTATCCTCGACAAAGCGTTTAAAGCGCTCGGACATGAAAACGTCTATATGCCGATGTTCATTCCCGAATCGCTGCTCAACAAGGAAAAGGAGCACGTCGAGGGCTTTGCGCCCGAGGTGGCATGGGTCACACACGGAGGCAGCGAGCCGCTTACGGAACGGCTGTGCGTGCGTCCGACGTCGGAGACACTGTTCTGCGAGCATTATGCGCATATCATCAGATCATGGCGGGACCTGCCGAAGCTGTATAACCAGTGGTGCAGCGTCGTGCGCTGGGAGAAGACGACCAGACCGTTTCTGCGCAGCAGAGAATTTCTATGGCAGGAGGGGCATACCATGCATGCCACAGCGGAGGAAGCGGAGGCCGAAACACAGCGGATGCTCGAGGTTTACGCACGCTTCTACGAGGATTCACTTGCGATTCCGGTCATTCGCGGACGCAAGACGGATAAGGAAAAATTCGCCGGCGCGCTGGCAACCTATACGGTTGAGGCCATGATGCACGACGGAAAAGCCCTGCAGGGCGGTACGTCGCACAATTTCGGGGACGGCTTTGCCCGCGCCTTCGAAATTCAGTATTTGGATAAAGAAAATCAGCTCCAGTATTGTCACCAGACCTCTTGGGGCATCTCGACACGTGCTATCGGCGCGATTATCATGGCCCACGGAGACGACAGCGGACTCGTACTGCCGCCGGCAGTAGCGCCCATCCAAGTCGTCGTCGTGCCTGTCGCACTGCACAAGCCCGGCGTGTGCGAAAAGGCCGCCGAGATTACCGAACGCCTATCCAAAATCGTCCGTACAAAAATGGACGATTCCGACAACAGCCCGGGTTGGAAGTTCGCGGAATACGAGATGAAGGGCGTTCCGCTGCGGCTGGAAATCGGCCCGCGGGATATCGAGCAGAACCAGTGCGTACTGGTGCGCCGCGATACGCGTGAGAAAACCGTGGTGCCGCTCGACGAAATAGAATCAGCGGTACCGCGTCTGTTGGAGGAGCTCCGTCGTGCGCTGTACGACGCCGCGTTCGCACGCCGCGAGAGCATGACGGTAACTGTGGAGGATTTGGAAACGCTAATTCAAACGGCAAAGGCGAAACCAGGCTTCATCCGCGCCATGTGGTGCGGCGACGAAGCGTGTGAGATCGCGCTGAAGGAAAAAGCGGATGTCACCTCCCGCTGCATGCCGTTCGGTGAGGAGCCGTTCGGTGAAACCTGCGTCTGCTGCGGTAAACCGGCGAAACACTTGGTGTATTGGGGCAAGGCGTATTGATCCGCACATACCGCGGATTCTGACGAAGGAAACGTGCAAGGAAACCAAAACCGGCGCTTTCAGTCTGGACGGCATGGAATAGAGGATTGGCCGCAGACTGAAAGCGCCGGTTTTACGGGTTTATTTGTATAAAAGAGCAAAGGGGAGCCGGCGGCGCGAAGGCGCGGAATACCTCGCGCGCTGCGCCGCCGTCCGGGAGCGTGCAGCGGATTTTCCCAAATCTTCGCCGTTTCGGAACCGTCCCGGAGTGCGCAGACTGCCCATCTCCCCTGCCGGAAGCCGGAAAGCTTTCGCTTGGGCGGAACATGTTCAGGCCGCGTCGGGAGACGGCGGGTTTTCACGCAAACTCTGGTAGGGTAGAGCAGGATTTCGGGCAGCGCGGCGAGAAAAAGATTTTCCGTGACCAGCGCGCATTCGGCGTTGGCGGACGGAGACTCGAGGGGGTATTGGACCGCGTAGAGGGCCATAGGCTTTATGGCGCTTGCCGAGCATGACGGAGAGCGTGTAGCGCGCTTTGTCAATGGAGAGATTGACCACGTAAATGGGGCAGAGGGGAAGGGGTCGGGCGTGCGTCTGGAGATGTTCGCGAAGCGTGGAGAGATGGTGTTCTTTCATTTGACGGCAAAACATTTTATATCTCCATCTCATCAAAAAAATTAACATTTTATGTGAACACACAAAATTGTATGAAAATACGCATTACTATATGATTACACACTTTAATTCGTATTTGATAAAGCATTAAACTATAAAAATAAATGTAAAATCCTATTTTAATTTGTAATATTACGAATTAAAGTGTATAATTGTACGTAATAGAGGAGTGATATTATGGGGATGGCTGTGAAAATTCATGTTTTGTTACATGAGAGGAATATGACAATAAAAGAATTAGCGGTAAAATTAGGAACAAATGGTAACAATTTAGGAAACAAATTAAAACGAGATAATTTAAGAGAGAAAGATTTATAGGAGATTACAGAAGCGCTGGATTGTGATTTTGAAAGTTCCTTCATTTTAAGAGATTCCGGTAAAAAAATATAATCAAGGATCAACTGCGCTCAGAGATTCAGGCAGCGATTCGTACCGCAGCCTAATGCAGCAGCGCCGTTTTATGCAGCCATTTTATGACTGAAATCCATGAGAACGTTGAGGGCAGAGCCATGCACATTACGATTAAAGTCCGCAAATTATTGTGGGAGCGCGACATGACCATTCAGGAATTGGTGGGCAAGCTGGGAAAAAACAAGCGGTATTACTACAGCAGATTCACCAACGACTCCTTCTCTTTGGAGGATTTGAAGGAGATCGCGGAAGCTTTGAACTGTGACTTCGATGTCGTTTTTACGCTGAAAGATACCGGAAAACAGATTTGAAGCCGCGGCGCGCGGGGACCGGCTGCGCGCCGCGCTGCTGTGTCCGGCAAAAGTGCCCGCCCCCTGCGGCGGAACTTTGCACTTTATGGAAATTTTCTGCATAAAACAGTCCTCATTGGAATATAAATGATATAGAATGCGGTTTTTTACCGTCGGGGGTATCATGGAAGCTTCGGAAAAGATCAGGGCATTGATGATCGATATCTGCGCTCCGCTGATTCTGCGGAAGATCACCTTCAGCCGACCTCGGGACCCGGAAATAGTCCGTGCCTATGCGGTCCCTTTTCAGAAAAAGGATGGCGTTTATATACAGATCGAAACGCAGCGAAAGGACGGCAAAGCGCTGCACCGCAATGTACCGCTGGGCGAGGCGCCGGAGGCGCTCACAGCGTTGGCGCAGCGGGCGTTTCTTCAGACAAACGGCGTGACGCTCGGCGGAGATTTTGAGATCCGGTGGTCGCAGAAGGGGAAGTGTACGCTTCAAAGCCGGATTGCAAAGCAGGACAAGACCTGCACGCCCGCGCCCCACGACAATCGGCGCCGGTATATCCTTTCCGAGGGCCTGGGGGACGCCTATCCCTTGTTGCACTGTCTGGAGCTGTGCGATCAAAGCGGGCGCATATACGACAAAAAGCGTTCCAAATTCAGGCAGATAAACCGTTTTTTAGAAATTCTTGACGACGTGTATCCTTTGTTGCCGCAGGAGGGGCCGCTCGATGTCATCGACCTGTGCTGTGGCAAAAGCTATCTGACCTTCGCCGTGTATTTTTATCTGGTACAGGTCAAAAAACGGGAAGCCTACGTGACGGGCGTCGACCGCAAGCGGGACGTGGTCGCGTTTTGCAACCGGGCGGCGGAGACACTCCATTATGTCGGTTTGAAATTTTTTGCCGCTGATATCAATACTTATGAGCCGGGGCGGCAGCCGCATCTCGTGGTGTCGCTGCATGCCTGTGATACGGCGACAGACCTGGTGCTGCGGAACGCCTGGCGCTGGAAAACGCAGGCGATCCTTTCCACGCCCTGTTGTCACCACGAGCTGCTTGGAAAAATGCATTGTGAGGCGCTTTCGTTCATTACGGATTATCCGCTTCTGAAAAATAAGCTCTGCGACGCCGCGACCGATGCGCTGCGGTGCTTATGGCTGGAAAGCAAGGGCTACCGCGCCGAAACGGTGGAACTGATCGATCCCGACGAAACGCCGAAAAACGTGTTGATCCGGGCGGTTCTGCGCCCTTCTGTGACGGAAAGTGAACGTCTTGCGCGCGAGGAGAGGTACCGTTCGGCCTGTGCGTATTTCGGTTGCGGCCCCACCTTGCTCGACTGAAAAGGAGCAGGCCGGCGGCGTATACATACCGGCGTCAGGCGGCGTACTGCCGCTGTCGGACCGGCATGAACGCAGTTCATTTGAAATTCAGTCACATCAAACCATGCGATACGCTCGCGTTTCGCCTTAGTTTGGACGCAGGTGAAAGATGAGACCGTGACTGTAAAATTCCGGAGAAGCTGCGAAGGGGGAAGGGAGTCTGGTGAATGAAACGAACGCCGCTAAGGGAGCGTGTGCTGCCGGTCTACACGAAGGGCGAAGAAATTTTTAATATGGTTTCCCATATTGCGGGAGGGGTGCTGGGAATCGTTGCGACGGTGCTGTGCGTCGCGTTTGCCGTGCTGCACCGGAACGTATATGGAGTCGTCAGCGGCGCGGTTTTCGGCGCCACGATGATCGTACTGTATACCATGTCGAGCATTTACCACGGCTTGTCTCCGAGGCTTCCGAGCAAAAAGGTTTTTCAGGTCATTGACCATTGTTCCATTTATCTTCTGATCGCCGGGACCTACACGCCATTTTCGCTGTGTACGCTCCGGCCGGTCTCCCCTGTGCTGGGGTGGTTCATTTTCGGAGTCGTATGGGGCATGGCCGTGCTTGGCATTGTGCTGAATTCGATTGATCTGGATGCGTTTAAAGTCTTCTCTATGTGCAGTTATTTGGGTATGGGCTGGTGCATTGCGGCCGCGGCGGTACCTATGATCCGGGAATTGGGCGGCGGCGGAACGGCGCTGCTGCTCGGGGGCGGGCTTGCCTATACGGTGGGCGCGGTATTTTATGCATACGGGAGACGCAGGGCGTACATTCACTCTGTCTTTCATCTCTTCGTCTGTGCCGGCAGTCTGCTGCATTTTCTCTGTATCCTTTTGTATGTGATGTGACTGTATTAACGTAATTTTGCGGATAGTGACGGTATGAATGCCTTTGCAGTATTCCGATTGCTTTGCTTAACCTTCATATACCTATAATATCCAATTTCGGGAGCAGAAGGAAAGGACGATAAATGTGGGGATTATAAAAATTCTTTTGGTGGAGGATGACCGGGATATTGTCAGCAGTTTGACTGAATTTCTCAGCGGAGAGGGTTTTTCCGTCGTATCAGTCACGGGACAAACAGCGGCTGTGGAACGGCTGGCACACGAGACGTTTGATCTTCTGCTGCTTGATATTTCGCTGTCGGATGGAAACGGCTTTGCCGTACTGGCTGCAGCCAAATCGTACGGCAGCCCGGCAGTCATCTTTCTGACGGCTGCGGACGACGAATACACAGTAGCTATGGGACTGGATATGGGGGCGGACGACTACATAAGCAAACCCTTTCGGCCGCTGGAGATGCTTGCAAGGATTCGGAGTGTACTGCGGCGGGTGGGAAAAACCGGAAAAATATTGGAATGCGGCGATTTACAGGTGGATACGGTCAAAGGGCTGGTTGTAAAGGATGGGCGGGAGCTGTTTCTGTCCGCGCTGGAATATCGGCTTCTGCTGACCTTTTTTCAGCACAAGGGGGAGGTTTTGACCCGTGCCAGATTGCTTGAGGAAATATGGGATGCCGCTGGAGACTTTGTGAACGACAATACGCTTACAGTCTATATCAAACGCCTGCGCGATAAAATTGAGGATGATCCTCAGGACCCTGTGATGATTCGGACGGTTCGGGGATTGGGATACAGGCTGGGATAAATATCGGGGGCGGTATTTCGGGAAAAAAGCCGGGAGGAGGTCATGCAGGGCATATGCCCTGCATGACCTCCTCCCTTCTATATTCTGTTT
>DXYE01000065.1 GCA_019415985.1 Clostridiales bacterium
CAAGGCCGGTAAAGATAACGGATACCGCTGCCGAAGCCGCATTCAGCAGCCCACCCTTGCCTCGCGCATATTCGGCGAACACCCCCTTAGGAGCAAATGTCCCTCTTTTGTCCATATTATATTTTTGACAAAGCCGATCCTGTCGGTAAATGCGTACATCTGGCGCAAGCTCCCGTTTATATCCCAGAAAACCGAAAAACCCGAACGACCGGTTGCTCTCATTGTGAAGATTTGATTTTTTTGCCCAAAAGCTGTTGGCCTTTGTCGAAAGCACCGGAGCAAGACAGGTAACCGACACCATTAGCGCCAAAATCAGGAGAACCGAAAGCGGATGGTTGAGCACCGCGAGACTTGAATTTTCCGGAACACGGCTGGTGAAAAGCGTTGCCGTCAGCGCGAAGCCGCCGGTCAGCGTGAAAAAGGAAGAGATGATACCGTCAAGCAGGCCGATCGTTCGGTTGAGGCCCCAACCGCCGCTGTTCTGATTTTGAAGAATGGTAGATAGCATTTCATGCGTTTTGGTATCGTCCACACTGATAAAATCCATCTCTAACATTTTTCTCGTCAGGATGTGATTGTTTTTAAAATATCGGTCTGCATTTTCAACATTGCACCACTGGGAAAGCAGAGAATTAAAAAGAGATATGGCCGCAGCCGCAAAAAGCGCGGTCAGTACCAGGTGTATAAGCCTTTCCGTGTCGCGCGCACCTGCGATCTCGTCGATGATGCGCGCGGAAAGATAGATACCGACATACGGGCTGAGTGCGGCGAATATGACCCTAACGATGCGGGAAATGAGAGCCCCCGGATATCTGGCATATATCAGCTTCACCGCACAGAGGTTGATTTTCCAAGTCTCTCGCCACGAGAGCAGCTTTTTTTCTTTAGATCTCCCTTTCAATTTCATCCGCCTCCTCCCGATAATATCTGCTCTGGATTTCAAAGAGCTCCGCATACCGTCCGCCGTGTCGGAGCAGACTTTCATGCGTCCCCTCCTCCGCAATCCCCCCATCCTCGATGAAGAGGATCCGGTCGCAGAAGCGCGTCGACGCCAGACGGTGTGAGATATAGACCGCGCTTCTTCCATCGGTCATCTCGTTGTATCTGCTATAAACGTCCGATTCCGCTACAGGATCGAGCGCAGCGGTCGGTTCGTCCAATAGAATCACCGGCGCGTCCTTATACAGCGCTCGCGCAAGCATCAGGCGCTGCGTTTCTCCGCCGGAAAGCATCGTGGCGTCCTCGTAGATCTCGCGATAAAGATGCGTCTCGTATTTTTGCGGCAAGCTATCAATTTTTTCCCGCAATCCGGCCTTTTCGGCGCATTCTTCGACCCTTTTCATATCGATGTCATCCTCGTTCTGCGCAATGTTCGCTGCAATCGTCCCCGCAAGCAGCGAAAACGATTGAAAAACCGCCGAAAAGAGAAGATAATAATCCCTTCGGTTATACGCCCGGATGTCTCTTCCGTTGAGCAAGACGCGCCCCTCCGTAGGATCGTAAAAACCGCAGATCAGCTTGACAAGCGTTGTTTTTCCCGCGCCGTTGAGGCCGACGACCGCAAGCTTTTCTCCCGGCTTCAGCGTAAGGTTCAGATGCGAAAAAATATTTTTCTCAGTGCCGGGGTAACGGAAGGTCACATCTTCAAGCCGGATTTCGTAAGTCTTTCCGCATTCAGGAAGGAGCGGTTCCCCGCCCTCAAAACGAAACGGCTCCGGATATTCGAGACATTCTCTGACAGTGGAGAGGTCAAGGCTTTGTCTGTGAAGCGCCGAAAAGCCGCCAAGCAGCCCCGATACCCATCCGCTAAAGCCGCCGACCGCTGAAAAATACAGCAGGAACTGTGAAGCGTCGAGTCCATCGTTCAGTACCCTTGCAATAAGATACGCATATGCGGCTCCGTTGCGTATGAAGGCAAGCACGAGATCCGCAATATTTCCCCAAATATATACCCTTGCCGACCGCTTGTGAAAGGCTGCATAAGCGTTCAGCGCCTTTTCGTATATTTCCTCAAACCAGGGCCGCAGACCAAAAAGGCGAATATCCTTTGCTGCCGCGTAATCCCTCGCGCGGTCGTCAATATACGACATTGTCTTTTGATATTCGGCCTCTTCTTCACGATGGCGGTAGCCGTAACCGTTGATATACTTTCCGATAAAGTATCCGATTAACGCAGTAGCCAGAATCACCACCAGCATCAGAGGATCCAGCGACGAAAGCATAAAAACATATATGCCAAAGCCGAGAAGATTCTGCAGAAGCGAGGTCAGCGTCCCCCATACAGCTTCAGTCGCCTCTAAATTGTTGCTAACGGCTTCTCCTGCCTTTGCCTGCAGCTTTATAAAGCGGTCGTCCTCAGTGTTGGGAAACGAGGTCGTGGCAGCCTTATCATTCAGCGCACTTAGACCCTATATAGGACTGCACAGCCGCAAACAGCATGATAAGACCGATGAAAAATGCTATCGTCAAAATCAGATTGGAAAACGGTACCCTATTCTCCACAGCCGAGAGGATTGCAGGTGAAACATACAGATTCACCAAATTGCTCCCCACCGCGAACACCGCCTGAAGTATGCACAGCGCCAGAACAGTCCACTCATGTCTCCAAGCTAAGGAGATCATATACATCGAATTCTGCCACATATTATACTTCGGCTTCGCTGGTTTTTCTTTTTTGTTTTTTGCATCTACCATTCTCATTCCCCCATAAATGATGTTTCTAAAAAATCATCCTGCGCCAAAGTCTATAAGAGATGAATTTTTCAGGTCATGAGTCGCAACCTGTTTCAGCTATACCAGCATACCATAAAAAACAGGTTTTTTCGATCTCGGGGATAAACTGTCGAATTTTGGGGACGAACGGTTTTACTGCGGCAGCAAAATCTCAGTCGTAAATGCACCATCCTCGCTTTCTCTTCTGAGATATCCGTCGTATCGCTGGACGATATTGTCTATCCGAACCAAACCGAAACCGTGACCTTCTCCCTTGGATGTTCGAAAACGACCATCTATCTTCTTTTGTTTTTTCAAGGCCGTTCTATTGGTAAAGGACATGTACAGCTGCGTTCCCTTCATATCCATGTAAACACGGATCGACCGCTGATCCTCCGGCAAAGCATAACTGGCTTCAATGGCATTGTCAAAAAGATTACCGATGATGATACAGAGATCAATCTCAGACGTCCTCAGCTCCACCGGAATGTTTGCATCCACGGTAACGCGGATATTCTTGGAACGGGCAAGCGAAATTTTACTGTTAAGAATGGCGTCTGCCATTCGGTTTCCGGTCCTGATAACCACGTCCACTGCAGAAAGATCGTTTACCAACGCGTCGAGGTATTCCCCCAGCGCTTCCGTCTCTCCCTGAACCAAGTAAGCCTTCATCACCTGTATGTGATTGCGGTAATCGTGCCGCCAGCCACGTATTTGTCGATACATGTTTTCTACCTCGGCGTAGTGTATACGGATGAGCTCGCTCTGATAAGCTTCAATTCTGCAGTCTATCATTCTGGATAAAAAGGACATGTACAGCCCCCTCTCTTTATGCTTCGATATATAAAGCACGTCAACAAACTTTGCCGGTAAACGATCCATAGCCTTGCCTGCGCAGAAGCTGCATAAAAACAATTTGCGCAATGGATAAAAAATAAAGGAGCGTCAAAGGCGCTCGATAACCGCACGGTTCAGGGCATCGTAATACCCCCGCGAAAGAGGGATCCTTGTACCATCGGTCAGTATAACGTCCTGTCTGGTCATTTTTCTAATCACTCTCAGATTGACGATAAAGGATCTGCCAGTCCTAAAAAAGCTTTCGTCCAACTCAGCCTCCATCTCCTTAAGCGTGGACTTTACCGTATATTCGCCGTTTGCGTGAACTGTAGTATAATTTCGGCAGACTTCTATATATCGAATTTCGTACAACGGGATGCGTACGCTTTCACCCTCGATGTTGAAAAGCAGCGCGTGTTCATTCCGCCTGAGCTTCAGGACGGCGCGGTCAAGTACATCCGACAGCTTGCAGGCACTGACCGGCTTGATCAGATAATGCAACGCCTCAACCTCATAACCCTCTAGAATATAATCCCTATAACCGGTCACAAACACGATCTGTATTTCTCTGTTTTGAGCTCGGATATATCTGGCAAGCTCGACACCGCTGATTCTCTCCATTTCAATATCCAGCAGAAGTATATCATAATTTTTATTTTCAGCATAATCGTATAAAAAGGCTTCGGCGGATCTAAATAATGATATGGCAGTCAGGTTATTCGTCTTTCTCGACCATTCGTTCACAATCGATGCAAGGTATTCGATCTCCGCCGTGTCGTTATCACAAACTGCAATACGATAGTTCATCGCAACCTCACCAAAAATCATAGATATTAATTTTACGCTGAGCGGTTCTTGTCCTCTTCATGAATCAAACCGCAGATTTTTCCGTCCTACGTCAAAGCCGTATCTCTCCGTATAGGGATTATAAAGTGTCGTTTATCTATGCTTAGATCTGCTATTTCGTTTATGTTAACACAAAACACTCAGAAAGTCAAATATAATATAAAATATGGATAAAACCAACATTATTTAGTCAAATCATACAATAATTGTAATTCAAATTGCTATAGCGCTAAAAAATCTTTCACACGCTATGTTGTTTCTGTCATGACAATGCGGTAATTATTATGGAGCTTTACTCACCCATATTTTCCGCTGCTTTTTCTCTGTCCTCTATGAATTTATTGCAGCAAACAAATCTAAAATGAGTCCTCTTAGACAGATGCCTTCCACCCCCCCTGGGCAGACTGTCTTCTGGCGAAAGTGATCGCTGTTCCCCATCTCTCAGCTTCGAAAATAAAAAATGTAAAAAGAGGCAGCGAAAAAGATGCCGCTTTCCACATGAGAGTCAAAACTATGGCAAAGAAAAAAAGCCTCGCACACGAATTGCATGTCAAGGCTCTCGACTGGAGCTGATGACGGGATTCGAACCCGTGACCTCATCCTTACCAAGGATGTGCGCTACCTACTGCGCCACATCAGCATCTTTTTTCCTAATAAATGGCGACCTGGATGGGAGTCGAACCCACGACCTCTAGCGTGACAGGCTAGCGTTCTAACCAACTGAACTACCAGGCCATTCCTCTCTAAGCACGAATGATATTATAACAAAAAAAATATCTTGTGTCAAGAGATATCACAAACTTTTTCATTTGAATTAAACGTGCGTATATTATAAATTATCTCCTGAAAAATAGCTGCACTATTTCATTGAAACTAATGTGACGGTGGCAGAGTCCTGAGCTTGCACACGGAAAAGTTTTTGAAGGGTGAGGATACAAGCCATCCGCAGGCCGGTCATCGACCGCTAATTCATCGAGAGACCGGCCTGCATGGAAACTTTGTATGTATCCAAGGATATTCTCCTGCAGCAGAATTTTATATCCCTTTGAAAATAATATACGTGCACGCCGTCATAAAAAAACCGACACATATGACCGCTTCTTCCAGACATTCAAAAAAGACATGAAATAATGCACGGCGCTACCTACCTATAAGCCAACAGAAAATCGGTCGGCCGCTCCTTTTGAATTCAGAATCCTGTTGCCGTGAAACAGCATAATGCCAAAGCCCTCTCCGGTTTGACCGCCGGCAAGTAGATGGCGCTTAAAAGCACGCTGGAGGGATGTGTTTTCCGGAAGAGCGTCAGCAGGCTTTTGATGGTCCCGTCCAAAAACACGCCATGCATCGCTGAACGCTTCCTTGTCATACCGATGGATAATATCAAAATCCCCCATAAATCCAAGGATATTAGAGGACGGATCAAGCAGCTTTCGGTATTCGGGATACAAAAGCCAAGAATGGCAAATGCATATAAGCGGACCTCCGCCGAGCTCCGGCTTAAATAAGTGATAAGCCTTGCGGTAGGACTCTAACCTTGCGTTCCCGTCAAAGGGCTCTCCGCTGGAGGGGATATGCAGGCTCTTTACAGGATCTCCCTTTTTGACGGTTATATCACCGAAGGTGTAGGGACAATCCAGGGGGTATCGTTGATTCTCATATTCAAAACGGCCTATCTTTACGATATCGCATGTATAGAAGATTGGATACCAAAAAGCGACAAAGACACCCCAAACACCTTTTATCTCCCGGCATTCAATTGCTTTTATTCTTAAATCTGAAAAGGTCTCCCAAAAGAGCTCCTCTCGAATACCGCGGCGTGCATAATCAGCCTTTGTATAATCCGCAGCATGAATCAACAGCAGCAGCCATATTGTATAGGGTGAGACCGCTGTTTGACTCGCCAGACGGTCTACGGAAAGCTGTGTCTGATCAATATCAAAGTGAGAATTGAAAAAATCCTCAAGCATCGTATCGAACATCGGACCACACCCCTTTTCAGCCAGCAGACGCAAACATCTGAAAAGTTCCTTTTGCGCATCACTCGGAAAATGAGTCCTATCCAGAAAGAGCTCCATAAATGTCGTGTTCATATCCTAATCCTCCCATTCTCTATGCGGTCCGCTGAATGCAGAATGTATTTTGGGGATTCAAATAAAAATGCCTGCTTCTGGGTCTCAGGTCTCTGCGGTAAAGTGTCGGCTGATCGAAACGCCAAGGCGCTGCAAGTCCTCAACAGCGCTTTTTCTTATAGGTGCTCACTTTCTTGGCAGAACATTCCTCTGATGATTTTATAAATCTCTCAATTTTTTCGTAATTACGTATTGACTAATATTTGTTTGGTATAACGTAATTGCGTAATAGATGAAACTTTTTCAAAAGGCGCTTGGGAAACAATATGACGCAGCACTCATCCAAACAACCGGTTGTATTGTACCAAAAAGCCAAGGAAAAATCAATAGAGAACAGAGGAATCACTGCAAACGAAAAGCCTTTGTCCGTTTCCCAAAACGGTCGATCCAAGTTCAAAACCGTCAACTTTCCCGTTGGTTTCAGACGGTTGATGTTTGCGAGTTTAAGCTTTGAAACCCTGTATTTCATACCGTTTTTGTCGGCCCATGCACAGAGTAATATAAAAGCAAGCAGCAGTCTTGTTCCCCGTAAGCTAAACAAGGCTGCTGCCGCTCTGACTTTCTCGGAACATAGGGGCACCTTATCGTTATGAAGCCTGTTACAGGTGAATGCAGAACCTATAATGCATCGAGCATTGACGTAGGGCAACCGAATATACTGCAGAATATCTTATCTCCAATATAGCTTCACTGTAAATAAGCGGTGCTGCATGCAATATTTTTTTAATTAAATATTATATAAATTTCCGGAATCTATTTTCCGCCTTCTGCGCCGAAGTGCACGGCTCAGAGATTATCACAAGGCACACAAAAACCATGCTGCGAGGGGAACCATTAAAACCATGTAGAGACGCCTCGTTCTTAACAATAATTTAAATCACCGTTATTCAACGACATTTCGTAAGGTAGACGTATCAGTTTTCCTGCCGCATACACAAACCGCGCTATTATATATCTGAGGATTTATCTTTTCCTTTGCTACGGTAAGTTTTCATGTTATTGAGAACCGGGAGAAACAAACATTTACCGCGTTATGTAACATTTTAAAAAGACTGTCCGGTCCTGATACATTTCAGTCGGGACGGCCGTGCAACAGAAAACGTTTTAAAAAGATAATCAGAATCAAAATGGACACAGAAAATACCGTTAGCCTATGCCTGTAAAGCGCTGAGAAATTGCTAAAGGAAAACGGCGCACTCGGCTCTTGTGATTTCACCTTTTCGATTCAGGCAGAGTTTTCCGTTAACGTCAGCCCCCACGACAGGCCCCTCTGCCACAGCCCATTCCATAGCGTCCGTCGCAGAATCACTGACTGCTGAAGCAGCCGAGAACCCGGAGATCCCCCTCTTGCCTTTGTGTCGATGTCATACTTTTCCGCATACCGGAACAAAAGCATTACAAGCTGTTCGCGCATAATGGTGTCGTCAGGACTGAACGCGTCGTCGCCTGTCCCCTTGACGATTTTGGCTACAGCGGCCCATGATACCGCGTAGGTATACCATAAATCCTTCGCAACATCCTTAAATGAATTCTCATAAACCTTTGACGAACCCTTCCAGCGCCACAGATTTGTAGTCTGCATAGTGCGCGTCATTGTAAGATCAGGCGAGAACCGTGTTTCATCGGTTCTCTTCACACAGCCTTCCCTTTATACATAAGCCGCTGCATTGATAAACCAGCTATCTCTTTCGACATCGGTAAAGGGAAAGAAATTATTATGGGCAAGCCCCATGTTGTGTCTCTCTCGGTAAGAAGTCCTTTTTCATAGGCTTCCCCAACGGTGATAAAAGCAGAATCCCTATAGGCAAGGAAATTCGCCAGATAGGCCATGGAGCCCAAAGTGAGAATATAATTTCCATCTCCAGTTTTCCATCCATTAAATCAGCAACCCAGTCAACAAGACCTTTCACGAACATTTCGTAGCCGTTATGATTTCCGTAATTATACACCCGAAAATCGTTAGGGATCAGCTCCTCTGTTGAATTGGGGTGGTCCGGCTTGTATTTTTCCAGACAGTTCGCGCGGATCTGCTTCTCCAGAGCGGAATCCAAACCAGTGCTTTTCCCGCTTTCAGCGGTCGTTTCGCTCTCAGCTAAGACGGCGATATTCAGCAGTATAGCGATAAGCAGAACCAATGAAATGAAAGAAAACGCCGACGTTTCACAGATATGTTCTTCATTATAACCTACATTCTGCCGTAAATACGGCGACATCGACGGACGTAAAATGGCCAATTTTTTGACCGTATGTATTTTACGCGCCGCATTTGGTTTAATTCATCCTGAACCTATAGAGCCTCACCGCTATCAATTCCCCCTTATCTCCTCCCTTTCATGTAACTTTATCCTTTGTTTTATTCAATAATATTTGAACATATTTTGTTCTTGTAAACTTACAAAATAAAAATAAATTGTAAATGAACACCAAGCCGCACCAGCCGCTTTATGTGGATTTTTATGCTGTCTTAAGGACATTTTCAAAGTTCCTGCGATCGTTTTATTTATTCACGATAAAACCGATATCCGGATGGAAGGAAACATTTTACCGAAAACGGATATACGCTTTTTCGTATCGAAACGCAGTAGCAAAACAATAAAAATCCTTCAATAAACATAAACCTTTCAATATGAAAGCAATTCACGAGTCAGGCACAAGCTCGAAAAACTTATATTTTTTTACATCAAGTACCGGAAAAATTTGGATTTCATTTCAGCGCCGGCAAATCGGAGCTTCCGAAGGACCCACTGGCAATACCGTAAAAAATAATATACTCCCAGCCGGTCCACAACACGGTCGATGCGTCCGTACCGGCTCTGAAAGGAGAGATATAAAACAACAGGCAAAAAACAGAGCAATTTATGAGCTTGCTTATCTCAGGAAAAAATCGTATTTTCAAAAAAGATCCATTATTGTGCAATTTCTTATTGGTTTCTTTGATTATTTGTGATATAATTCTATATGAATTCCTTGTAACACGCAATAGACAAGGTGCGAAAAGTGCCCTTATACGCGTGGAAAAGCAGGAGCATTCCTGCATAAGCGAAGATATTTGAAAATGTAAATAAATTATGGGAGCGCCTAATTATAAAAACATAAAAAGAGCCTGACGTAGCATTAATATAACGAGTCTCACGTACCAAGCTTGGTACATGTAAATGCGGCTGCTTAAAGTGTCGGAAATATTAAAAGAAAAGCTTTAATTTTGATATGTGTAAACAGCGCCAGCCGTACGCGCACGCTTCTTCACCGCCTTGTTTGCATCACCTCATTGGATATCCGTATCAATGGTGATAATTTGGGACTGCGTTAAATGTACGATTGACAATACTGATACATAGTCCATGGCTGTTGATTTCTCAGCTACGGTATAAAATGAAATCGGTTTTCTCTCAGTAAACATAGAAAGGAATACGACAGATGCCATATCAGATATGGAACCGGCGGTATACAGGAAGCAAATATAAGCTTTCAGATTGGATTGCTGATTTGATCACGGAAAATTGCAAGGGCGGCTCATTTTGCGATATTTTTGCGGGTACAGCTATCATGAGTCTGCAAATGATCCCTCATGCAGACGAAATCTTCATCAACGATTTTCTTTTTTCCAACGAGGTCATTTACAAAGCTTTTTTTGAGCAGACAGCCTACGATTTGAACAAATTGGAAAGAATCAAAGAGGACCTCTTTCATTTAAACCCTGCGAATCTGCCTGAAAATTATGCTTCCGAAAATTACGGCGGCAAATTCTTTTCAAAAAATGATGCGCTGAAAATCGGTTTTATTCGTGAATATATAGCGGAGGAGCAAAATTTAAATTCAAAAGAAAAAAATATATTGCTTGCCTCTTTGCTTTATTCGGCAGACAAGGCTGCCAATACGGTAGGGCATTACGACGCTTATATTAAAGGAATAGACATCCCGGATTCTTTTTCCTTTGATCTCATTTCACCTTATAAATGTGCTGATAAAAAGATACATATCTTAAGAAAAGATGCAAATCAATTGGCCAAGGAAATACAATGCGATACCGTATATATTGATCCGCCATACAATTCACGTCAGTACAGCAGATTCTATCATGTGCTGGAAAATATAACGACTTGGAAAAAACCGAAATTATTTGGTGTAGCACGTAAGCCTGAGGCGGAAAATATGAGCGAGTATTGCAGGAACTCCGCTACAAAGACGTTTGACGATCTCATAACGTCTTTGAATTGCAGATATGTCGTTGTTTCATACAACAACACCTATAACTCCAAGAGCAGTTCATCCAAAAACAAAATTTCTCTTGAAGATATCCATACGATATTAGAGAAAAAAGGCGCTGTTTCCATGTATGAAAAAACACATCAGTATTTCAATGCGGGTAAGACCTCGCTCAAAGATCATAAAGAATTTATTTTCATTGCAAGGGTTGGTGGGTGAAATAATAGATACAAAAGCATGTAGAAGATCTCCATTTTTCTATGTGGGAGATAAATATAAATTGGTTCCCCAGCTTAAAGAAAATTTTCCGAATCATATAGACAGATTTATTGAGCCGTTTTGCGGCGGCGGAAGTGTTTTTTTAAATACTGATGCCAAACAGTATTTGCTGAATGATATTAATTCTTATATGATCCGACTGCATCGGTTTCTCATCTCGTCGAGTTCTGCCCCGGATGGGTTTTGGATTGCACTGAAAGCCAATATTGAAAAATATAATCTCTCCGCAACTTTTATGAGAAGAGATGTTCCGGCCGAATATAGAAGGGCCTTTGCAAAGACTTATTTTGCAAAATACAACAAAGAGGCATATATGAAGATGCGGCATGATTTTAACAAAGACAAAGACGATATGATGCTGCTTTATATGCTTTTAATCTATGGGTTCAACAGAATGCTGCGATTCAACTCGAAGGGTGACTTCAATCTGCCTGTGGGGAATGTGGATTTCAATAGAAACGTGGCCGATGCTCTTTGTTCCTACTTCGAATATGTTGCAGACAAGGATATCCAATTATTTCATTTGGATTTTCAGGAGTTCTTGGAAAAGGTACGGCCTACATCCAGTGATTTTGTATATCTCGACCCCCCGTATCTGATAACCTTCAGCGAATACAACAAGCTTTGGAACGAGGACAGTGAAATGAGGTTAATGGCATATCTCAATGAATTGGATTCCCGTGGTGTTAGATTTGCTATTTCAAATGTTTTACGGCACAAAAAAAGATTCAACGGCGCGATGAATGACTGGGCTCAAAAATACAATATTGTAAGAATCCAAAGTAATTATATAAGCTACCACGACAACAGCGAAAAGGATTCGTTTGAGGTCCTGGTGAAAAATTACTGACAAAAACACATTATGTAAAGTTTTAACTCACACTACACGACCTTTTATCATGATAAATAGAATTTTCACGCAAATACAGCTATTTTAGGATGATAGGCATCCTTAAAAACCTAAATTTTATAGACAAGGAGATCTTTGCTGCGCAAAGGCAAATGTTTATGGCACCTAGAGAACGCAAAGCGGAATACAAACCGCTGTCCTTTTCAACAACAATGAGAAATCCTGCGCGAATCGCAGATTTCCTTCAGTGTATTCTTCCCTATCAAGGACAAATTTTAACGAACCGCATCATTCTTGCCGTAGCCGCAGCTTTGATAAAGAAAAAGCTTTATCAGCCTCTATACATAAATAGGACGCCCAGGTTAAAGGCAGTACTCAACGAAGAACGGGACTTTTCCGATGAAGAAGCTGCCGAAATCATGCAGAACAGTCCACAAAATCATAAAGAAGCCGGTTTTGATAAAGGTTGGCCTTCCAGATTTGATACATGGTACAAGCTTTCAATGGAGTTTGGATTTATTTACTATGAAATGGATTCACCCATAGAAATTTCACCCACGGGACATATGCTGATCGACGCGCATAATGAAAATCCGGTTAATGACGAGAAGATCAAAAATGTTTTTTTAAACGCATTAATGAAATATCAAACGAATAACCCGTTTCGAAAGAATGCGAACGACAATTCCCCCCTTGTTTTGCTTTTGCAGGTTATCAAGCTGCTGAAAGAGGACCCTGATGAAAACGATGCAGGTATTTTCAGGAGTGAACTGTCTCTGATCATTTGCTGGCCAAATCGAGATGCCTATGCCCTTTACCAAAAAATCAAGGAATTGCGAGGTACGTTTCGGTTTACCTACGGCGATGAAATCATCTATGAAATATGTCTTGACCTGCTCGGCGCGACAGAACGTCAGCGCAATAGATTTAAACTAAATCAGATCACCGGCGAGGCAGTTGCGTATCACCGGTGTGGTGTCGCTAAGAGGAAACGGCCGTTTTATCGACTTCAACTCTTTTGAGTCCGATAAGATTGAGTATATATTAAAACATTACAGTATCTGTGAAACGCACAATACCAAAGCAGCATTCTTCAAATATATAGGTACCATTGACCCGAACATTCTGAGCTTGACTCAACCTGTTGACGAGAATGCCGCTTCGGATGTACGAATTGCCACTCTTAAACGTTGGGCTGAGGAATATAGCAAAGACGATATTGTCAACGAGCTCAATATTGTTTGCAGCCACGGCGAAAGCAAAAATCCCGTGCTTAAAATCATAGATAAACCTACTCGCCTTGAATTTTTAACAAGCATTGCATTGACGCAGCACTTTCCCGGCTTAAGAGTCCAGCCCCATTATCATGTTGACGACGAGGGTTTGCCGACCTTTACGGCATCCGGCGGCACGGCGGACATCGAATGCTGCGACGAAGACTGCATTTTACTGGTAGAAGTAACGCTGATGTGTGCGAGGAATCAAGCGACAAATGAAATGCCGGCCATCACACGTCATTTGCAGGAAGCCATGGAACAGCAGCCTGAGCGGACTCTGTTTTCTTTGCTTGTCGCACCATCAATCCATGCAGACTCTAAATATATGGCCGCATTTTCAAAGCATCAATACAAGGTCGATATCCTTACACTGACAATCAATGAATTCATCGCACAAATTTCTACGAAGGAGCGAATCAAAGAAATGCTTTCGGTATGATGGAAGATTCTATGACAAAATTTCAGTTTGGAACATTAAATTTCAACTGCGAAGCCGAGTATTATTTTACACTCGGTTCTTTTGCATCATAAAAGCTTTCAGCATTTCATATGAGCCAAATAAGTATACCGGTTCATATGCCGATGCATAAAGGATGCACAAGCTTGCTACCGCTCAAAATCTGATCAAACCCCTCGAAGATGCTTTGCGAACAGAAAACAGAATCAATTGCAACAGTTACGTTGATCCACTTATAAAAGAGCATAATTTTGTTCAGAATGGCAAAACAATTTTTGGAACGCTCGAAAATGTGATCAGTACAGTTCCCAAAAAATATATTTCAAACTTCATTGAAGGTTTCGCCAATAGCGCTGTATCTGACGAGAATTCTATTGTTGTGTATAAGGCGGAAAACATAAAAACAACCGCGACGGCTTTGAAGAAAGCAGCGGCGCCTAAATCCATCGGAAAGAAAGGCCGAACCGTTTTTAACAGGATTTATTGGAAACAGGCAATCTTTTGTCAACTACAGCAGATTCGTACTCGCTTTAAAGTGCATAAGCACTGACTTTTTTACGCCAAGGTCCTGAAAAGCCTTATTTAGCGAATATGTCAAAAGAGGGCCTAAGAAAACGCCTGCTTATAAGGACATTGGTATGCAGTATATTCACTTTGCTATACAGGAGCCGGAATTGTTTCAACTACTCTTTATGACAGAGCAACCGAATAAGCCAACGACTTCAAATGTTCTACCTGTTATAGATTAAAATTATTCTGAAATTCTATTATCGGCGGAAAAAAGCTACGGTTTACACGAGAACGACGCCGAAAATTCTATCGCCTTTTATGGATATATTCACATGGTATAGCCGTACTTTGCGCTACAAATATGTATGCCTTTACCCCAAAGAAATAGGAATAATGTTGACCGAAGTACGGGTGTCTGTATTAAACGAAATAAGACATAGTTATATGATATGATTGATTGCTTTCTTGAAAAAGGTTTTCAATATTTTGATACAGCATGGTATTATCATAACGGGCAATCGGAAGCCGCTGTCAAGGAGTGCCTTGTGAAGCGTTATCCCCGCAGCGCCTTTCTGCTTGCCGACCAAGTGCCCCTTATCCTTATTCGCAAGGAAAGCGAGTTAGAGGAATATTTCAACACGCAAATTGTGCGGTGCGGTGTCGATTATTTCGACTACTATTTAATTCACGACATGGGCGGCAACCGTCGTAAAGCGGAAGAAGATACACATATCTTTGAATTTCTTCCCGGGAAGAAAAAGGCCGGACTTGTAGGGGGCGGCGCGATAAGGATGTATTTTCATTTTATGGGGCTGTCGCATAATACATATTTATTCAGAGGATTATCAATTTCGTTAATTTATCTATTTTTTCTGTTTCAGCCATATAGTTACAAATTGATTAAGAACCTGTTTCATCAAGTGTCAAAACACCATCAAAATCAAAACATACAGCCTTTATCATATTGGCCTCCTACGATTAATATAACAATTTGTTCGTTTTATTATAGCAAAAACCTGCCAATAAAACAACTTTAACTATTTTCGACAGGTTTCTATATTGTCTAAGGACTATAAAAAAGATATTTTTTCGATTTTGGCTGATGGAGTTGAAC
>DXYE01000066.1 GCA_019415985.1 Clostridiales bacterium
GTATATCCTGCGAAACCGGCAGAGCATCCGTCTGTTCCTGCGGATTGCAATCGGTTGAGCTATTTTTAAGAATAACGCCGAACTGTTGCAACCAACAGCGCGGTGTTTTTTATATGCATAAAAAAGGAGAGAATGCAGGAATGAAAAAGAGGCTTCTATCCGTTTTGCTGATGCTGACTGTTGTTCTGTGCAGCATACCGTGGCGGAAGCCGTCCGTGCTTGCAGCGGACAGCGTTCACAGCCATCCGATCTGCGGAACGCCGGATTGTCAGGAACATAGCGCGGCGCAGGTCTATACGCCGTGGAATGGTACGGGAAACTTTCCGAATGGCAGCGTTTATCTGACTGCGGATGTGACACTGAGTAAAACGCTCGTGATAAAGCGCAAGGTCAACCTGTGTCTGAACGGACACGTCCTTGCGTTGGCCGCCGGTGCTTCGGGGTCGGTGATTCGGCTCGAAAACAATGCCTCGCTTAACCTCTGTGACTGTACGGAGACAACGCATGCTTTTCGTGTCGGCGAAGACGGTGTCTGGGTACGGGATGAGGAGAACGGGAGCAAACAATTGACCGGCGGCGTGATCACCGGCGGGTCGGGAAGCCTGAACAATGGCTTTGTTTTCGGAAGATTCGACGACTCCGGCGACTGTTACGCGGGCGGAATTGCAGTACTGGAAAATACGGCGCTGCATATGTACGGCGGAAATGTGGTCGGCAACCGTACTACAGGCGATCTGGAAACCTACGGCGGCGGGATCGCCGCATTCCGCGCAACCGTGGAATTGGCCGGCGGCTCTGTGGCGGGAAACGCTTCCGGCTCCGGCGGAGGCCTGTTCCTGCGCGATACTGCATTTACGATCTCCGGTTCTGCTGCTGTCCGTGACAATCGTGCGGAGACCGGCGGCGGACTGTATGCGGAGAAGCGGACGCTCAACCCGGAAATGCTGCTGACCGGCGGTATGATTACGGACAATATGGCAACCGACGGCAGGGGCGGAGGAATTTACCCGGCCGGCGGAACAATTTATGTCTCTCATGCGCCGCAGGTATCTGGAAATACGGCCGGCGGCGTGGCCGAAAATCTGTTTCTGCCGTCCGGCAGACTTGTGGAGCTTGCGGGCGCCTTGGAGACAGATGCCAGAATCGGCGTCACAACGCAGGACCGGCCGTCCGAGGGCTTGCCGGTCACCGTCACGAAGGCTTCCTCCTATGACGGCAGCGGCGCTTTTTTCTCGGATGATTCGTCATGCCGGACCGTGAGCGCCGGCAGCGACAGTGCATTGGTCGTGCAGCTTGTCCCGCGGAAGCAAACGGTGACGGAAATTGTCTCGCCTGTACAGAGCCTGACGCTCACGCTTGGAGAGGAAGGGAGTATCGCCGCTTCGGTTGTTCCTGCCGACGCTCCGAATCCGGCCTTGAATTGGCAGATTGCAGAAAACGGCGTGGCCTGCTTTGCAGGCAACGGCGGCAATACGTTTCAAACGAATACGGCGTCGGTCAGTATTACACTCAAGGCGCTTGCCGTCGGCACAACCACGCTCACTGCTGCTGCGGCAGACGGTTCGGGTGTGACAAGACAGTGGACGGTCAGTGTGCAGGCACTCCCGTCGCCGGACTATACGGTCCGCAACGCCGCCTGTCAGCTTGACGGCATCTTCTGGATACGTGGTGATGCACCCGCGGAGATTGTTCCGCCGGTAGGCTATACGGTTTCCGACGTTTACGGCGAAAACTATCGCGAAGCACTTACAATTGCTCCGGATACTTCGGCGATGCTGTATTTCCGGGATGCGGCGGGACGATTGACCTCCGGCGTCAAACCGAATGTCTGCTGGGATGCGTCCGCGCCCACTGGTACGCTTTCGCTGGAGACCTATGCGAGCTGGTCAAACTTTTCCCGGGCGTCATTTATACGCTTTTATAAAACCGCTGTTTGTGTGACGTTATCAGCTGGTGACGAAGGCTCCGGACTTGCGGAGATGAACTATTGGGCTTCCGACGTTGTATATGAAACCGAGGCTGCGCTCGAGGAGGCTGCCGAATGGCAGCCGTATACCGGGCCGATCGAATTGGCACCCGAACGCAAATGCGTTCTTTATGTCAAGCTGATCGACTATGCCGGCAACGTCACCTATATTGCAAGCGACGGCATCGTGCTTTACAGCGATGCCGCAACTCAAGGTGCTCCTGTCACTTTCATTAAGACCGGCACGTCGGACGTCCGTGTGCCGCTGGCGTGCGGCGGGAATGCGGTCAGCGCCGTTTTCTGTGGTAACGTTCGCTTGGAGTCGGGTCGGGATTATGCCGTTGACGGCGAATCACTCATCCTTCGCGCGGCGTGGCTGGATACACTTGCAGCCGATGCGTATACGTTGGACATCTCCTATGACCCGTTGGGCATTCCTTATGTCGAACAGCCCGGCAATGTTGCACCCGCATCAACGGTGCTGACACTCAACGTTGATAAGGCTGCGGGCAGCGTAACGCTTCTTTCCGATCTTTCGAAGTATTATGACGGCCTGCCTGTGGCGGATATCGCTTACAGCGCGTCGGCGGGTAGGGTCACGGTTGAATATAAAGCTTACGATGCGCCGGATGATAAATATACAACCGAAAAGCCCAGTGCCGTCGGCAACTACACCGTTCGCGTTACAGTTGCGGAAAGTGAAACGCACACCGGCGCATCTGCGACGGCGAACTTTTCCATTCACTATCTTCCCGATTTGCCGGTGCAGGCCGAGGGAACCCTCGGCTCCAACGGCTATTATACGAGCGTCGTGTATCTCGTTCCGCCGTCGGGCTATTCCATCGCTTTTCAACGTGAGGGCATCTATCTGGACCGTCTCGAATTGACCGAAAGCACCGGTGCATTGAGCGTGTATTTGAAAAACGAGTTCGGACAGATGACCGATGCCATTTCCGTTTTGCCGGTCCGTATTGATCGGGTACGTCCGTCGATTTCGGCCGATGGAAATACCGAACGATATCTGCCGTCCGACAAGGTCACGCTGACGGTTGACGTCGGCGTTTCGGGAATATCCCGTGTGGAAGTCTGCCGGGATAACGGTGTGTATACGGATATCACCAATTCATATACAGAAGGCTATATCGTAACGGAAAACGGCACCTATACCTTCCGCGTGACCAACGGTGCCGGTGTGACGGCTGTGTGCTCGCTTACTTATGACCGGCTTGACGCGTCTGTTCCCGTCCTCTGCATTGACGCGGGCGATTATGCGGAGGGAAGCTGGGCAACCGGTGATGTAACACTGAAGCCGGTAAATATGACGCCCAATCTGGGCAAAAGCTCGTATTTTTATCGAATCGATGACGGCGAATGGATGTCCTGCGGCGGTTCCGTGATCATCTCAGCGGATACGAATGGGTCTGTTTATTCTTTTTACGCTGTCAGTGCCGGCGGCATTCGGAGTGCCGAGGCCTCGTTTACCGTCCGTCGGGATACCGCTGTACCCACCGGTCTAACGCTTTCCTGCGGCGGGAGCGAGCTGCGGGCATTCTCAGAGGAGCGGCCTTTCCGCTTGCTTTTTGATGACACAGTGACCGTCGTTTTCTCGGCCTCCGACGCGGGCAGCGGTATAACCGCGTTTGCCTTCCGCTTCAGTGACGGGGAAGAGCAGACGATTGCTGCTGTTGACGGCACGGCGCGTCTGACCGTTTCGCCGCCGTTCGTGGGCAGCATTTGCGCAGTGTCGGCAATTGACGCAGCGGGGAACGCCTGCAGCGAAATGGATTTCGAGTTTTTTGCGGTCGATGACCGCGTGCCATCTGCCCCGACGCTGGATACCGACGGCTATACCGGCGGCTGGACGGGCAGGGAAGTGACTCTTACCGTCGGCGGCTCCGTAGCGGTCAGCGGCATTGCCTGTTATCAGTATTCGACCGACGGCGGCGTGACTTGGCATTCGATGGAGAAGGCTGAGCAAACATCCGCATCGGCAGACAAGCCTGCCAATACGCTCCGCGCGTCACTTCAAATTGCGGAGGCAAACGGCATGGAAATCCGATTCCGCGCGCTTTCCGGTACGGGCCGTGCCGGCGTGGCAAGTGATACCGTCGTATTGTATATTGATCGGACAGTGCCGGAAATTCTGCTGCACGGAGATACAGAGTCATATCTGCCGCGCGATACGGTTCAGGTGTCCGTTGCAGTCGGGTGCTCCGGCCTGAAAAGTTTGGAGGTCAGCCGCGACGGCAATGCGTACACAGACATCACCGACCGCTATGCAGACGGTTATACTGTGACGGAAAACGGTGTCTATACTTTCCGGGCTATTACCAATGCCGGCGTCACGGCCAGTTCCACAATTACATATACCAACCTCAGTGCGGATGCGCCCGTTATTGAGGTCGACGGCTATGTGGAGGGTACTTGGGCGCGGGAAAAAGTTACCCTGACGGCGCGCATCGTCAACGCTGATTCGCTGCTCGGGACTTCCACGCTGCAATACAGCATAAACGGCGGCGTGTGGCAGCCGTATGCGGCCCCTCTTGTAATTGACGCAGATACCAACGGAACGATTTATGCCTTCCGCGCTGTCAGCGCCGGCGGCGTCGAGAGCGAGACGGTCACACGCACCGTAATGCTGGACGGCACGGCGCCTTCCGGACAGATTTCCATTGGTCAATACATTTGGACAGAATTGGAACAAGCTGTCGTCTTTGATCTCTTTCTGCGCGAGGATATAGAAGTCGCGCTTACTGCATCCGATTTCGGAAGCGGAATCACGAGCATACAGTATTACCGAAGTGAAATGCCGTTGAATGAATCGGAGCTTATGGCATTGCGGGACTGGCGGGACTACGACGGTATGTTCTATGAGAGGGCTGAAAACGATGTGCGGTTTGTTTACTATGGGAAGCTCACTGATGCGGCGGGCAACGTGACCTATATCAGTTCGGGCGGCGTCATCTTCGACACTCTGTTGCCTGTTTTCAGTGGTGCAGCGGACGGCAGTGTCTGCTATACGTCGCAGCTTATTTCGGTCGGGGAAACGAATCTTGCGAGTCTGACTCTGAACGGCAAACCGATTGAGGGGCCTATCCTTTTGGAGGGCGACCGCAACGAAGTGTATACCGTTTCCGCGACCGACAAAGCCGGTAATACCGCTATTGTGACGGTAAAGATGCGTCCGATCGCGTCGCTTGCTGCGTCGCTCGGCGGAATCACGGCTGAAAATATACAGACAGAAGACCGCAGCCGCATTGAAGCTGTTTATTCGACTGCAGCGGCAGTGGACACAACGCACGCTTCGGATGCAGAAAAGGATGCGCTGCGGGATATCAAAGCGCGCTGCGTACAGCTTCTCGAACTGCTTGATGCTGAAGCGCCGGATGTATCCGATGCATCGGATACATCGGATACGTCAGATACATTGGATACGTCGGAAACGGTTTCCGGCACAGATATCGTTTCCGCATCCGAGTCTGCCGGCGGTTCGTCCTCGGATTCCGCCTCGGCTGCGCTGCCTGACACCGGCGACGCTTTTCCGTGGATGTGGGTTGCACTTCTGTTGCTTTCATGCGGTATGCTGCTTGTCGTGGCGCTTCGTCGGTCTAATGTGGGATAAAAGGAACGGTTCGCGGCGATAATAATTTTGAAAATGCCATATGCATGCGTTCGGTATGCATATGGCATTTTGAAACAAGGCAACAATTTACTGACCAAATGGTTCCCAAAAGCTTTTGATGATGAACGTTCGGCAAATAAGGAATCCATGCAAACGTGTGAAAAGATCCGTAAACATAGAAGTCATAGAAGTTTAAGAATTGCCGTTAGAGCAACGCGTAAACAAAGTGAATCACTGCTTTTAACGTATTTGCGGCAGTGCGGGTTTGATGCAAAAGCTGAAAGTTCAGAGGGCTTTCCGTTCGGCAAATAACGACGACATATAGCCGCAGAGTAAGACGTCAACTTTGTTGGCGGCTATTTTTGCGGCTTCTTATTCACCGGCAGAGATTTATGAGTAAAATGTAATGGATTTCAGTGCTGTTATTGTTTGCCGCTGCGTGCGCGCAATGTTTGTTTTTGTGCGGCTGTACTTGGTGAAAAATAAATTGGCAAATTTCAAAAAAAGACTTGCAAATGATTTGAAGATGTGCTAAAATAAACAAGTCTGTTGAGATGCTTACATTCAATTCGTCTTTTGAACTCGTATAGTGTGCGTCAAAAGAGAATTTAATCCGAAGTGATCGTGAGCAGTCATATAAAAATTTTCACACGGAAACACGGAAGCGTATCGAAGTGGTCATAACGAGCTGCACTCGAAATCTTGCGGGGAGCTGTCCGTTTCGTCCACCAAAAACCTTGTAACCATGCGGGTTTTACCCGGTTCGAAAATCTGAATAATTTGCTGTTCTTTCCGTCAGTTCTTTCCAAAGCCCTTTTTCACCGGAAAAAGACAGGAAAAAATGACGGCTGAACATATAGGGAGCGGTATCGAAGTGGTCATAACGGGCCTGACTCGAAATCATGTTATTTGCCCCAAAAACTAAATAATTATTAAATGGAGACGTATCGAAGCGGTCATAACGAGCTCGACTCGAAAACGAATGCCCTTTTTGGAAGCTCACCTCTGAAAAAACTTGATTTTACGGGGCTTTTCGGCTATCATTGAAAAGTAAATATCCCTTAGTTCTCTCCATCAGTTCTCTCCTTTTTCCAAGATGTTTTTGAGGGCTGATGTGAAGATAAATACACGGAGAGATGTCCGAGTGGTCGAAGGTGCGACTCTCGAAAAGTCGTGTTCCTAACGGAACCGTGGGTTCGAATCCCACTCTCTCCGCCAGAATGCTCAGTCTGCAAGCGGTTTTTACCGTTTGCAGGCTTTTTCTTTTTTCTGCACCTTTGGGATTTTTCCGTGAGTTCTCTCCTGAAAATCGGTAGTTCTCTCCTAAATTTTCTGAGATTTGAACTCTGGATATGTAGTTGGCGTATCTTTATGTGAAGCGATACGCCGCAGAAGCTATGAAATAACCTCTAATGCGCCACTCAGACCGTTTACCATTGCGTCAGCCGATGACAGCTTGGAATTGTAATCCAAATGGGCATATACATTTGCCGTAGTTGAAAAATCGCTGTGTCCGAGCCATTCCTGTATCTGCTTCATAGGAACACCGTTCGCAAGAAGCAGCGAAGCACAACTATGGCGCAGGTCGTGGAAACGAATATGGCGCAAATTGTTCTTTTCAAGCAGCTTCGGAAATGATGCTGTGAGATAGTGCGGAGAAATCAATGTCCCCATCTCATCTACGCAGATATACTCCAAATACTTTTTGTTGTAGCATCGTCCGCATACTCGCCTGTATTCTTCCTGCTGTTCCTTGAGCTTTAGCAACTTCTCTTTGAACGCAGGAACAAGGGGCAGCGTTCTCATACTCGACTTGGTTTTGGTCGTATCCTGTGCTATCTGGATATGCTTGCCATCAAGATTGCAGGAAGTAACGGTGTGTCTAATGGTAATCGTATTGTTTTGAAAATCAATAGCGTCCCATTTTAAGCCGAGGGCTTCACTTCGCCTTAGTCCATAAAACGCACCGAGAAAAATCGGTATTTCAATCAGCGTTCCTTTGGCGGCTTCAAATAGTGCCTGTACTTCGTTGCTGTCATAGAAGCTGCCGATGAACTTATCAGCTTTAGGGCGTTCCACTTTATCCGCAGGATTGACAGAAATAAGGTCAATCTTTACGGCATATTTCAAAGCCCTGTGAATAACAGCGTGATAGTGAATAACCGAATTAGCTTTTACTCGTTTCAACTGCTTCATATAGAAAGCCTGAATATCTGTTGCCTTCAGCTCGGAAAGTGTGATTTCTCTTTCCTTGAAATACGGAATGATAACGCTCTTTGCCATACCTGAGTATGATGCGTATGTGGTAAGTGCGATAGTCGGCTTTGCGATTTCCAACCATTGAAGCAGAAAGTCCGAAAACAGCATATCGTCCTGTATGGGTTTGCACTCAGGCACAAAAGTCTGCCTTGTTTCCATTAACATCTTTTCCGCTTTCTTTTTATTTCCCTTGACAGGCAATCCTGTCGGAAACCATTTCGTTTTTCTTTTTCCCGCAGCATCGGGATAGCTCAAAACCATATAAAAATAGCCTTTTTTCTCTTGCAGATGTCCTGCTACCATAAATATAACCTCCTTTGCGTAGCACCGACTTCTGCTGTTGACCATATACATTGTAGCAATTTAAGCCAAAGAAGTCGAATGTGCAAATTCTTTAATTTTCCGCATTTCGCAGACCTAACCTCAAATAAGAAAGAAGATGGGCTTTCGGTACTTTGTACGCTCTGCCCACCTTCAAGTGTTCTATTTTGTTTTCACGAAGTAATTGATAACCTGTTTTTGTGCTAACACCAAGAGCCTTGCTCATTTCATCAACGGTTAAAATGTCTGGGTATTCTTTTAAGACTAACGCATATATATCTCCAAAGTTCATAAGCTCCTCCTTTTTTCAACTCCGATACTGATGAGGAGAGGAAATTCAAGCGATTTCAAATACTGCTCATCAAGGTGTGTGAGATGTTCTTTCAAGCGGCTTTTATCAATCGTGCGTAACTGCTCAAAGAGAATGATTGAGTTCGCAGGAAGCCCCTCTATTTGCTCTAAATACAAGTGTGTAGGTAATTTCTTCTTTTTGCGTACACGGCTTGTTATGGCGGCAATAATGACCGTAGGACTGTGCTTGTTTCCTATATCATTGGAGATAACAAGTACAGGTCGTGTCCCACCTTGCTCCGAGCCGACAACAGGGTTTAAGTCTGCGTAGTAGATGTCACCACGCTTAATTGTTTTATCCATTAGTTTGACCTCCTATCTGGATATAAGCAGGTAAGCTCTGCCTATGTAATCAGCCAAACACAAGGAAGTTTTTAAGGTCGGGAGAGCATAAACAATTCTCTGTTTCCATAGACCGCCTTGTATTTGGCTTTATGATAGAAGCATCTCTATTTGTCCTCGACACCCCAAGATACCAATGCGTTTCACGCAGGGAAGTCGCCAAACGGTCAGCAGCGAACTGACGCCACGGGAGTTCCACCCCAACTGACGGTCTGCCAGAGCCGCCCTCATTGCCTGCGACGGTTTTATCACGCTCGGACTGTGACTGGACGGGAGTATCATTATCCTCTTTGTGGGTTACGGCGAAATCGGGAGCTGCCCGATATTTTGAGTAGGTAGTTATCGCTCTCTGCCTTACGGCAGGTCGTGGCGTACCTCTCGACACGCTTATGCTTATCACAATCACAAAGAGAAAGTATTTGGCGAATGGCTATTCGATTGACAAGGGACAATCCTGTTTTCGCCACACAAAGGAAAACAGGGTGTGAGGATTTTGTCCTCTCACCCTGTAGCCCGTGGGGAACTGCGATTTTCCCCTCTATTCAAAAAAATTTTTTAATTTTTCTTTGAGCCTGTCCATTCGCCTGTAAACAGCCTTCTCGGTTATGTTGAGAGAGTGGGCTATTTCACGGGTGGAATAGCCTTGTATCTTCAGCAAGGCGATTTGCAGGGTCAGCTTGTCCACCTTAATCAAAATCTGATATCCTTAAAAAAGGGCGACTTTAATACACCCCCCGTATTCTCATTTTTTGAAAAAGAAAACGGCGGCTTTGATTGATTTGTTCAAAACCGCCGGCTTTAATTTACAATCGTATTCATGCTGAAAGGCAGCGGTCTATTTTTACCACTTAACCAGCAATCGTACAGCGCAAGCAGTTGTCAAAAAGAAAAAGCCGATAACCGCATTTTTCATCTGCGTGTTATCGGCTCTGCGTCTGTGCGTCTGGCTCTTTGATATCCAGGTGCGCATAGATATTGCTGGTGGTGGCAAGGTCAGAGTGTCCAAGGAAGTTTGACACATTGATCAGCGGCACGTTCTGGCTGATGAGAAGGCTCGCAAAGGTGTGTCTTAAGTCATGAAACCGTATATGCCGCAGACCGTATTTCTTTAACAGGTCACTGAAGTGCTGTGTCACATAGCTCGGCCGTATCAGTTCTCCCAGTTCATTGACGCAGACGAAGTCGTCATATTTTCGGTTGTAGCTTCCCTTGAACAGCCTGCGGTAATACCTCCTTTGCAATACAAACACATACCACAAAGGAGGTAAAAAGTCCAGAGAAAAATGCTTATAATTTGATTGATTCGCCGGGCTTTACAATCAGAGCGCCGGGCACTGCAAGTTTTTTTGCCCGATCCATATCAAACAGCTTTCCAGGCGACATATGCACGGGGATTGTATGCTTTGCGGCGATCAGCTTCGCACAGCGGATCGTTTCCGGAACATCCATGGTGTAGGTAAAATCCATCGGTAAAACAGCATAATCAAGGTTTCGCCCTGCCAGATGCGACATCTGCTCTGTCTCTCCGGTGTCGCCGGCAAAGTAAACCGAAACGCCGTCCACCGTTACGATATAACCAACGCATTCCGATCTTTTGTGATGGTGATTATACGCCTCCACCGCTTCTGCGATCGCGAAATCCAGCTTTAATGTCTGATATGCTCCGTCTTTCCGTGCGTCGAAGTTCTGCCAGATCATACAGCCCGGATTTTTAGCGGGCAGATCAATGCAGTTGTGATCGGGATGCTGGTGCGTCACCAGAATCAGATCCGCCGGCGCGCCATAACCTTCTCCTGCAAACGGGTCGATATAAATCACCTTTCCGCTGTCCGTAGTCAAACGAAGGCTGCCGTGTCCCTGATAAAGTAAAGTTGCCATAAATCAACGTCCTCCCGATTTGTGCATTTCAAGAAATTATAAATTGTGTGTTCAAATGATATTGTTATCTCCAGGGAGATTTGTTTTCACAGCCTCCAACAGTGCCGTGCAGCCTTCCAGAATATCCCGATATGCCACATCAAAGCGATCGGAATACCACGGGTCGGCGACATCGCCGCCGCGGTCGGTATAGTCCATCAGCCTGCGCACCTTTCCGTCCGAATCGCCGCCGAAAATGCGCAGCATATTGCGTATATTGACGCTGTCCATGCCGATAAAGAGATCGTACTTATCGTAATCGCTCTTTTTCAGCTGCACCGCGCGCTTGCCGTTACAGGAAAGCCCGTGCTTTTTGAGCTCTGCCTTCGCCGGCGGATAGACGGGATTTCCGATCCCGTTCCAAATCTCCTCGGTACTGGTGGCAGAGGAAGCAATCACAAATCGGTCCGCAATGCGCTGCTTCTTAACAAGGTCCTTGAATATAAACTCAGCCATCGGACTGCGGCAGATATTGCCGTGGCAGATAAAAAGTATTCTAATCATCTATCTAAAACTCCTTGAATTTACTGTATTTCCTTGATTTATCGGTACTTTCCCTCGTTAGCTCTTTTCTCCTGTCCGTGGCATATCGTAGCATAAATTCGCACATCTTTTCCCTCAAAAGTAGTAAAAAAAGTAGTAAATTAAGGGCTGTTTCCCCATTTTACTACTCGGCATTTACTACCCTTTTCAGTTCCTCTTTTGCGTCGTCGTAACCTATATGCGTGTATGTATTCAAGGTTACTCCAATGTCAGAGTGTCCCATAAGGTATTGTAGGGTTTTCGGGTTCATGCCGCTTTTCGCCATATTGGAACAAAAAGTATGTCTACAAACGTGCGGCGTAACTTTCGGCATTTGTACTTTATAAATACTGTTGTACTTCTCGCAGATATGCTGAAAATATTTTTCCCAGTGTAGAGCCACCATAGGCATATCGTTCTTATCCAAATATAAGAAACCGCATTTGCCGTCTATCATAGGCTCCACTCTCGGCTTCTTCCTGTTGGCAATAATCCGCTCAAAACACTCGTACACTTCATCAGACATGGGAATTTCTCTTGTCCCGCAAGTGGTCTTTGTATCTTCAATCACATATTCCATGTTTCTTTTTCGTTGGAGCTGATGATTGACACTGATTTTTCTATTCTTCATATCAATATCCGCAAGTGTCAGTCCAACAAATTCAGAGATACGCAGCCCGGTCTTAAACAGAATATATATTCCCTCATAGTATCTGCAAAAATGCTTATCGTACGCCACAAATTCAAGGAAAGCCCTTTCCTGCTTTCTTGTGATTGCTTCTCTTGTCACGCTGTCATTTACAACAACAGTAGCAAGTTGAAATTCAAACGGATTTTTGCGTATCAAATCATCATCAACCGCCATTTGAAATGCAGGTCTAACGACACCCCTAATAGAGTGAATGGAGCTGTAACCCCGTCCGTCTTTCTGCAATTTTATCAGCCAGCACTTCGCGTCAGACAACTTAACCTTGTCAATTCTTCTTTTACCAAATTCTTCTTTCTTGATAATATTGAGGACAAAGTTATAATTTGCTTCTGTATTGTGCCGCACCCCCGTTTTCTGTAACAGGTACTTTCTAACCAGTTGTTCCACCGTCATTCCTCCACCGCGTGGGACAATTTCATCATCAATATCTTTCAATATCAATTTTTCCTTTTCCCTTAAAGAAAGGTCGTCCCGTTTCCCCGGCGGGGTCTTGTCTGTCTTTTCCAGTTTCCAACTGTAAACAAACTGTGGTTTCCCGGTTGTATCAATATATTTATACGCATACCGTCCGTCCCGGCGTTGGCTCTCTCCGTTGCGGAGAATACGATTTCGGCTGTCCCGCCTTTTTCCGCTCATGTCCATGCTCCTTTCATACAAAAAGAGCCCTGCCGTGATATACTAAATTATACCATAGGCAGAGCCCCTTTTCTATTCTTAATTTAAGCAGCACTGAAAGCGGAAATGCCTAAACAGCTATCCGGCACTGCTACTGCTTACATCTTTATCATATTGATGTTAAATCATCTAAAAACTTCTCAAATTGTTTTCTCTTTACTAAAAATTTCACTCCATTTTGAATGATAAAACCAGAGTCCAGATTTTCAGAAACGATTTTTCTTAACTTCTTCTCGCCAATATTAAAATACTCGGACGCTTCTTCAATCGTTAAGCAAAACTTGTCTTTTATTTGAACCTGTTTATCATCAGTCATTTTAAAGTCCCCCTTTCATATCAAAATGGAACAAAATGAGCTTATCGGACGGCTTTTAGCATAGCTCCACGGGACTTTCACCCCTCCGGCGGTCTGCCGAAGCTCTACCCGTTGCCTGCGACGCTTTGAACGCTCGGACTACGGCGGTAAAGGAGTATCATTATACCGATATATGGATTATGGCGGCAGAGTTGCTAAGTCTGCTTTGGAACGCTGATATTTCCCGCTCGGTTTGTCCCTCCTTTCGTCGTCGCGTATCAGCCCAACGGCTCCCCATATATCGAATGTATCCGATTTGCCCTATACTGCGCCGCCGTTATCTTGCGCCGCTTTCTTTGTCAAGGAGCGAAAATAGGTTGAGTGCCAATCAGCGGAAAGGGGAACACTGGTTGCAACTATCTCAAACCTTGAATGATAGAACAGCCCGCATGAGCTTTGAACGCAGACGGTCGCGTATATCCTCATCTATGCCGTAGTAGGTGTTACCTCGTTCATCACGAAATTTCCGCATAGATAGGTATGATATGTAGCTTTCATAATGTTCTACGACAATCTGCATGGCTTCCGGGTCGCCTTTTGTGGCGGCTATGATTACCGGATAAGGCAACAAGCCGCGTTCATCTTGTTTGGTGTTACCAATTATTTTCGTCATAAGCGCGTTCCTCCAAATAGCGTTTTAACAGTTCAAAAGAGCTTGTCCGTCTGTACTGTACGGTGCTTCTCGGTACATTGAGCAATTTTGCGATTTCAACGTCGCTCATATCAAAGAAGTAGTACAATAAGACAGCTTCTCGCTTCTCGTCCGGTAGACTATGCAGGGCTTCAGCAAGCAGCTTTGCAGTAATTTCCTTTCCTGCCACATAAAAAGACTGTTCAGCTTCATCATTCTTGAAATAACTATCATAGGTGTAAAGCTGATTTTCTTCCTGCGGTGTCAAGTCAGAAAATGTAACTTCTCGTAGCTGCCGACGCTTCATATCCCTATAAGCTGCAAGTTTCTCATTTTCCAATGACCGCATGCAAAAACCGTTAAAAGCACATCGGATTTGCCACTGGGTACGAATAGGCTCGTTCATGGTTTCACCTCCTTTCGCAACCGCGAAAGCGGGTGATGACTTCCCCTTTCGTATCCCTCAGTTCCATGTGGCAAAAATATGCCAAATGATTTAAGGGGTTTTTTGAAAAAAATCGGGGAAAAACAAAACGCGCCCGTCTGCAAAACGCAGACAGGCGCAATAGAAATGATAAAGTTATTTAGATGATTTGATAGTTCATATTCATGACCAGAATAAACCGTTGTAGGAGAAAGGCTTTTTTTGATGAATTAGGCGGTCTGGTCGCAATAAAAAAAGACACGGCGATACCTCCAAGATACCGCCGTATCTCCAAAAAGAGCGACTTTAACACACCCTCCGCTTTTCTATTTTTAAAACAGGAAAACGGCGGCTAAATCATATATGTAAATTATTTTTGAGTTCTAAACTGCAAGGTTGATACGATAATGGAAGCTACTGCCGCGCAGCTATGGCTGATAAGTACGGCAGTCCATATACCGTTTAATCCAAAGCCCAAAAATGAAAATAAATACGCTAAAGGCATACGGACAACGATATAGTAAAAAATCATCAGCAACATACTTTTTGCAGGCTTTCCAAATCCGTTTAATACTCCAAGAAAACTGTTTGTCACTGTGTTCAAAATATAACCGACACCTACAATCGAAAAATACACCCCGACAATAGCTGCCACATCAGAGCTATTTACAAAGAAGCCGGATAACTGTCTTGAAAACGCAACAATAACAATAGAGAGAATTAAGAGCAGTAAACACCCATATTTCAAAGCACATTTTAAATAGTCTTTTGCGCGGTCAGCTCGCTGCCCTCCGATACACTGTCCCACGATAGTAGTCAAGACCATGTTCAACGCCATAGCCGGATAGAAAAGAATTGTTTCCAATTTTCCAGTAATGCCATACGCAGCAATCGCGGTAATACTATCCCTCAAGCAGATTGATAACGCCCCAGATACCAAGTCCGGCTCCCAGTGCGATAACAAGGGTCTGTAAAACTTCGATTGCAGAATTAAAAAATGCCATGAATTTCTCCTTTCCTGCCGCGTCTGCGGCTGCCCGAAAAAGGGCATAAAAAACGGCGGTCAGTTTTGGTAACTGCCGC
>DXYE01000067.1:0-13735 GCA_019415985.1 Clostridiales bacterium
GAAAAAAGCAGCGTGCAGTTTTGCTTCACGGAACGTAAGTCCAGTTGCAGCAGACATGTACGCTTTAGTTTTATCACTGCAACTCTGGAATGACAGCAATCTACAGAGTCCGGGATGGATTCTGCGTGTAAGTCAAAATAGAACATGCACGAGATCAGCACGCATGGAGTGGACCGTTTTCGTTCAGGGGACGAATTTTCTCCTTGCTCTTCAGACAAACCGATAAAGGACCGCTTCACAGCGTGACGAATCCGCTCGCGGCGCCGATCTGTTTGAAATCTGAAAACGGCCTGATTTTTAAGGAAAGGTATGGCAAGAAATATGTGTTACAAAGTTAATGACATGGTAATGTACGGGACAGCCGGGGTGTGCAGAATTACAGAAATTTCAGAGCAGAGCTTTTGCGGACGGGGGGGCAGATATTATATTCTGCAGCCTGTATATGATAACAGATCAACAGTCTTTGTGCCTGTTGACAATGAAGCCCTGACAACAAAAATGCACAGAATACTGTCTGCGGAAGAAATCTATGATTTAATACGGGATATGCCGGATACAGATACGATCTGGACGGATAACGAGGAGGTCCGCAGGGAAAAGTATAAGGAGATTCTCAAGGGCGGAAACCGTCGGGATCTTATAAGAATGATTAAAACTTTGTATACGCGTCAGCAGGCATTACTACAAAACGGTAAAAAGAAGCTGCGCGCAACGGACGAACGTTTTTTGAAAGAAGCAGAGCGGGTGCTGCACGAAGAGTTTGCTCATGTTCTGAATATTCAGCGAGATCAGGTTCTCCCCTTTATTCTCGAGCAGATAAGTGTGGAATCAAAAATGTAAATGCCGAAATCTGACGATTTTCCGGTCTCAAATCCTTATCATGCGCAGAAGACACCGCGATTTTGCAGATTTTCACTTGTATGAGTTTGGGGTTTTCGGGTACAGGAGACTATAAAATTACCGGGTTCCTTCTTGCGCTTTTAACACAAGAGAAGGAGGTGTCCATGCTTTGCGGTAATTTGCGGTAAAAGGAAAGTATCTATCCTGAGATTTGCCGAGGCGATAGAGCATAGCTTCAAAATCTCTTTCCAAAGAAAAGAGGCTGTACGGACGAAAGGCTTCGCCCGTACAACCTCTTTAATATTTCAGAGAATTAAACAATATTGGAAAAGATGGAGGGATACTTTCGCTCTGCGACGGGGATGAACAGAACCTTATCGGATGCATCAGTTTGGGTTTTGCTCTCCTGTATATTGTTGGCACGCTTTAATGCGTCTGCACCGACCCGGTAATTTTTAGCAATGCTCCACAGATCTTCGCCGGCATGCGGATAATACAGCAATATGGAAGCGTTTTCCGAGGGCATCAGTCTCTTATCCTTGTTCAGTATGATATTCTTAATCGGTGAATGGCTTTGCATATCGAAAACGGCGATACAGACGGCAATTTCAATGTCGACCGTCAACTTACCGCTCTCAAGCCGAGGTTTGGCCTGCAGCAGCTTGCATTGATACCGGAATTCGGGATTGCCAGAGAAGTTTCCACTGTCGATTTCATATTTAAAGGGAATGGAACCGTTGATTCCGGACATGGTACCGTCCTCCAGACGTGTGACGGCGGAAACATCGGCTGAACCGTTGAAAACAAATTTTCCTTTATCCTGTTTGGCATCAAAAATCTCGGAACAAACGCGCAAGTCAAGAATTTCGGCCGGAGTCATAGATTCATCGGGGGTTAGGGTACCGTTTACAGAGAAATTACTGTTATGAATCTGATACAGCGTTAAAATGCGGAGAGGCTCCGCCGTGCTTTGTAAATCATAGGCTGTGGAATAGGCGTCGTTGATGATTTCCGCTTCTTTATTTTCATAACAAGTAAAATCAACGGACATCGTAAAATCGAGTTCAATCATTTTGGCTTCTCCGAAGGCATTCGACGCAGGCTTTGCGCTGATGTTTTCGAGTGTTGGCTCGGCAAAGCATTCGCATTGTTCTCCGACCGTATCGGCCTCCAGCGTGCGTGAAAAAGGAATTTTTTTGTTTATACTGATATAACGCTCATCGGGTTCGCCGTTTTCGGCAATTTCTCCTGGACACTGACACAGAAAAGCGGCCGTAATTTCTCCTTTGTATAAAATTTTTCCTGCCTGGCATTTTGTTTCCATTACTATGGCATCCAGCTCGGTGGAGAGAATTTCTCCGATAGGAGGCAGTGCGGCATCGATTTCAATATCTTCGCTGAATTGAATTTCACTGTCATCGAGGCAATTCACATAACAGCTCTGAATTTTCTCGGAATGCATTTCGACGGTATCGCGATCTTCCGGGCGGATACTACCGCCGGCTGCATCCGTAATATTTGGCATAGGATTTTTAGTAGTCACAGCGGTTAGACGTGAACGGATGCGGGACTTCATGGTAAGCTTGCGTGGCCCGCTGAGACGGCAGTTCACGGTATCCAGCAGCGGCGTTATAGTGATGATACAATTTTCGTCCAGACCGACAATTGGAACATTCTGCTCAAAGGATGTGTCAAAAGCAATGACTTTCAGCGTGTTTTCAGAGGATATGTAGAGGATTTCATAGAAAACTCTGCCTTCGAATTCCACTTTTTCCCCATTCATGTATTTTCCGTTAAGCTGAGGTTTGGCACCGACGCGGACGATTTTTCGAATGTCGGGTAAATAGTCCGGAAGGGAATAGTCGTCAGAAAGCTCATTTGAGCTTTCCCCATCATACAGCTTTTCCATTACTGCGTTTTTTGTAAGTCCGGTGTCCTCATCTCTGACAATACCGGTAAGATCCATCATGTTCATAGCATGCCTCCCATGTTTTTTGTTTACATAGAGTATCAATAAATTATATGTAACGCGGCCGTCGTTCAGAACCATTACTGGAAATTTTAGGTAATATCTTGCGGATGGCTTTGGCGGCTATAGGTTAAAAAGTATTGCCGCCAGGACGCAGCATAGCGTTTTTTATTTTTTCAAGCGCGCTTTTTTCAATTCTGGAAACATAAGAGCGCGAGATGTTGAGTTTTTCCGCGACCTCCCGCTGTGTAATGGCCGGTTTTGCCGAAAGACCGTAACGCAGGACAATAATTTCCTTTTCCCGGTCGCTCAATGTGTGGTTGATGATATGCAGGGCCTTGGCGCTTCGAATTTTCAAATCCAGGTCCTCGGCTATGGTGTCGTCACAGCAGATGATATCGTTATAGGTCAGGGGATTGCCGTCCTTATCCGTATCGATGCTCTCGCTTATGGACACCTCGCTCGCCAGCTTTTTCTGTGACCGGAAATACATGAGGATTTCGTTTTGCAGGCACTTGCTGGCATAAGTCGCGAAGCGCGTGCCGTTTTCTGCATCGAAAGTATCAATGGCTTTGATCAGCCCAATGGTGCCGATAGAAATAAGATCTTCCTGGTTTTTTGCAGATGTGTAGTATTTTTTAACGATATGCGCAACAAGCCTCAAATTGTGACAGATTAGCTTTTCGCGCGCCTCGCTGTCGCCTGAGCGTGCGGAAGCAAACAGTTTTCTTTCTTCTGATGCCGGAAGCGGAGGCGGAAAGGACTGAGAGCCGGAAACCTTCAGACACACACAGAGAAAATGGCAGAGCAGATACATAAATTGATCAAGAATCATGAATTGTCCTCGCAATCTTATGTATAATATTTGGTTGTTACAATATATGCCGATTCCATGAAAATAATATCGTTCTAAACAGTAAAAATGTAAAATTCAATGCACACTACTGCCTGGGTGAGACATGTATGGGAAAGCATAATAGAGCTCAGAAGAATCCATAAAGCTCGTTACCACTGAAAGGATTGACAAATCAAATGAAGCGCACGAATGCACGAATCCTTTCTCACGGGTTTTTCCATTTACAGCAGTCGTCTTCGGCGTATAGTTATGATGGAAAGAAAATTCATATACCGAACGGAAGAACCGCTGCTGTCTGATTGGACCGGAGGGGAAAAGCATTTCTAAGCTGCTGTCAAAGCTGCACGGTCTGTGGTGCGTGGACTTTCAAGAGAGCGGAACGAGATAGAAAACCGTCAAAAATTTCAGCATCCGGTAACGAAAATCTTCGATATTTGGGGGCATATAATTCAACTCTCCTTGACTTTGCTCCTGAAATTTGGTATCATAGTAGCAGTCCAAGCGATAGGAAACCGTGGTGTTTCGGCAGGGATAGCAGAAATTTAAAATTCATTGTCTTAATAGGCAGGGGCATACAGCCGAAGCAGGCGGCATATCATAAGTGCTTCAAACGGGAATTTTGAATCCGTATGACGGGGACAGCGCCCTGTTTTAGAGGAATTCTGCGGAAAACGGTCGAAATATACCTGGTAGGAAAGGGATGATCATGAAATGAAGAATTTACAGGGAAGAAAAGCCAGAATGCTTCTCGTTTATCCCGATTATACCGACCGAGATTGTACGCAGAAAGTCAGCGGCGGCAACTATATGGAGGGACTTGCCTCAATTTCTGCTGTGCTCAAAGAGGGCGGCCATTCCGTCAAGCTGCTTCATCTGCTCAATCTCCATACGGAGGAGAATTATAAAAAGCGGCTGCTTGATGCGGGCGAGTTTGATATCATCGGTTTTTCTGTAAGAACAACCGCCTTCCCGGATGCTCAAATGTACATCAAGTGGACCAGAGAGGCTTTGCCGGATGTGTTTATTATCTGCGGCGGATACCACCCTACGCTTGTGCCGGATGAGGTACTTGCAGCTGAAGGCGTCGACTGTGTCTGTGTGGGGGACGGCGAATATGCTGAGCTTGAGCTTTGTGACAAAATGTCAGCAGGTGAGGATTATACCGATGTCAAAAGTCTCTATTTCAAAATGCCGGATGGATCGTTCAAGCGCAATCCTATAAGAGAGCTATTTTCTGACCTGGACAGGCTGCCGATTCCGGACTTTGATCTGTTCGACTATGACAATTTGGAATCATCAAAGGTATCTACAGCCATTGTCGTTGTTAGCCGCGGCTGTTTCTATAACTGTACCTACTGCGGCAACGGTAATTTCAGGAAGGTTTACCCAAACAAGAAGATATATGCTCGGTTCAGATCACCTGGGAACGCCATTTTATATCTTAAAACCTTACTTGAAAAGCATCCTTACATCAAGTATATCAATTTCAGAGACGCAATTTTCAATATGTTTCCGGACTGGTTTGACGAATTTATCGAGATGTACAAAAAGGAGATCGGATTGCCGTGTACCGGAAATATCCGGTTCGATATCTTAACGGAAGATACCGTCAGAAAGATGGCGGAGGCAGGCTTTTATACCATCGACATGGGGCTCGAAAGCGGAGACCAGGAGATGCGTTTCAAGTATCTCAGACGCTATCAAACGGATGAAATGATCATCAACTGTTCGAACTGGTTTCATAAGTACGGAATCGCTCAGCTGACCTATAATATCATTGGACTGCCGCATGAGGACATTCACCGTGCGCTCAAGACCATTAAGCTGAATGCAAGAATAAAGAGCGACAGAACGATAGCAAACATTTTTTATCCGTACGCGGGCACGGCGCTTTACGACATTTCAAAAGAAGCGGGTTTTATACCTGAGGGGGATTTCTCGAAACGCAGGGTCCCGCTCATACAACCGCAGTTTCCTGAGGAGCAGGTTCTATTTATAGCGGCTTATTTTATGCATTTCGTGAAAAGATACCGTCTTGCATACCGGTTGCCGGCGTGGCTTGGAAAACCATATGAGCGGTGGCTTGACATAAGGGTTACAGGTAAGCATGTCCCTTACAGGTTTCTTGTGAGTTTGCATGACGGATATATAGGCGTTCGCAATGCGCTCAAGGATTTTTTGGTAAACCATCTTCCGAAGCTTTATCTGAAACTGCGTGTGCTCAAGCATAAAAAGCGGGCGCAAAAGACCGATAAATAGAGGTTTTGAAAAATTACAAAATGACCGGAGTTGAAAACCATGGCATATCAAATCGATAAAAAGAAATGTATTGTATGCGGTACCTGCGAGATGGAATGCAGGCTGCATGCGATCTTTCTCGACAAAGACATAAAATTTCGTGTAGATACCGAAAAGTGCGTTTCCTGCGGAATGTGCGCGAATATTTGTCCCGTGGACGCCATTAAAAAAGAGGCCTGAAAATCACGGATTTTAAAATTTATATTGACATTGTTTGCAAAACAGTATATTATATAAATAAGGAATATTTATTTTATAAGATGCATTCCCAGTTAACGTAAAAAATTTGTAGATTTGCAACGAAAGATTGCTGAATTTATTTTATACAATACGGAGGCTACCTGACCATGGCTGAAGAAAACTTTGAGACGGAAATTTTCACTCTGACCGACGAGGAAGGTAACGAAAGTCAATTTGAATTGATCGGCAGCACGGAGGTCGATGGAACGGTTTATTTGGCATTGGAGCCGGTCGATGAAAATCCAGACGGTGAATATGTTATTCTGAAGTTGGCGTTGGAAGACGGCGAAGAAGTGTTGGTAACCATTGACGACGATGATGAATTTGACAAAATTGCCGATATTTTCGAGGACGAATTGATGACACTGGAGTATGACGACGGAGAAAGTGAGGAAGAATAACTCCAGCGGTGAAAAAGCCGGTTGTGAGACGTAACGGACATGCGGCGTTTTCATCGCGCGGAAGGACAGGAAGCTCGGGAGAGAACGACCTGTGAACGCAAAATAAATAGCATTATAAAATACGCCTGCTTGGTGCGTGATATTTCAAGGTATTAAACCCACAATAAGAACAATAGAGTCCGGACTTCCCTTGACGGGTATGCAGACCTCTCATTCGAGCGCTTCTGCGCAGTCGGAGGAACGTTGGTAGCACAAAATCAGGGAGAGGACACTAACCTTGCTGCGCAAGGGTTTCTTAATCCTTGATCTACACGGCTTGGCGGGGTATTTTTATTGAATGCAATGTTTAGATAATTAGAGCATGAGCATACGGCATTGCCAGAAAGCAAAATTTCGACAGCATGAAAAAACAGAGCTATAAGGGAAGCGTGGTGCTCTTATTGTATCCGAGGTATCAGAAAGGATAGGCGTTGCCTCGATTTATAAATTGTTTTATGAAAGGGATGGGCGTGACTTGTTCGTCTGATAAATGAGATGAAAGCTGGGCCAATGTATTTTTATTGCATTGACCTCACAATAAACGCTTGCGTGCTAAATTTCTGGCCTGCAAGCGTTTGTTTCGTTCCGGTAAGCAGAATGCTTCAATACTGTATATTTCTGATTCCTGACCCATAAGGTAAAACGGCGGAAGTGGGGGTGGAAAAGGGCTCCCTTTTCAAGGAAAGTAGTGATTTCAAGGAAAAATGAAAACCATTGGTGAACATAGACAAAGAAAGGCTCCACCCAATAGGGATGGAGCCTTTGATTTTCGGCTTGCGCTTAGTCGAAGTTGTTTAGGTCGGCGTCAAACTCGGTAAAGTTTTCAACCATGCTGTCAGAAACCGCAACTGTGACAAACCAGCCGGCCATATCGTCTGTAACAGCTTCAGGACTGTTGGTCTGTTCTACATGGATGCAGAGTGAATCTCCATCGCAGAACACGCTGTTTACACCAAACCTATATTTGCCGCTGTTAGCACCAACATAGACCAATAATAAGGAGTTTTCCTCAAAGTATGTATCGTCATATTTTGCAACAGTATCATTGAAAGATGGAACTTCGTCATAGCCGCTGTCCATAGTTAGTGCTTTACCAAAGGCAAGTTGGAATTGTTCTAGTTCTTCCAAGGTGTTGAACTTGTATATCGGAAGATGCTGGACGCTGCTGATCGCCATTTTATCTTTGTTCAGCGCACCGAAATAAATCTCACTTTCTTCCGCCCAGTTTGCATAGGACACGGCAATATCGAAGGCTTCCTCCACAGTGGTTCCAGCGTTACAACCTACCAAGCACAACACACAGACCAACGCCAACATGAATGCTATCAACTTTTTCACATATGTATCCTCCTTCGCCGCGATGTACATCTATTGATATAGACGCAAAATTTTCTCTCAAGTTTCACTTTTATTATTATGAAATACGAAAATGTTTATTTGCAAGGCATGATAAACCATCTAAGCCAGCTATTTTCAGGTTAGAGACTGCTATTTGGTGAAACTGACGGATTTTCAATCGTCACTACTTATCTTAAGTAGGGAGGAAAAGGGCTTTCTATTGACACGAAAAAAAAATTATGTTATGATAAAAAAGAATTTATCATGGTGAACAGACGAAAAAGAATGGCTTTGCTGAACTTGAATATAGACGTATCAGAGATGCATTTTATGACTGTCCGAATGTAAAATTGCCAAATGAAATCGACTGTATCTTAAATTTTTGAAGCCTAACTTGCGGAGCAGAAACGTTGCCTCTTACGGTGTCGCGACGTTAGAGCCTATTTTAAATTTTTAAATGCTGAAATCGGAGCTGTATTGGTCATCTATGTCTGTACTGCCTGAAAGGAGCCGATATGAAAACATTTCAAAAGCTCATATTGATTTTTTGTCTGCTCATTGTCTGCTGTCTGCTTAATACAGCAGCGGCTGATGTGGGAAATGCGTTTGCCGACGGAGATGGCGGTGGAGGCGGTAACTGGGGCGGTGGTTTTGACAATGGAAATGACTGGGATGACGCCGGAAGCGGCTGGAGCGACAGCGGTACCATCATCATAGGCGGTGAGGGAATCGTTGTCATTGTGGTTCTTGTGGTTGTGGGGCTAATTATAGCCAATACATACAGGCATCAAAAGGGCGGTGTACGGACAGGAACGCCACCGACCGGGAATTTCGGTGGAGAACCGGTACTTTCTGAGCAGGCGGTCGTGGACGCGATACATGCCCACGACTCCGGATTTTCTGCTGAAGCGTTTAAAGCATATGCACAGGATTGTTTTCTTCGTCTTCAGGAAGCCTGGGAAGCAAAGGACTGGTCAAGAGTGAGACCCTTGGAAAGCGACCGTTTGTTTGCCATTCACGAGCAGCAGCTGAAGGAGCTTATTGACAATAAAAAAACGAATCATCTGGATGGCCAGTGCATTTTAAAAACAGAACTGGTTAATACCAAGACTGACGGACAGCGTGAAATACTTGTCGTGCGGCTGAACGCCACACTGCTGGATTATGTGACAGATGACCAAACAGGCGCGCTTTTGGAGGGCAGCAAGACGGAGAGGCGAAACCGTACTTATCGACTGGAATTTATACGGACAGCCGGTGTACTGACGGATACAAGCGTTGACTTGACCTCACATGAATGCCCGTGTTGCGGAGCGCCTGTAGAAGTTAATGCGACAGGACATTGTGCTTATTGCAGAAATGTGATTACAAGCGGGAATTTTGGATGGGTTATGAATGAATATACAAGATGGAACTAAAAGGGAAGCTTCGGAACCCCTTATTTTTGACATACAGCATTTTTCGGTGGGGGATGGCCCAGGGATACGAACGACGGTATTCTTTAAGGGGTGCAACCTTCACTGTCCCTGGTGTCACAACCCTGAAAGCATAGACAGCAGAACACAGTTGATGTATGAGGCTTCCCGCTGTACCGATTGCGGCGTCTGCTCTTCTGTCTGCACATCCGGTGCCCAGCGAATGAAAGAGGGACGGCATATATTTCAAAGAGATCAGTGCAGAATGTGCGGTTTATGCGTAGAGCACTGTCCTCATACAGCACTTCGTATGGCAGGGCGCCGTGTAACGGTTGACGCGCTTATTGATGAAATTTTGGAGGATACGGCGTTTTATCGCAGTTCCGGCGGCGGCGTGACATTGTCCGGCGGAGAACCGCTTATGCAGGCGGATGCCTGCCTTGCACTTTTAAGGGAAATTAAGCAGCAGAACCTTCATACCCTTTTGGATTCTGCTTTGACTGTTCCGCTTCTGCCCGATAAACTCTTGGAAATCGCCGGTGTGACTGACTGCGTATATGCAGATATAAAATCGGCAAGTGTGGAGTATTACCGCCAGGTAATCGGCGGCGAGTTGGAAACAGTTCTGCGTCAAATAGAACTGCTTCGGGACACCGGTGTTCGGGTGGTTCTGCGTCTTCCCATGATTCCGGGCGTCAACACCTCAAAGGAACAGCTTACAGCGTTGGTACAGCTTTTGAAACCCTTGAATCTACCGGTATGTCCCCTTGCCTTTCACAGAATGGGCACCTCCAAGTATCAGGCCCTTGGTATACCCTATGCTTTTGGGGGAAAAGAACCGATGAAGACGGAGGAGCTATTGGAAATCAAGCAGTATTTTCAATTCTGCGGACTTGTATTGACGGATGAGTGAGCTGCCCCGGACAGAGAGGGGGCCGATGCGCTGACAATTTGAGGTGCTCGGTTCCCCGGAGTGTATTCCCTGTATAAAATGCGGCTGAAGCAGTGATACTAATAGGGAATATATTTTGGGGAGTGAACTGTATGAATACGTTTACAAAGCAGTTTCTGGTAGGAATGACTTGCGGCTTTGTCGCAGCGGGCATATTCGCCCTTCTTTATTTGATTTTTTATATGGGGTAAAAAATGCGGTTGGATAAATTTTTGTCAGAGGCAGGAGCGGCGTCGAGAAGAAGCGGAGCTGAGGCGATTCGAAAGGGCTTGGTCTTTGTAGATGGTGTCTGTGTAAAAAAGCCGCAGGCACAAATCGACCCGGATCATCAAAGAATCGTTTTCGAAGCACGCGAAGTGGTTTATCAAAAATATGTTTATTTAATGATGAACAAGCCGGACGGCATTGTGAGTGCCACGGATGCCCCTGGCGAAAAAACGGTAATCGACCTCCTTCCCGACGAGTTGCGCCGCCGCTCTCTGTTTCCCTGCGGACGGCTGGATAAAAATACGACGGGGTTCCTACTCCTGACAAACGATGGCATCAGATCGCATCGACTTCTTTCACCGCAGCACCATGTAGAGAAAACATATAGGTTTACCTGCAAATTTCCGCTGCGAGAGGAGGAATGCCGACTTTTGGAGTTGGGCGTGACGCTGGAGGACGGTTATGTGACGAAACCCTGCTGTATCACGCTGGTCCATGAGAGAGAGGGAACGATCGCACTTACAGAAGGGAAGTATCATCAAATCAAGCGGATGTTTGAGGCAGTTCACAATCAAATTCGATCGCTGAAGCGCATTTCCTTTGCATCCATTCCGCTGGATCCTGCACTTGCTCCTGGAGAATGGCGGCATTTGACTGAAAGAGAATTGAATACACTGAAAGCAGCTGCAGGAATGGTATGATAATACACCAAAAATTGGATAAAAGAGTGAAGGTTTTATCCTTTTGAACATAGTTTTGTGGCTTTCGCCGCTTAACGGGCGGCGATTTTGCTTTGCAAAATTATCCTCAACAATTCCGAGAGGAGTGGTCATCATTATAATACATACAGTACTGTTCGACCTTGACGGAACCCTTCTGGATACTCTGGGGGATTTGACTGACAGCGTAAACGATGTGATGCGAAGCTATGGTCTGCCGCTGCACGATACGGAGAATGTCAGATCCTTTATTGGCAATGGCATCGCGAAGCTCATGGAGCGTGCGATGCCTGCACTGACGCCGAAGGATGTTTTAGCGGAAAGCATTGAAAAATTCCGTACATTTTATCAAGTAAATCAATGCAGACGGACACAGCCCTATATAGGAATTCCGCAGATGCTGTCGGTTTTATTGCAGGCGGGATACGGGCTCGGCGTAGTGTCCAATAAATATGAAGAGGCGGCTATCAAATTATGCACACATTTTTTCGGCAATACTTTTGGAACTGTGCTTGGAGATATGCCGGAGCGACCTAAGAAGCCATCCCCTGACGGTGTATTGGAAGCCATTCGGCGGCTGAACGGCTGTACTGCGGAGAGTATATATATTGGAGACTCCGAAACGGATGTGCAAACGGCAAAACAGGCCGGAATACCCTGTATTGGCGTGAGCTGGGGATTCCGTGGACGGAATGTACTAACGGCTGCGGGGGCGGATTTTATCGTCGATAAGCCGGAGGATATATTGCAGCTTTTGTCAAAGCTTCGTCGGCATGACGGAAATACCATATGAAGCATACCTCTGTAAGAGATCATTCCTTGCTGACTCCTGTGGGGTTCAACAAAGTGTAGTTGAGTGAACTGGGGCATATTGGTAAGAGGATTGTATTTCACACGTGAAAGCTCCGAAGCAATGGGAATGTTGGAAACGCTCAGCGTACAAAGAAATGGCCGACTGTGCTTTTATCCATCCATTTTTATAGCTTACAGGGATTAAAGAATCAAGAGGGAAACGGCCAGTCATAAAGGAGTGAAGGAAATGCTGCGCAATTTGTTAAGACGCATACGCAGACCTAATGAAAATTCCAAGGGATTTCAATTTGAAATGGCGGCGCGGGCAGACGGGAAGCACATCCGATATGTGACAGAACGGGTAGACAATGTGGACAATATCATCGGGAGAGAGGGGAGCCTCAACGTTCGGGATGAGTATTTCATCGTTCTAGCCGATGGCGCTATTCTGTTTCGCGGATATATACCGGAGTTAAAAATATCAGAACTGCTCAGTCTCGACGGGCTGATTATTTCCGGACCGGACCAAAGCAGTGGAGGGACGGAACGCACTATAATTGCTTATTATAAATATTATCGGTAAGAAAAAACGCTATCATCGATTTATAAAAATACCGAAAACGTTGGCTCTAAGATATGCGAGCAGGAGCCGGCTAAAAGATGCAGAACAGTAAGACGGCGAAAGGAATGTACATATGAAACAGAGAAAGGGGACTGCTGTATCGGTTCCTCGCGTAGCAGCCATACATGATCTGGCGGGATTCGGGCGCTGTTCTCTATGCGTTATCATGCCAACACTTTCGGCGATGGGAACGCAGGCAATTCCATTGCCGACAGCGTTGCTATCGACACATACGGGGGGATTCTCCGGATATACTTTTCTCGATTTAACGGAGGAGATGCGGAAAATCGCGGTACATTGGGCGTCGCTTCCGCTGCAATTTGAGGCGATATACAGTGGATTTTTGGGAAATCTCGAACAGATTTGCGTTGTAGAGGATTTTATTCATCAATTTCGAGGAGAAGGAGCGCCTGTATTTGTTGATCCTGTTATGGGGGATGACGGTAACTTGTATGCCACATATACGGAGGAGATGCGGGCAGCTATGAAAGCGCTGGTCAGGCAGGCGGATGTGATATGCCCGAATATCACAGAGGCGTTTTTCCTTTTAGACAGGCAATATGAGGACATTGGTAGGATGAGTCCGAAAGAAGCGTGTGAATGTGTCGGTGAGCTGCTTTATGACCTGGCCGCGTACGGTCCTGAGGGCGTTGTGATCACAGGCGTTGAAACAGAGACAAAAGATGGTAGGCAACTGATAGGCGCAGCGTGTCTGCAGAGAACCGAAGAGGCGGCAGCGGAATTTTATATGGCGCCTAAGGTGGATGCGTCGTATCCAGGTACCGGAGATTTGTTTGCCTCTGTGCTTCTAGGTTATTTGGTGCGCGGAAAGACGCTGAAGGAAGCGGCTGCCGCAGCGGTAGGCTTTGTTCACCTCGTTGTAAAGGATACATGGCGTTATGCGCCGCCACAGCGGGAGGGCGTCATTTTTGAAAAGCATTTATATCGGCTACACAGTGCCCCATCCGCATTTCTTAAGCATGTTGATATATTGCCTTTGGCGCAGGAAAAATCGGCAAGCGGATCAACGAACTTATCGTAGAACGC
>DXYE01000067.1:13745-15172 GCA_019415985.1 Clostridiales bacterium
ATATTTTTTGTAAATAAATGAAGACTGCTTTTGATTTGTCAAAATCGGTGTGAAGGTTAAAATTTGAAAGCGCTAGGGCGGGAGGGAATGCAATGACCCAAGGCACATCCAAATTAAAAAATTTGATAGCTGCATCCATGTTTTGCGCTCTAATATTTGTTGTGACGGCATATATGCCGAGATTGCCTCTTGTAGGGGGATATGTGCATTTCGGAGATGTGTTTATCTATTTTGCAGCATGTACTTTGCCCGCGCCATATGCGGTGATTTCAGCGGCATTTGGGGCAGCACTGGCTGATTCAGTGACGGGCTATTTGATCTACGCTCCGGCTACTTTTGTGATTAAGGCGATAATGGCGGTCCTGTTTCGGTGCAGCGGCGATAAATATCTGACAAAAAGAAATATATTGACCGCGTGCGCCGCGGGACTGGTCGGAGGCGCTGGATATTATGTGTACGAAATTATTTTATACCGCAACGTTGTATCACCGCTGGTCAATTTTCCATATAATTTGTTACAGGGAGCTGCCAGCATAATACTGTTCGTAGTTCTTGCATGGCCGCTTGACCAAACCCATTGTAAACGGTTTCTTTAAAAAGTAAAAAGAACATATATTATTTTTAATAAAAGGGGGATCATATGGAACACGCATTTGTAACCAAAACCGTGAAGGATATCGAGGAAAATCTTTTTCAAATGATTGGCGAAGATTGGATGCTGATTACTGCCGGGGACCCTAAGACAGAGAAGTATAATACCATGACAGCAAGCTGGGGTGGTACAGGTATCCTTTGGGGAAAACCCGTTGCGTTCTGTTTTATAAGGCCGCAGCGGTATACATATACCTTTACTGAGGCGGGGAATCATTTAACCTTGTCTTTCTTTCACGGAGAAAAACGGGATGCACTGAAGATTTGTGGATCACGAAGCGGCCGTGACTGCGATAAAATCACGCTGGCGGGACTTACGCCGGTAATCGAGCAGCCATATGTTTGGTTTGCAGAAGCGGAAACGGTTCTGAAATGCACAAAATTATATGCAGATGATATAAAGGAAGCGTGCTTTGTGGATAGATCTTTGCTTTCAAACTATGAAAATAAAGATTTTCATAAAATGTATATTTGTGAAATTACAGAGGTGCTGGAAAAAATTAAGAGGTAACGAATCCGTACCTTCTGTTACATTCTATTACTATTATATTTTTGTATTTTGTGAAATGAGGAAAATGATTTTACATTTTAAGCTGTATATTGAATCCATTCGTTTTTTAGCTATATTAGCAATGGAATCGTAGATGGAGCCCCGGCATAATATTCCTGCCGGGGTTTTCTGTTGCCCTTTATTCTAATTTTTAATGATTTTTAGGGAATTGCTGAAGAGTGTCTTCTAAACAAATAAATTATAATATAGGGCTTCCATTGAGAAA
>DXYE01000068.1 GCA_019415985.1 Clostridiales bacterium
AAGAGAAATAGCGGATTTATGTGATATAAAGTATATATATTATTTAATTTATATACTTTATATCAATTATTGATTGCTTTTGCGGGGCATATTTGCCCAAAAAATGGAAATGAGGCTGTGCGGCGTCTTCATAATAAGTGGCACAATGAAAAGGACAAGAAACAATGCAAGGAGTGAGACAATATGATTGACGAAACTGTAATTGACACGCGGAAGAAAGATAAGAACGTGGTAATCATCAGCGAGGAACGGTACGGTGAAATGGAGAAGGCTGAAAGAAACTCCGTGTATCTGCGGAAGCTGGATCGCGGCCTTACGCAGGTTCGTGCCGGGCATGGTGTCGTGAAGTCTATGGCCGAGGTGGAGGCAATGGAACGGAAATGTTGACAATGTAAATAAAATATAATACAATGAGAACGCTAAGAGCAGAAAGGAGCTGCGATAATGGCAAGCACAAATATCAATATCCGGATGGACAGCGACTTAAAAATGCAGTTTGAGGCATTTTGCGCAGATATGGGAATGACAATGACAGCCGCATTTAATATTTTTGCGAAGAAGGCGGTCCGTGAGTATCGCATTCCTTTTGAAATCGGCGGAGAAATACCGAACGCTGTAACAAGGAAAGCAATCGAGGATGCAGAGAATGGGATTGGAATGAGCAGGTCTTTTTCCTCCGTAAAAGACCTGATGGAGGATCTGAATGCTGACGATTAGGTATCAGACGGCCTTCAAGAAAGACTACAAGCGGATTGTTCGGAGAGGCTATGATGTGCGGCTGCTGGAGGAAGTAATCACTATTTTGGCTGAACAGAAGCCGCTGCCAGAAAGCTATCGGGATCATAACCTGTCCGGTGACTATATTGGATGCCGGGAGTGCCATATAACCCCAGACTGGCTCTTGATTTATGAGATCAAGAACGATGAGCTTGTTCTTTGCTTAACCAGAACAGGAACGCATAGCGATCTGTTTTGAAGAAACAACGGCAAATGTTATGTAATTTATATACTGTATATATAATATATAAAATATGTAATGTAATGCGGGAACGCCGCCAATCGACAGGATCATCCGTTGACAAAATCAGCGGAATCTGCTAAACTACAGTTGACCGAGCAAAGGCGGTTAAGAAAACTACACAAGGCGTAGCGAAGCCCTCCAGAAGTTGCAGCTTCTGGAGGGCTTCTTGTCCGTTATCGGTGGACCAGACCGTTGGGCCGGGTGCTGCGGAGTCAACTATCTCCATCCAGCCACTTGCAGATGTAGTATGAAACTACGCCTGCCAGTACGGAGATAGCAAAGGCGATTAAGTACGACAAGGCGTTCACCTCCTTCCGCTGGAAGGAGTCGCAGCGTGAGAATTATATCAAAAAAGGGAAGAAATTAAAAGCACTACATGGAAATATAGAAAAAGCAACTGTGCGTTGCCTGCGTGTAAAGTTCATGTGGTTTACACTTGAGCAGAATTATAGTTAAAATCAAGTGGAAAAGGGAGATGACTGTAAAGATTGTTGTGACGCAAAGTGCTAATGAATGATAGAGAGGATCGAATAGAGAAATGCGAATTAAAAGTGTTGTTGCATTGATGTGCATTGGGCTAATTCTGATTATGTGTGGATGTAGAGAAACGAGAGAAAAATTAAGCGTGGAGGAGTATTTCTACAAAGATGGGATGGGGGTAGATCGGGAACCTGAAATGGAAGCGGGAGGGAAAATAAAACAAGAATATGTTAGTGAGGACAAGGAGAAAGAAATCTCAGAAAACAAGGCAGTTTTATATATTTATGACGGATTGAATGGGAATAAGACGTTTGAAATTGATGAGGATGAGACCGTTACAAAACTCAGAAAAATGTTTGGAAAAGAAGCTTTGACAGAGTCAAGCCAAGGGTGGAGAGGAACGGCGAAGTATTATATAGACTTCGGGGACGGGTATGCGATTGGAGTCTATAAAAATGAGCCGTATTGTTATATTGGAACGGGGGTGTATGAACAAGATGGATATTTGATGCTTAGCGGAGATCCGGGCATATCCAAAGGGTTCGATATTCAGGAAGATGCACATGAGTATTTGCTAGATGTTGTAGATGGGCTTCTAAAAGAGAATCGATAAAACATGAAGGGAGAATGCGTGTGAAAAAGTACAGAAGAGCAATTGCGCTATTTCTCGCAATTGGGTTGATGGTTTTAATTCCAAGTGGGATGGGCGTTTCTGCAAGTGGAAATACTGTAGAAGCCAAGATGAGTGAAAATATTGCGCAGGTTCTCAGTATGACCGGGATCGAAAGAGAAGAATATAGTGACAGCAGGTGATAGACGTTGATGGCCAGAGGGTCAGGCAATTAGTGTTTGACGACAATTTGAAGGTCGACATAGATGGTGCAAATGTAAAAGCAATTTCCCATTTTACAGCATGTACGAATGATGCAATTGTCGTTTATGGAGAAGACGACATTTCGGAGACGGTAAATAATATTGTTGAAATTTCTGATATGGACGAGAATTATGACCTTGTCGGATCTGAAGAATTTGACGATGACTATTGGCGTCTTACCTGGGTGAAGAGTTATGGATCAATTCAAAATCCGTATGAAAGTGTAAATGCCGTTGTGAATAGACGAACGCGGGAACTTACAACATATAGGAGATTTGATGAGGTTCCAAATACGATCACACCGGGCATAACACAATCCGAGGCATTTGAGCGACTTACACAGCTGGACACGGTTGAAGGGTTGAACTTGTCAAATGCTGAGTGCGAACTGACATTTACAAAAAGGAATTATTTACGCGATGAAAATTCCACGACAAGGCATTATGGCGAAGTGCGGATGGCGTATCACTTTACGATTGGAAATTATTCCGTTTATATTGATGCGGTAACGGGGGAAGATATCGCCTATTCAGAAAAGAGAATGGTGGCACGGGCATTTTCAGCAGATGGAGAGGGAGCTTTTCCAAATCCACAAAAACAGACAGCAGATGCAACGACATGCTTTAATGAGCTAGGATATACAACCTATGAACCGTGCATTAGCGCACAGTATTATTTAAGACAAAGCCTAGATGCCTTTATAGATGATGATAATGCTTACGGTTTATATCTTGCATGCCATGGTGACGAGGATCAAACTGTGCTCAGTGGACTCGGATGGACAATGGGACGCGATGATATTCATGGAAATTGGAGATTCGTTTTTTTGGATGCATGTTACTCCGCGGCAGGGACTGGATGGTCAAATCAATTCAACATTTATAGCTATTCGCAAAGTCGCGCGTTTTTAGGATGGAGTGACACAGTTGAGGGCGGGAACGCCACAGATTTTTCGTCTGCGTTTTTCCCGGAAGTAATTGCGGGAAATCACTCTAACAATATCAGAGATGCTGCGGTATGGGCGGCAGATCAGGTTCCAGGTCATCATACAGCGCCGATTAAGTTTATTGGAGATCGGACATATAGAGGGTTCGTATAGGGCTAAAAGAAGTACATAAAAGAGCCGCGCCATCAGAAACGATCTGGTGGCGCGGCCCTTTTATGTATTGACAATTATATAAAATATATATTATAAATAACGTATATAAATAAAATAAAAAGGAGATGCTGCAATGAAAGTAATCGCAATAGCAAATCAAAAAGGCGGCGTGGCGAAGACGACCACGACGCACAATTTGGGCGCTGCACTGGCTGCTGCGGGCAAGAACGTGCTGCTGATCGATCTGGACAGTCAGGCCAGCCTGACGATCAGTGTCGGCATGGAGCCGCTGGAGGTTCCGAAGACGATTGTAGACGTTCTGAAGAAAGACGGCGCGCCGATCCGCGAGTGCGTACAGAAAATCAATGACCGGCTGCACATTGTGACGTCGATTATCGATCTGGCCCCGATGGAGATGGAAATGCTTTCGCGGGCGAGCCGGGAGAAAATCCTCGACCGGGCGCTGAAGCCGATCAAAGACAGCTATGATTACATTCTGATCGATTGCCCGCCGCAGCTTTCGATTCTCACAATCAATGCGCTTTCCTGCGCGGACGGCGTTCTGATTCCTGTCAAGACAGACTACCTGGCATACCGTGGCCTGACGCAGCTGCAGGACAGCATCCGGGAGATCCAGGAGTTGATTAACCCGGATCTGAAGGTGCTGGGCGTGATTGCGACACTCTACGATGCACGGGTATCGGACGATAAAGATATTCTTGCGCTGCTGAAGGAAGAGTATAATCTCGTCGGCGTTGTGAAGCGGCTGGCGGTGGCGAAGAAGGGAATTTACGATGGCTTGGCAGTTGTGGAACAGGCACCGAGCAGCGAAATTGCGAAAGAATACACGGAAATTGCGAAGATGATCATAAACGGGAATTTCGACCGGGAGGATATTGAAAATGGGTAATTTGAAAGATCGTGAAAGCCGGCGCAGAGCGTCTGTTGTTGGCAGCATCATTGAGCAGCAGCCGTCAGGGGAAACAATGCAGCGTAGTACTAGCCGCGGTCGGCCGAAAGAGGATCGGGAGCTGCGGAAGCGGGTGAGTTTGTCTGTGCTGCCGAGCCTGTATGAAGATATTCAGAAAATTGCCTATGTCGAAAGGCGCAGCGTCAGTGAGCTGCTTAGTGATTTGATGCTGCAGTATCGGGAGCAGCAGAAATCGGCACTTTCGGAGTATGAAAAGGTCAGAAAATGAAAGAGGCAACTCTGAGTTGCCTGGATGTAAACCACAAGTGGTTTACATCTGATGGGGTTTGAATATAGAATCAGGAGTATAAAGCACATGACCCTTAGAGAAAAACTGATCGTATTAAGGGATAAAGCTGGAATCTCACAAATGTCGCTGGCACATCAGCTTGATGTGTCCAGGCAGGCAGTTTCCCACTGGGAAAGTGGAGATACTACGCCGTCCATGGACAAGCTGAAGGCGCTGGCGAAGATCTACGGTGTATCCCTAGATTGGCTGTGCAGTGACAGTGACATGGCTGATGAAAAACCGATTGAAGTGGTGTCGCCATTAGAAGAGAATGAAACAAAAAATACCACTGTAAGTGCGAAAGATAAAAGGAAGCGAAAGATTCGATTCGTTGCGATTGCATTAGTGGTTGGCGTAATAACTTTAACGTGCATATGGATCGCAACGAGATCTGAGAATAAGGAGATGCCTGGAAAACAATTTGTAGATATGGGAGACGAAGATGTTGATATGCCAGATCAAGCTGCAAATGGGTTTGATTTTGAATGGAAGGACTGAGAAGAAATAAAATGAAAAAGATGTTGTGTTCGTTGCTGACAGTGCTTTTGCTTGTTAGCTGCTTTGCTGGAACGGTTAATGCAGCAGAACGTGCAATGGGAAAATTTGATGTAACGGTTAAGGCAGGAGAGTTAAAGCCTGCAAAGACGGGATTTCCAATGGCGGCAGGGGAAACGGTTACGATTAATGCGACATATTCTCCAAGTTCAGCAGATGTGGATTTTGGCTTGGTAGATAAGAATGGGAGATTCCATTATTTGAAAGGTGAGAATGGAGCGTTTAACGAGAAAATTGAAATTCCCCAAAATGGAACATATACGTTTGCGATAAGAAACAATTCGGACGTGGATATAGAAGTTACAGGATATGTAAATTATTAATAGGGACAGACGCAATGAGACCCGCAGGGAGAGGTTTTGCCATTACTGCGTAATTTTGCAAGGAGCGACTAAAAAGGCTGTTCGCAGCACCAATATGATCTTTATAAAAGCGGCCGCTTTATGAGGATAGACAGTCGAAAACAATTCTTATGGGAATATGAAACGAAAGGAGAAGCAAAATGAAAAAGAAAACTCGTATTATCGCCCTGCTTTTGGTGTGTGTGCTGATTGCATGCACGAGTGCCAGCTTCGTTTCTGCTGCCGAACCGCAGTATTATAACTACGGAACGGTGTCTGTCGAGGCTGCGAATTTCCGAGCAAGACCTGAATTAGACGAAAAAAATGTTCTTGGCACGCTTCTGAAGGGAGATCGTGTCCGAATCCTTCAGGGTGTTAACGGTGATGGGATTTCCTGGTACTATGTGCGTGTAGCTACGGGGGCAAATGCAAATAAAACGGGCTATGTTTCTACCGGCTGCGTCACGCTGGACGCTGTTTCTACCGGCTACGCCACGCTGGATTAAGCCGCCGCTAGATATACAAGACCGCCTGCAACAGGGCGCACGGTTTTCCGTGCGCCCAAACAGACTATATGGGTGACACATATGAAAAAAACAGTATTCTCTATCTTCCTTCTGCTCCTACTTTTCCTGACCGCCTGCAACGCACGCAGTGCAGAATCGGACGTGCAGCAATCGACTCAGCCCAAAGCGGAAAGCGTTGCTGCGCAGGTTGATGTTTCCGGACTCCCAGAGGGACAGTGCTACAACCAAACGCCCTACTTAAATCCAATCGGAATTTCGTATCCGGAAGGGCAATGCGTCTGGAATGGCAAGGTCTATTCCTTTTCCAATGCACCGGCGAAGCTGGGCGTTACGGACGCGAACGGAAACAGCGAAGCCTTGGAGCTGCCGGACGCAGAATATATCTACAGCGTGTGCGAGACCGACGATACGCTTGCTCTGATGGCAGGAGCCAATCCGTTGTTCTTTGCCGGGACGGATGATGAACAATCCGTGCAGGCATCCAGCGATGGCGGTTATGCGATTTATCTCTACGACGAAACCGAGCATTTGACCGGTAGTATCCCGCTGGCAGAGTGCGGCGCAGATGCGCCGTATGAGCTGGATAGCGACGGAACGGACTATTTTATCCTGTTCGGTGACGCGGTCGTTCGGGTCGGCGCTGACGGCACACAGCTTGCAAAAAGCGGCGATATAGGTGGGCGGCTCTTGCAGCTCGTCTGCGTAGACGGCGCGGTCTTCGTGCGCGTGGAGGGCGATGCAATTTATCAGACGGAGAAGATTGTCCGCCTGAACGCGCAGACGCTGGAAACAGAAACGGAATTTTCCTGCGACGGACTGGACATTCAGGGTATGGGAAAGGCGGAAGACGGGGCGTTGCTCTTAATCAGCGGCGAGTATCTGCTTCGCCCGGATTTTGATGCCGGGAAGCTGACGGCGATTCTGCACTGGGCAGACAACGCGAACACGTCCGTCAACAATTACCGCTCTGTCTTGGAAACGGAGTCCGGCTTTTTTGCGTGGAACAGCGATGTCGAGGCTGCGTGCTTCTACGAAAAACTGCCAGAAGGAGAAACGCTTGAAGACCCAACGGTTATCACTCTCTTTGCAGGCACCGGTTCGTATGACATCGAGATTGCGGCTGCAAACTTCCAGAAACTGTACCCGCAGTACCGTATAGATATCACTGCGGCGGAATCGGACGAGCAAACCGAGTTGGCACTGACGGAGCTTGGTGCGGGCAAGGGCTATGATATGTACCTGCTCTATGATACACAGTGGGCGCAGTTGGATGACGCTGTGTTCTTTGAAGACCTGACCAGGTGGATGGAAGCAGACAGCACAAAGCCGCTGGAGAGAATCCGACCAAGCGTTTTGCGTCAGGTGCAGAAAAATGGTGGCGTCTACCGCCTGCCGGTTGACTATACAATTTTGACATACGCTGCCGACCCCGAGCAGCTTCCAGATTGCAGACCGGAGACGGTTCTGCGGGCATGTGAGCAGGGCGATGATACATTGTATCCATTTGCTCGTAACTCAGATTATTCCTCGCAGATGGCGAAGCGCTGCGCGATCGACTATGTGGACGCGGCGCAGGAAACGTGCAATTTCGAGTGTGATTCGTTCTATGCACAGCTTGCACTTCTGCGGCGGCAGCAGGAAGCCTTGGACGCGCTGCCGAAAAATCTTGACGTTGCTGCCACCTGTGACGGCCTTTTATACTACTACGTCATTTTATCCGCAGACAGCATCGTCTATCAGCCGGGACGCTATGTGTACCCTGAGCTGAAGCAATATGTGTATTATGCGTATCCCAGTGACTATGATAGCGGATGCCAGCTCGATTTTAACAGTCTGCTTTCTATCAACACAAAAAGCGAACAGAAGGCGGGCGCATGGGCATTTTTGAGCTATTTACTATCGGAGTCCTATCAGCAAAGCATGAATTATCTTCCGGTCAGTGATACGGTGCTACAGGAGCAGTTTGCACAGCTTCTGGCGCAGGAAAAGATCACTCAGGAAAACATTGATACGTTTTATGCACTAGTCGATCATGCACAGAAACCGGATTATCCGACCGAGCCCATCGAGCAAATCATTCTGGAGGAAATGGCGGCGTATCTCGATGGAGCCATCGACGAAAAGACAACGGCCGAACGGATCCAGTCTCGCGTGTCGTTGTATCTTATGGAGCAGAAAGTGGAGTGAATGCTTCACAGAGATTAAAGACGAGATCTTCCAAATTTCATAAAAAACTGGCGACCATTTTGAATGGCCGCCGGTTTCTTTGCTTCTTTTGCCTTTTCGTGCGTATTGCGTGGGGACGCAACATGATAGATAGATATACATTTTTGACGAAAAAATACGGCTCTGCGGTTGCGCACGCCCGCAAACGTAGAGGAGTTACTCTATCCAATTTTCAACGACCAGATCAGGAACGCGCTCGAACTCTCGGACGTTGTTTGTGACCAGAATCATATCTTCAAATCTAGCGTGCGCGGCGATCAGCATATCCTGTTGTACAATGCTGCGTGGTTTTATTGACCGAAAAAATTCGTGCAGAAGCATTACTGCCAGGATAATTGGAGTTGCCGGTGGTTATCGGCACAGTCTCTCAAATAGAGGTTAATCAGGGCCTGATAGGGGATGCCTTTGGCGTCGGCCAGAGACTTGAAGTAGTCGATGGTGCCGCCGTCGATATTGATGGTAATCTGCTTTTTCAGCCGGTTCGCATAGGGATTTTTTCTTGGATTCAGCTCGCTGATGTTATATTCATCTCTCATACTATCACCTCAAATTCCATCGAGATAAATACGTTGCTCGGTTTTGGTTGCCTGCCTTGCCGAGATAATACGGATGCAGTTTTCGTTGTCGCGGTAGCAATGGCTCACAATGCAAATTTTCTGCGATTTGATTGATCCGATAATGAGGAAGCGATCTTCTTCAATGGAGTGATCCGGATCGTCAAATAGAATGGCAAACTCGTCGTAAAAGACCTCCTTTGCTGCCTCGAAGGATAAGCCGTGCTTCTTCTTGTTGATCTCATTCTTGTTAGGGTCCCACTCAAATCTTAGTGTGTCCATAATTATATTATACATACTAAATAATTATTGTCAAGGAAACCAAACGGCGATACAAAACCCGCACGATCGGTTGTATAGGCAGCAGCGATACCGGAGTTTTCTCGCTGGCACGGCGAATGCTCGATGAGCGCATTGCTCGGTGACGACAACGGACAGCCGACAGGAAGGGCGGTTCGTTGTCGCCATCGAGCAGGGGAGGCGTCCGCAGACGCCCGGGGTTTACCCCGCCCAGCGCTGTGCGCTGGGGAACTCTTGGCATCTTGGATGCCTAATAACGGTTTACCCGTTTGCGCAATGGCGTGAACGGGTAAACCGTTATATCTGTATATACTCGGTTTATGTTGACTTTATCAGCATAGTATGGTAAGATGGGCTTGAACAGAAAAGGACGGTAAATTAGAACTGGCTGGGAGGGAAAACAAATGACAATTAAGGACTATATGCGAAAGGTTGAATCAGCAAAAATGACGCCGAAAGATTCGGCTGGAGCCAGCTTCACCGATGCGATGATGGAGAACACTGAAATCTGGAGTAACGATGCCTGTGTGGGCTATTTTCTCCGGGTGGCACAGATCGTCGGTCTGGATCAGGCAGACACTAGAAAGGTCGTGGAAGCGTTCAATACGGCTTTTGATGGAACTTCCGTTGATGAGGCAGCGGATATTTACTGCAAATACTGAGCGGCGGGAAAGGCTCAGTGAATTTTACAGAAAACTCGTCTGGGCGAGTATAAATAGTAATTAGGCCTAGAGCGTCCCGGTAGCTGCCGGGGGTTTAGCAGTTTTCATTTTAGAGCCGCTAAAAAGGTATGATGCACCTTTGTGATGTGTGGGCTTGCCGTAGTAACCTTTGTGAATTGGAAAGCACATCATGGACCCTGCTGCGAGTAATCTTTGTGAAAGCACAGGTAAGCAGAACGCATCTGTTCACCATCCACCTACTGAACGTTGCCAGTGTACTGTAGAAAGCACTGGAGAGCTGATCCCTCGGAAAAGGATTCGACAGAACCTCAACTGCCGTAGACGCTAATAAATAGGCTGCACACATAAGCAAGAAAAAAGTGTAGAAGAGAAATCTTCAAAACAGTCACACATAAGACTTAAAAAAGTGTACTTTGCTGATCGTCGAGGTTTCTTCGGAAACTGACGTGAAGCGGCTTAGCTTGAACGTTTATATAATGTAAATAATTGATATAATGGAAATAAAGTATATACGATATATAACTTATGTAAGTTATATATCGTAATGAAAAGGGGGCTACTATTTGGGGCGAAAAAACAAATCATACTCGAAGGATCTGCACCAGCAGGCGTATGAGAAATTGACATCTATGCTAGCGCTTGGCGAAAGCAAGCGCGAGGCAGTTTTGAATGGGACAGCCGATGATAAGATCTTCTCGGTCAACACATACAAGACCTACTGGAAGCACATAAAGTACTTCTTGAAGTATGTCAAGGAAAAATACCCGGAATGTACGACGCTGAAGAAAGCAAAAAGGTATGTCAACGAGTGGCTGCAGGTGCGAGTTGACCAGGATCTATCTGCATGGACGATTCAGGCCGAGGCGAAAGCCTTGGGGAAGTTGTATGGCATAAAACCAGACGATGAAGACTACTTCAAGCCGTCGAAGCGGAACCGATCAGAAATTAAACGGAGCAGGGGAGACGCCAAGCGGGATCGGCACTTCTCGGAAGCTAACAACGATGAGTTGATAAAATTCTGCCGGGGAACCGGGCTGCGGCGCAGCGAGCTTGCGGATCTGAAGGGAACGGATCTGGTGACACGGGAACAGATCGAAGCGCAGATCACGGCGCTGGAACAGATCCCAGAGCAGAAGCGGACGCCGGGTGACACGAAGCGGCTTCAGATGCTGCAGGACACGAGAATGTTTGAGGGTGAGTATTTCATCCATGTGCGAAACGGAAAAGGCGGTAGGGAGCGCGTAAGCCCCATTATAGGGAAAAATCAGACACAGATCATCGACCGGATGAAGAACACGCTGCCCGATGAAAAGGTCTGGCAGTTCATTCACCAATGCGCGGATATTCATAGTTACCGCTCAGATTACGCAGTTGCTATCTACAAAGCTCATGCAAGAAAGATCAGTGAAATTCCGTTTGACCGGGTGAATAAAGGAACCGGAAAAAGATATCAGAGTGACGTCTACACTTGCCGCAAGGATGAAGCGGGCAAGAAGCTGGACAAGGCTGCTATGCTGGTCTGCAGCAAGGCGCTGGGGCATAATAGAATCAGTGTTGTAGCGGACAACTATATCCGCGGCCTTTGATGGGAGGCGAATGAGGCATCGAGTACGTAAGGAAACGAATGGGAGGCTATAAAACATTGGATAGCCTTGATGGTGAGTGTACCCATGTAATTCAAACAAGGCAGGAATATGAGATGCTTCTAAATCAGCGCGATAGAGCCAAGCGCGAAAAAGAGGAAGCAGAAAGAGCCGCTGCGCGGGAGATATCCAGAGTAAAACAGGAGGCGGCACACGAGGCCGACAGAGCTGCACAGAGGGCGCAAGCGCAGATAGACGACCTTTTACAGCAGGTGGAGCGGAAAACGGCTGAAATCGCCGACCAGCGCGCCCTCAACGCGAACCTTCTCAGAATTTCGCGGGAAAGAGCAAATGCGGATAGAGGGCTGCGACCGAAAAAGGTACATACCGGGTATGTTGTCGTGATGTCCTCCGAAAAAGAAATACGGTACAAAACCGGCAGGAATAAGCTGCTGACGGCAAAGGTATGGGAGACGGTACTTCAGAGTCCTTACTCGGTCGATTTTACAGAGAGCCAGGCAAGGCAGCTGATCGAGGAAGATCTTCTGGCCAGAAAAAATGGCTTGCTTGCGGACGTGGGCATTACGATGATTTGCAGCGGGAGCAGCTATGAGAATTTAATCGAAACGGAAAACTGGAAAGAAATCAAAGCAGCGCACAATACGCTATTCTCACGGCAGCTTCGGGCAAACTATAGAGTTGGCTATTGGGAATATATCATTCAGCACACAAAACCGCTTGGAATCGTCCCCGCAGATATGCGGGCTGGAACGAAAAATGGATAGCAAAATAGCCTGTCCGCAACCCTTGAAATCGCGTTTTGGACAGGCTATAATAACGGTCAAAAAATAGGGAAAAAGCTATTGATAATCTAAGCCCCCGTATAGGGGTCTAAGGCTAGAACAGGGGCTGGATTTTTGTTGCGAAAAAATAAAAAATTTCTCTTTTTAGGAAGCGAGCAGGGGTCAGCAGTTTGTAGCGATTTGCTGGGTGCTGGATCGGGGGGCGCAGCCCATCCGATAGCAGGGTAGGATTTGTCCACGGTCTTTTCCAAGGTCGTCCATCAGGATTCTCCACGCCTTTATGGTGTGGGGAATCCTGTGGGCGTACCGGCAGGCGTAAGCCTGTGGGAAAGGCGGTGGGCAAATCCGGATGGTTTGGAATCCCCGCCGCAGCGGACTTTTCTTTTTGCTTCTTTTTCTTTTACTGGGAGGACTTTGTGTATGACACAGAATTACACTGAAGGATATGAGTATTTGAGTTCTCAATTTCCGGAGGTCAGCGGCTATGATTTTTACAGAGAGATGTTCCCGAATAACGAGCGATCTGACGAGCAGCATATGGATTATTCTCATCCCAACGCAATTTATCTGTATCGGGAGCAAACGTCCGATGGTTTTAATCGAATGCGCCGAAGAATCATGTTCTCCGATCAGTGGGAAAATGATTACATGGAATTTATCGAACAAAATCCGCTGACGCTGTGCAGCGGACTGTCCTATCGCGGGAAATCCAATAAGCTGGAGCACGCGCAGCGGATGAACGCACTGATCTTCGATTTGGATGGTGTTGGTCTGAAAGAGTTGCGAAATTTATTTTTGCGATTTGGCGGCGATCCGACGCGGCTTCGCCGCTTGCCGATGCCGACGTATCTCGTTCTGTCAGGGACCGGTCTGCACGTTTGCTATTTTTTCCGGGAGCCGATCGATCTATACCCGAATATTAAAATCCAGTTGAAAAGCCTAAAGTATGATCTTACGTTTCGGATGTGGGAATACAAGGCGACGTCGCAAAACAAAGAGATTCAGTATCAGTCCATCAACCAGAGCTTCCGCATGGTTGGCAGCATCAACGAAAAGCATGGCAATCAGATTGTGGCGTTTCGGACCGGCGAACCGGTGACGTTGGAATATTTGAACGCTTATGCCAGACCGGAAAATCGGGTGGATGTCAATAAGCCGTTTAGACCGTCGAAGATAACGAGAGCGGCAGCGCGGGAAGCGTATCCGGAGTGGTATGAGCGAGTTATTGTCAAGGGCGAAAAGTACCCGAAAAAATGGGACATTGCAGGAAAGGTACATGGCGACGATCCGTATGCACTTTACCATTGGTGGCTGCGGCAGATATTATCAATCCGGGGCGGACACCGGTATTTCTTTTTGATGTGTATGGCAATTTACGCCTATAAATGCGATGTTCCGAAGGCGCAGCTTCGGAAGGATATGCAGATTGCATTTGAGGATCTCCAGATGGTGCAACATGAGAATGCGTTGACTGAGGATGATATTAAGAGTGCGCTGGAGGCGTATGACCGGGAATATTACAACTTTACGATTTCCGATATAGAGGCGCTGACGGACGTTCATATAGAGCGGAACAGAAGAAACGGGCTAACGCAGGAAAAGCATCTCTATTTGGCGCGGAGGCGAAAAGAGGATATGAAAGCAATAGGGATACCAATGAAGGCTGCGGATGGTCGCCCAACGGCACAGATGAAAGTCTACGAATGGAGAAAGGCAAATCCGTCTGGTAAAAAAGCTGATTGCCATAAAGACACTGGGCTGGATCCAAAGACGATCCGAAAGTGGTGGGAAACAAAATAACGTATATACTTTGCGTAAAGTATATACGTTATATAAAATATTTACGATATATAGATTTATGACAAGGTTGCCTGATGATTGTCTCAGAAAATAACGCTACTTTTTCGATGTATCTGTGTCACCTGAGACAAAGCGGGATTCCGTTTTGCGGATGATCCGATGGAAGCTGTTTTGTTGTGCTGCCATTAATTCCGGACAGTCTACATCCGCGGTCGATGGAGAGGCTGCGAGAGCCGTTAGCATTTCTATTTGTGGCGTTGTTAGCGGTGCAGCCAAGTCAATTTCTTTGCGTGTAATCATAAATGCAGATTCCCTCCTATTACATCCTCATGGAGCGCAATCCTTCTTCTTTGCACGGAAATAGTATAACAAGTACTGAGCCAAAAAGAAATAGCG
>DXYE01000069.1:0-6533 GCA_019415985.1 Clostridiales bacterium
TATAAGAGACAGATCTACAATATTGTTAACATCATTCTCGTTTTGCATTGTTAATCTGAAATTGCTGTTTAAATACCTACATTTTGTATATTGAATACCTGCATATGTAAATTCATAACGTTTACCTTCGCATTTAGCAGAACAATAACGACATTCATTTCCACCTATAATTTGAGTACGTATACTCTCAGTAAAATCTCCTAACATATCAAAAGTCTTCTTATTCGCAATGCAAATTTGTATAGATAAACCGTCGATAACACCGTCTTTGCCAAGATCTGTTCTTGTGTTTATTATAACAGATTCGGCACTTTTCTTAATAAAGCACAATATCCGATAATATGCCTTAGGCGTGTCCGGAAATAGATGTTTTACTTTGATTGGAAGCCCTGCATCAAGAAAAACGTTAAGAATTCGTTTCACGTTGATTTTATCTGTCGATACGGAGAAGCTGTCCATTATTTTCTCCAGTAATTCAGATGAATAGTCATACTCTACCTTATATAGTGACATGAAAAATCCTTTCTAAATATACTACACCCATACATTTTTCGTCCGAGCGGTCTCTTAAAATATTCAGATACTGCATTCCATAATTATATATACAACACTGTTATATGGCTCCCGACAGATATCTAGTCGGAGTTCACTGCGCTGATGAAAGCCGACGCATCTGCCGCCCGAACTTTTCTGGTCAGCCTTCTAGCCTGATCTCCCGATACAACAGAATAGATCATGGTTCGCGGCTCGCCGTTATAGAGACCGGTTCCCTGAAACATTGTAGTGATCTGTATATTTTTTAATCCATTTTAAAATAATATACAAAAATATGCAGCTTGTCATTTGCAGATATTACATAACCATTATGAGCAGTCTGACGCTGAAAACGCCGGCTTGCTTTGTCCTCCGGATGATGCCTTACCGCTTTTTAGAGATCAACCGTTTCGCCTGCCGGAACTGCGATCGTTTTACCGTTTACATATATCCAAACAGGCATACATGATATGTTTTCTACAAACGCTCGCTCCACACCATAAACAAGCATATCGAACGCCTGCTTATATTCAAAGAACTCGATATTGGTACAGTACCAGATTTCGTCCCGTCCGGAAAGAAGCTTTATCAAATTTTCAGCCTTTTTATAATCCTCAGGCGTCCGCATTTCATATCCGTGTCCCCAAATGTACATAAGCGCCGGATTTGTATTCCAATCAAACACACCGGATGTAATTTCTCTTTGAATGAATTTCTTTGCGCAAGGATATGCCTCATCCTGCAAATAATGACAGGTCGGCATGATCCTATACGGATCCGACGGAACAGCAAAAGAGAAGGAGGCCCCAGCCAATCTGCCATACAGCAAGCCGCATTGCCGCAGACAGGATATCACTGTATCGTTGGTAGTACCCTGAGGATATGCAAAACCGCGGATATTCTTTTTGAAGATTCTTTCGAGCTCCGCTCTGTCAAAAATCAGCTCGCGCATAATGGAAGCCGTATCCAGCAAATCGAGCTGTGCATGCGTATAACCATGACAGGCTACTTCCATGTCGCTTGCACCAAATAATTTTATGACCTGATCTCTGGCCATCCTTTTTTGTATATTTTTAATCGGAAAATACATCCAATTCAGCTTGTCATAATCGACCTCATCATAGGTGCATAATCCAGCATTGATATTGAACGTGCCTTTCATTTTTCTCTCACAAAACGCTTTCACCAACCATTCGTCCTGTACCACGCCGTCGTCAAAGCTGAAAGTAAGCGCTTTTGCGCGCCCCTCGGGAAAGCGCATAAAAACGTGTGCATGCTTCATACTTTCAAGCGTTCCGGCATCTTTTCTTTTCATTTTTTCACTGCCGTTCGTATAAAACATTGCATAACCTTCCCTTCATCATTTTAATATTTTGAGGCTTCTGGCATATACCGAAAGCCTTTTTGAAAGGACCAAAAGTAATAAGCCTTATTGTTTTATTTGCTGCTTTTTTGAGAACCGCTACGCAAATATGCGGTGGAATATGCCGACAATACGGTCGGCACATAGCGAAGTTTGAAAAATATCTCATCAAGCTTTTTGCCTGCACTCATGGAAAACCCCAAAACTGCCATATTACTCCGTTCGTTTTTAGGAGTCTCTCTCCAAGCCGCAGCGGTTTCAGAGATGGGCTGCTTATCGGCAGAATACATCCTCTATGATTTTGGGACGTTACGCTTAAGGGCATATCAACGATATACACGGCTGACCGCTCAGGCAGATGCATCTGCCGTTCAGCAGGGACGGTCCCGTCAAGTAACCTTGCTATATATTAAAGTCATATCGATGCGTTTCCCAATCCGTTAGGCTGACATCGCCGTTTTCCCGACGCTTGAGCAACCCTTCCTCAACCATTTCCGCGATAACCTCTTTTGTCTCGTCGTATCCGAAGGCCAGTCCCGCCTCATAGTAACAGGGATCGACGAATACCGGCTCCTGCTGTCCTCTCTGTATGACGCATAGATGCTCAAACAGTCGCTTTTTGATGATAAAGCGCCGTGTTGCTCTCTTTGGCATGGGAATACCCGCTTTTTTACAGAACGCTTTCACGGTATCCGCCTGCACACGGGACTCCGGCTGTCCCCATAGACCAATGATACAGTTGTATTCCGGCACCGGCTCCCATATCTGATCCAAACGCCGGTACAAGGCTTCCTGATCCGCTCCGTTTGCATACATGGTTTCCAGATCAGCCATTTGTATGCGAAACTCCGCATATCTGCGAATTTGCTCAAGATGCGGCAGCATCAACTTCATAAGCTGCCAGGATTCTATGGGCAACGAAATGGCATTTGTCTTTTTCTTCCGCTCCACAACCGCCTTTAGATTAGAAAGGCATGCTTCCGCACGCTCCCGGATTGCCGAAGGATTTGACGTTCCAAGCTCATACCCTTCCTCACGCCACCAATAAGTCTCCCATCGATCTCCTGAGCGTGCGTCCTGAATCAGGTGCAGAGATTCCAGAAGAACCTCTTTATCCTTCTCGCCCGCGATCAGACCGGCAATCTCCGCAAGCAGCGCGTCCGGGTCCGCGTCCGGATTGATCAAAAGATGTCCGGCACAGTACAGAGAAAACACATTCAGGACATGATAGGAATCCATTTCGCTGTAATAAACCGGCCGCATCACATGATCTCCCTGCTCGCGCATCTGCCGGTATACATCCTGCAAAACCTTTGCATTGACAATCATAGAGGGATTCTGATCGATCTCATATTCCGCAGTATACCACCCCCATACGCCAAGCTCGCAGCCTGCTCGCTTCACACCCTCTCGGAATTTTGCACGCTTGCCCTCTTCGCGCCAGGATGGCAGAAACGGCAGTTCCATAAGCATATAATCGCGCAGACCCGCGTCAACCAAACGCTGTGGGAAATCATCAGGGCATCCCCACGTATCCATGGCCATTTTGATGTTTGGGTTGCGGCTTTTAAATTTGGATTCCAATAATTGTGTAAACTTTATGACATCCTCAAATACCCATAAATTGCCAGGGTCATAAAAGTGCGCGACCAAGCGGTCGCAATACGGAGCCATATCTGCATAGATTTCATAATATTTGTCAAAAGCTGCATAGACCCTTGGATCATCATATGCGCTTTTGCCATCCGCTGCGGTGTATACGACATCATCATCATGCCATCCGTGGCAGGAAAACTCAGCGGCCCACACCCATACGGTCATCTTCATGTCGTTTGCATGCGCCGCGTTGGCAATCGTCTTGAAGCAATCGTGCACCCGCTCCCAGGATCCGCTGCCCCGCCACGCTGAGCAGATATCTGTGACCTGTATGCCTGTAAAACCACAGGCTTTCAGCATTTTTACATATGCCATAAGCTGACGCTCAGAAAAATTTACGACATCTACCAATAAACTGGTATTCATGTTATTGATATATCCGCGGTTATAATCAGGCTTCCACATGCATATGGTTGCCTCCCGTTCCGGTATCCAAGGCCGCTCTTCTGTATAGTTTGACATAAATGGATTTCCTTTCATATTCTTATAATGATATCTGTTGGATTCCTTTTCCCTGTTCTGTTACCGTATTTTATCACAACCCGATATCCTTGTCAATTCTGCGGTTGAATTTTCAAGGCATAAAATATTATGTCAAAGCATTTCATTTTCCCACTTTCGCTGCATGTTGATCTTATATTCCGTATTCACGGCGCTTGCTGACTCCATATGCCACGATAAATCCGGAGGCTTAGAGTTTCTGAGCAAAGTTCAGTCGGATAAAATGTGGTTTCACAGTCTATGACTGTTTTACGGTGATGCCATTTATGCCGTGCACATTATACCTGAAATATAAAAGGCGAAATTTGAAAATTTATTTTCAAATTTCGCCTTTTGCAGCTTTGACAATGAATGCACCAACCTATTAAATACCCATTCTTATGCCCTAACCGTATGTCTCTCTGCCGATAAAAAGCGGCCGTATCCGCTGTTCCTTATCTGGCAATTTCCTCCATGATAAAGGCTTCCAGAATGTCGCCCTCCTTGATGTCGTTGAAACGCTCCAGCCCGATACCGCATTCAAAGCCCTGAGCGACTTCCTTGACATCATCTTTAAAACGTTTCAAAGAGGATATCTTATCTTCAAAGATCACTATGCCATCCCGGACGACACGAATCTGTGCGCTACGCACGATCTTGCCATCCTGTATATAAGAGCCGGCAATGGTGCCCACATTCGGTACATGGATTGTCTGGCGCACTTCTGCATGTCCAAGCACAACCTCCTTAAAGGTCGGTGCAAGCATACCCTTCATCGCGGCGGATATCTCCTCGATACAGTCATAAATGATACGGTACGTTCGGATATCTACATGTTGCCGTTCAGCAGAATCCAAAGCACCTTTGTCCGGCCGGACATTAAAACCGACGATGATTGCGTTTGATGCAGCAGCCAGCATTACATCGTTTTCCGTTATACCGCCGACTCCTACATGGATCGCTTTTACGCGCACTTCTTCATTTGTAAGCTTTTCGAGCGACGCCTTAACCGCCTCCGCGGATCCTCCCACGTCTGCCTTTATGATCAAGCTCAGCTCTTTTACGCCCTCAGATATCTGTGAGAACAGATCTTCCAAGTTCATTTTTGCATTAGCCTTGAAAGCCGCTTCCTTTGCACGTGATCTTCTCTGGTCCGCCAACGTCCGTGCCATGCGCTCATCCACAACCGCAGCAAATTCGTCTCCCGCATCCGGGATTTCCGAAAGTCCTGTGATTTCAACCGGTACAGAAGGTCCCGCCTCTTTGATGGACCTGCCTTTATCATTCGTCATGGCACGCACGTGTCCTACCGCAGTGCCTGCAATAACCATGTCACCGCTTCGCAGCGTCCCGTTCTGTACCAATACCGTTGCCACAGGCCCGCGCCCCTTGTCAAGCTTTGCCTCTATGACAATCCCTTTTGCGCGTCTGTTCGGATTTGCCTTAAGCTCCTTCATATCAGCGACAAGCAGCACCATTTCCAGAAGCTCCGGTATACCTTTTTTCGTAAGTGCGGAAACAGGCACGCATATGGTATCGCCGCCCCATTCCTCCGGAACAAGCTCGTACTGCGTCAAACTTTGTTTTACAGCATCTGCATTTGCCCCCGGTTTATCCATTTTATTTATAGCCACAATGATCGATACGCCTGCCGCCTTTGCATGATTTATGGCCTCCACAGTCTGCGGCATAATGCCATCGTCCGCTGCTACAACAAGGATGGCGATATCCGTAGCTTTGGCACCTCTGGCCCGCATAGCGGTAAACGCCTCATGTCCAGGCGTATCTAAGAATGTAATTTCCCGGTCATCGACCGAAACACGATACGCGCCGATATGCTGTGTAATGCCGCCTGCTTCTCCCGACGTCACATTCGTATGACGTATGGCGTCCAAAAGAGAGGTTTTTCCATGGTCTACATGTCCCATGACTACGACAACCGGACTACGGTCGACAAGCTGCTCCGGTGCATCCTCGCTTTCGTCAAAAAGCCGTTCCTCAATGGTAACGACAACTTCTTTTGTAACTTTGACGCCCATTTCGTCCGCTACAAGATATGCCGTATCAAAATCCACCATCTGATTGACTGTCGCCATAACGCCGAGCTTCACCAAGCGTTTAATCACTTCCGCTGATGTCACACGCAGACGGGATGCCAATTCATTCACGGCAATTTCCTCAGGCAGCGTAATGGAAAGCGGACGACGGGCCTTTTCTGCCTCCTGACGACGCAGCTTTTCCATTGCCTGCTGTTCCTTATCTCTACGTTTGTCATAAGGCCGGCGCGTATTTTGCTTTTTTAGCTTCTGTTTTTCACCGCTGAGGTTTTTCGCGGTCTCCGGTACAAGCGTCTCAAGCTTTTCATCGTATTTCGATAAATCCACCTGAGAGGTTCTTGTATCAACGATGCGGCTTTTACCGACATGTGCGGGCCCCGCTTCTGCTGCCGTCGAAATCGCCACTGCATCTGGCGCAGGCCGCTGCACTGTCGGCCGCACGG
>DXYE01000069.1:6543-9238 GCA_019415985.1 Clostridiales bacterium
GGGTATTGTCGTCCTCGGGCGCTGACGTTCCTGCTGCTTCTGCCGTTCGTTTTTCTTTTCATTTTGTTTGACGCGTTCCAGGGGATTCACATTTGCAAAGCGGTCTCTCACATTTCGCTGAGTTCTGAATTGCATTTTTGAATCGTTGCTCTGCTCTTCCGATTTGGCCGGTTCACCTTTCACGTGTCCGTGTGCAGAAGTGTTTTCTGCGCGGCTGCCTGGCTCTCTCTTTTTCTCCTGATGCGTTTTAGCCGGTTTCTCCTCCGACGCCTCCTGCTTCGGGCTGTTTTCCTGTGCTTGAGTTGCCGGGACCTCCTGAGCAACGGCTTCCGACGCTACCGACTTTGGCTCCGGTTCGTCTCTTTCAATGTCCGCTTCCCCCGCAAGGTATTGCGTCAGGTTGGTCACCTGATGCTCTCTCGTCAGCGCCTCAAATACAAGACTAAATTCGTCCGGTTCGAGAATGGACGTATGCGTTTTCCCCGTTATGCCGTTTTTTAAGAGAATATCGGTGATCACTTTGCTTTTGACACCAAAATCCTTTGCCATCGCGCTGATGCGCGTGTTAGGGGTAAATACCATAAATTGCACCTCCCGCAGACATGCGCCTGCACATCTGCCTTAGCATATTCATTTACATTTTATCAGATTCATATTTTATTCGGACTGATCAGTAGCGACTTGCTGATTTACCTCTTTTTTATGGTGAAGACCGATCCCAGCTACCCGGATCGTTCCAAACATTTTTCCACCGCACGGGCAAATCCTTCGTCCATAAGTCCAACAGCCGCAATACAGCCCGCTTTTCCAATTGCATGCCCAAGCATATCACTTCCGACCGGCAATGCTCTGCACTGAATGCGGTAATACGCACATCCATTCTCAATCCGTTTTTTTGTATTTGCCGAGGCATCTGAGGCGAGGAGCACGATATACGGCTTACGGCCGCCCTTCAGGCCTCCGCGAACAGCATCCATAACAGACTCCGTGCCAAAGGCTAGCATCCCCGCCTTTCGTGCCAGACCGAGATATCCCAATAATTTTTTGGAATTTACCGTGCTGTCAGCACCATTTCCGAAATTTACGCCGGATGAATTATTAATCTGCATGCTCCAGCAATTCTCCCTCCAGTTGACGGTAAACTTCCTCAGGGATTTCACATGCCAAGTGATGCTGCAGGCGTTTAGCCTTTATCGCTTTCTTCAAGCATGCGGCATTCCGGCACAAATAAGCCCCCCGACCCGATTTTTTCCCTGTACTGTCTATCTCGACCGAGCCCTCCGGCGTACGAACAATGCGAACCAGCTCCCGCTTTTCTTTTTTTTCATTGCATCCCACACATCTGCGCTCAGGAATCTTCCTCTTCGGTTTTTCTGCCGGCATCCCCATGCCTCCTTCTTAATTTGTCTTGATATCGATTTTATATCCTGTCAATTTTGCTGCCAACCGCGCGTTTTGTCCTTCCTTTCCAATCGCCAGAGAGAGCTGATCCGGCGCCACGATTACTCGTGCATTCCTCTCCCCTTCAAGAATGACCTCCTCGACCGCGGCAGGTGCAAGAGCCGCCCGAATATACGCTTCAGGCGATTCATCATAGGATATGATATCAATGCGTTCTCCGTGCAGCTCTTCCACAATTCCGTTGATCCGCATGCCGCGGCTGCCGATACAGGCCCCCACCGGATCTACATTTTCATCGCGTGAATATACGGCCATCTTGGAACGCGAGCCTGCCTCACGTGCAATATTTTGTATGATTACCGTACCATCCTGAATTTCCGGTACTTCCATTTCAAACAGTCGCCTGACCAGACCGGGATGCGTACGGGACAGTGTAACCAGCGGACCTTTGGCCTCCTTCCTCACTTCCATGATGAATACCTTAACCCTGTCTCCTACTGCAAAACTCTCCCCAGGAATCTGTTCCGTCTTTAAAAGTGTCGCGCGCCCGGTGCCAGTATCTACTGTGAGATTTCCGCTTACAGGATCGATACGGTCAACCGTCACCGTAATGATTTCCTCTTTTTTGCTTTCATATTCCTTCACCATAAGGCCCCGTTCAGCCTCGCGGATTCCCTGAATAATGACCTGTTTAGCCGTCTGCGCGGAAATTCTCCCAAAGCTTTTGGTCTTTAATTCGATTTCCGCAACGCCCCCCACTTCATATCTCCTGTTTAGCTTGCGGGCTTCTTCGAGTGAAATTTCTGTGCTCTCATCCGTCACTTCCTCCACGATGTCTTTTAATTCGAATACACGGACCTCTTTTTTCTTTGCATCTATCAATACACGGACATTGCTGCCGCCCCGCTCTCGCTTAAACGCGCTGATAAGTGCTGCCTCGACCTTCTCCAGCATATAATCCTTCGGAATTCCCTTTTCCTTCTCCAGCAAATCAAGCGCATTGAAAAATTCTGTATTCATATTACTCCTATCCCCTCCATATATACCGTTCCTTTCTTATACTTCACCTATATAGGTAGCTTTACGGCCTAACAAAAAGAGTGACACGGCATATCTGCCGTCCCCGTCAGGTGGTTGTCCCCCATTGTTCTCTGCCGTTAAAAGTCATATACAGTTCTGACACACGCGAGCTTCTCCTTTGACAGCCGTATGGTTATGCCTGCAGTTTCGACCAGTACGTCTCCGTTTTCATATCCGCATAGCTTTCCTCGAAGCTGTTTGCCGAATGACTCGA
>DXYE01000069.1:9248-13952 GCA_019415985.1 Clostridiales bacterium
GTATAATGCTGCGGCTGTTTCAGCTCGCGCTCGATTCCCGGTGACGAAACCTCCAGACGGTAACTGCCTTCTATCGGGTCGGCCTCATCCAACGGTTCATCAATCGCCCGGTGAACCTTTTCGCAATCGTCAATGCTGATCCCTTCAGGGCTGTCGATGGTAATTCTCAGATACCATTCGCTGCCCTCTTTTACGTATTCCACATCCCACAGAATATATCCGAGCGCTGACACAATAGGCGCAACCAGTTCCCGTACGGTACCGGCAATATTCTTTTTTCCCTGTTTCATTCAAGTATTCCTTTCATTAATTTAAGATGAACCACATTCGGCTGAGCCAGGGGAATAAGGCTGTATTCATCAAATGATTTCAAACTTTTCTCAAACAAAGAAGAGCAGGCATTCAACCTACTCTCCTTATCCTTCATATTCTATTATAAATATTATAACACAGGCCGGTAAAAAATGCAAGCCCTTCTTTAAAAAACTTTTATTTTTATTATTATGCAGAAAACTTTTCTTACAAAATCAAATAAAATCCGTATTCCGTTTTTTCTGTCTGCCTCTATGAGCCATGGGTTTTCAAGGTTGATATTCCATAAGCGTTTCAATAATAATTGAGACTGTACCCTGTGATCAGGCGGTCTGCAGGAGAGTAAAAAAATGCTATGTACCTTTCATTGTTCCCGAATTGGATCAGAATTTCGTCTTCATAATACATGCATGTATATTGCTTTTGCTGCAGCAAATCCAAAAATTCATATTTTTCCAAACGCCGTTCAGCGTCCAAAAAGCCGTTGAATGTGACAAGGGTCTTTACCGCGATCTGTATCGGATTCTCCTGCAGTTCTCGGTACTCTATATAATCGGTATCATATTTATAGAAGTCCGTTTGCTCAATCCAGGTGGCAATCTCCTTTTCCGCCTCCTCCATCTCATCCAAGGTTACCTCCGGACACTCTGCCCTTGAAATATGAAAATACATCGACTGCTCCACGCTGAAAGCGATGGTCAAGATACAATTGTCGCCCTCGCTGCGGTACCGGAGCTCTCTGCCATAGCATATCCCGCTCTCCGACTGAAATTCTAATCTATTTTCCTCCGTTGGCGTATCCAGTCTGCCGAGCGGCTGATATAGACGAAGAAGCTCCCGTAATTCATCAAAGTAAGTAAAGTAAACCTGCAAATAATGATTTGCAAAATCTCCCATATAGAGTCCGGCACCTTCCGCGTCGCTTTCTACGACATCCATACCGGTATAAACGCTATCATCCGTCTGTAGCTCGTCTGTATACAGATTCCACGGAAACAGAACGGGATACGTCTCAGAAGACGCCATAAAATCTGAGGTGTACGTCTCCATCTCATTTTTATAATCCGGCAGAAGCCGGGGAATGCAGATGACCGCGAGCCCCATAACAAAAAGTAATAGTACGGCCGCACAAATATGGATCAGTATTCTGCGTACATTCTTTCTTTTCTCCGCCACGTCATGCTCCCCCTTGTTTCAATTTCTTTTCTGCCATTTCCATAGTAGAATGTATGGTGAAACTGTTTTGTCCGAACCGAGAATTCCTCTGTCTGTGCCGCGCCGGCTGCGTCCGCAGGCAAAATTGCTTTTCTGCAGATTATTTTAAAAAGTGATGCAAACCAATGCATTATGGTATGCTCCGATTTCTGCAATGATAAAAGATTCCGCAACTATTGTTTATATATCCGTTTCGGTTTTTCAAGTCGAAACGGTTCCATTCTCACTCTTAGGCATGGTCACCGTCACCGTTGTACCCTTTCCCCTCACACTCTGCAAAGAAAGCCGTGCTCCGTGCCGTTTGACGATTTCCATACATAGAGCAAGTCCCAGTCCTGCACCGCCGGCTTTTCTCGAACGGGACTTATCCACCATATAAAACGGCTCCGTTACATGCTTTAAATGCTCCTCGCTCATACCGATACCTTGGTCCGTTACGGAAATACGGACATGATGCCGGCTGACAGAGCATCGCATTTGGATTTCCTGCCCCTCGCCGGATGCCTTAGCCGAATTTTCTACCAAATTGTACAGCAAAGATTTAAACAGTTCTTTATCCGCATAGATCTGTACATCTCCGCCCGCTGCATAGGAAAGCGTCAGCTTTCGCTGATGCAGCACCGGTACCATAGACACATAAATCTCCTCGAAAAGGCGCTGAACGGAAAGCCATTCCCTCTCCAGTTCGACACTGTCCGTTGTCGCAAGCTCCAAGAGCTTGCCGGACAGTCCGCGCAGCCGTTTGGTTTCCTCTACGATAATCGCCGCAAATTCCCGACGCTGCTTGTCGTCCACAGTTTTCTTGATACGGAGAATATCTGCAAAACCGAGGATAGATGTCAGCGGCGTCTTCATTTCATGCGCCAGATTATCGATAAATTGTTTGCGGTTTTCCGCCAGCTTTTGCAGATGTCGGAGCTTGTCACTTACAGCTTCTGCCATATCATTGAAGGTTTCTGTCAAACGCCGACTGCGTTTGCCGCCGGCTGCCGGCAGTCTCAAATTGTAAGTTCCCCCGGCAAGTCTTAGCATACCATCCTGAACGCGCTCAAAAGCCGCGTCGGTACGCCGGGTCAGACCCGCTGAGGCCCCAGCGGCAATCCCTGCGCAGACCAAACACAGCAAGCTACAGAGACGACCGCGGAAAGCATATTCCGTATAATACTCCGTCACATCCATTGCCGTATAAATTGCATAGGGGATGCCATCGAGCCGGAGTGAGGAGCCGCAAAGCAGATACGACGCTTCATCGTTTGCCGCAATCACTATATGCATACGGTTTTCGGTCGTCGTTACGGCATCTGTAAAATCCGGTAGTGACTCCAGGATATCGATTTGAAGCGTGTCTGAGGTTTTTCTCTTGTTGTAAACAGCCGTGAAACCGAACGCTTGATCCTTTATCTCTTCCGCAAACGATGCAATAAGCTCCTCTGTCTCCTTACGCGACAGAAGAAGCCTTTTTTCCTCAATGCGTTTTAAAGCAGTCCGCCTGCTCAGTTCACTGATATAAGCCAGATGCTGAAATGAGGTCCGCTCCCTTTCACGGCCGATTTCCGACTGAAAGCCAACGGCTATTACGGAGAGGGCGATGCCATTTCCGGCGATATAAACAAGAAGGAATATGAAAACAGCAAGCCTAAGCCATCGTTTCATTCATTGAATTCCCCCTCTCCGCCTACAGTCATTCATCGAAGCTTGCTCCGACGCAAACCTGCTTCATCAGACACAAAATATTTTGCACCAGCTTGTTCGCCATATAAGCTTTTCGGCTATTTTCGGGCGTATCCGATCCGACAAATAGAACATTTCAACTTGCATTCGCTGTACTTTTCGGTACAATCGGTAAGTATTCTTAGGAGCTTTTATGCACACAGAAAACATGTACATTCAAAATAGCATTACATTCAACGAAAAGACTCCGGGCGTAAAAAATTTTATCCCTGCGTGATTCTTGGTACCATTATCCGAAGCCGTATCTTCTAAAAAACAGGCGCTCAGTCCCGGCTCTCCAAACGATAACCGAGCTTTGGGATGGTAATCAGTCGATGCGTCAGCCCCATCTTTCGCCGTACCTGCTGTACATGGATATCCACCGTTCGACTCTCACCGGCAAATTCGTACCCCCACACGGCTGCCAAAAGCCGCTCCCGAGTCAGCGCTATATCCACGTTCTGCATAAAAAACACCAATACATCAAATTCCTTTGGCGTCAGCGCTATCGGCCTGCCCTGTTTCGTTGCCGTATGGCGGTCAATATCTACACGAATGTCCTCGTAGGTCAGAACGGTTCTTCCGCGCCGCGTTCTCCGAAGCACGACCTCTATCCTCGCCAGCAGCTCCACCGCTTCAAAAGGCTTGACCATATAATCTTCCGCCCCAAGACGTAGTCCGCGCACCTTGTCGGCCACATCCTGCAGTGCTGTAAGAAAAATTACCGGTATTTCACGGCTCTGTATCTCATCCATCACGGCAAAGCCATCCAACTCCGGCAACATCACATCCAACAGGATCAGATCATAGTCCTGATCAAAAACCTTTTTTACGGCATCACGTCCGTTATCACATGTATCATATGTGTAACCGACGATAGATATCGTAGCCGCGATCATTTTTGCTATATTTATATCGTCCTCGACGATCAGAATTTTGGCCATATTGCTCCTTTCCCAACGCCCTGCTCTGCGGCACCGACTTCTGGGTTTCCGGGCAGATATAGATACTTCGATAACATTATAACAAAACATACGCCCAAATGCAAGCGCAGGCGACGCTCTGCAGGTAGATCTCCAGCCCGATTGCGCCGTATTTTCAAGAAAAAGCGGACAGGAAGTGCTTCCCCTGCCCGCAGAAATATCATTAATTTTATGGCGATGAAAGTTTTTACATATATCATTACCATGAAAAAACCGAAAAGCGAACTTCTATAAATCAAAGCAATAAAACAGTTGGCTGTTTTAGCATCATTCCTTTTATACTTGAAACTGTTTGTTCAACTTGTATAATCCATTTATATCAAAATCCCCAGTTGATCGCAGCACAATTCAAATTCGACGTTATTCTGTTTATTTCAAAGAAAATAGACAAAATATAAGAAAGCAATCGGTTTATATATTGACAAATTATGTATTGCGTATTATAATAATAGCGTTATATTGAATTTATTGTTAAATATTATAC
>DXYE01000007.1:0-4079 GCA_019415985.1 Clostridiales bacterium
AAACAGTGTATAATGGTACGGTGAGTGATATCGGCCGTGCCTTTCATTATATTATAATTATGAAGTAACAAAACGTCGCCGCGTCACGCGAATGCAATCCCAAGAAGGAGGATAAGGCTAGACATGAAAAAGAAACTGACCACCGTCGCGTTCCATGGGACTCAGGAACAGGAAAACAAGCTGAGGCGCCTCATGGAAGAATACAAAGGAACCAAAGGTTCGCTAATGCCTGTGCTGCAGGGCGCTCAGGAGATATACGGGTATCTGCCGCTCGAGGTACAGAAAATGATTGCTCAGGGGATGGATGTCTCACTGGCCGAGGTTTACGGTGTCGCATCGTTTTACTCCCAATTTACGCTGAACCCGAAGGGGAAGGTTTCCATCTCCGTATGTCTCGGAACTGCGTGCTATGTAAAAGGTGCGGGAAGCCTGCTGGATAAAATCGCACAGTCCATAGGCGTCGGCGCAGGCGAGACTTCCGCCGACGGCGTGTATTCCGTTGAGGCTACTCGGTGCATCGGCGCTTGCGGTCTGGCTCCGGTTATGACGGTAAACGACGACGTCTACGGCAGGCTCACACCGGATGAAGTACCCGCAATCCTCGCCAAATACAGCATGTAAGCATCATGCGGGAATTGTCGCTGAATATTCTGGATATCGCCAAAAACTCCGTGCGGGCAAATGCGTCCGCCATTGGGGTCAGCATAGAAGAAGACCGGGCGATTCATACGCTTCGCATCACCATTGATGATAACGGCTGCGGAATGGACGCGGAAACAGCCGCTCATGTGGTCAATCCCTTTTACACAACGAGAACAACGCGGAAAGTCGGACTCGGACTGCCGTTTCTGAAAATGGAAGCGGAGATGACCGGCGGAGCGCTGAACCTGCAAAGTCAAGAGGGTGTAGGGACGACCGTTACGGCCGTATTTCATACGGATCATGTAGATTGTCTGCCCTTGGGCGATGTCGGAGCCACGATGCAGACGCTTATAGGCGGTTCGCCGGATATCCGATTCACATTGAAACATAAGTTTACGGACACATCCGGCAGGAAAAGAGAACTGCTTTTCGATACAGAAGAGGTAAAGGCCGCGCTCGGCGGAGATGTTCCTCTCGACACGCCAGAGGTGCTTTCGTGGATCAGCGAGTATTTAAAGGAACAGTACGCCGAATTGTACGAAAACACAAAGTGATAGGCTTGATAGCATGATATCATGATATAAGGAAGAAAGGAGCGCCGTTTTTTTCATACGGACAAACGGCAATATCAAAGGCATGAAAACATTGGCTGAACTCAGCGCCATTCGTGACAAAATGAAGGACAAGGTGGCTATGCGTGCCGAGCACGAGGGCATCCGCGTCGTTGTAGGAATGGCAACCTGCGGCATTGCAGCAGGTGCACGCCCCGTTCTCAACGCTTTTGTGGAGGAGGTTGCAAAGCAGCAGCTCGATCATATCATTGTGACGCAGACAGGCTGTATCGGCATCTGCCAGTATGAACCGGTCGTGGAAATTACAGAGCCGGGCAAAGATAAGGTCACTTACGTAAAAATGACAGAGGAGAAGGCGCGCGAAGTTGTAGAAAAACATTTGAAAAACGGCACGCCCATTCTCGAATATACTATTGGCGGCAAATAAGCAAAGGATGTATTTCCATAAAATCCAACGACAGAAGTAGACAACTGTAGAAACCTGACAGGTGCATAGGAGCTTTTCAGTATATAGCGCCGAACCCCTGCCTTGTCATAACAGATTGCTTGAACGATATTTTGCCGAACAACTGCAGTGTATGCATCCGCGCCTATTGACAAGAGACGCAAGAATCGTTTTCCTGCAAGGATTATCTGTCATTTGGATCATAGATTTTCTTCAACGGCATACTAAACTAAAGAAAAGTTTTGCGGCGGAGCAGCCCGAATACGGCGCTTTCCATCACCGTTGCAAAGCTTCATGCTTATACAGAAAGGATAGGACAAAAGCATGGTACGTTCACATGTATTGATATGCGGCGGTACAGGCTGTACATCCTCCAACAGCGTACAGATCAAGGAAGCGCTGGAGGCAGAGCTTCAGAAATCTGCGCTCAGTGACGAAGTAAAAGTCGTCATGACAGGATGTTTCGGCCTTTGTGCGCTTGGCCCCATTATGATCATCTACCCGGAGGGCACGTTTTACAGCAGGGTAACAGAGGCGGATGTTCCGGAAATCGTAAGCGAGCATCTGCTGAAAGGACGCGTCGTCAAACGCTTGGTTTACGATGAAACCGTATCGGGTGACGAGATCCTCAGCCTCAACGAGACAGGCTTTTATAAAAAGCAAAAGCGCGTAGCGCTCCGTAATTGCGGCGTTATCAACCCAGAGGTGATCGATGAATATATCGCCATGGACGGGTATCAGGCGCTGGGCAAGGTGTTGACGGAAATGAAGCCGCAGGAAGTCATCGATACCATCAAGGCTTCCGGTTTGCGCGGCAGAGGCGGCGGCGGCTTCCCGACCGGAACCAAGTGGCAGTTCGCTGCAAACAGCGTCTCTGACAAAAAATACGTGGTCTGCAACGCTGACGAAGGCGACCCGGGTGCATTCATGGACCGCTCAGTGCTCGAGGGCGACCCGCACGCGGTTCTGGAGGCAATGGCCATTGCAGGTTACGCCATCGGTGCAGACGAGGGTTATATTTACGTCCGCGCCGAATATCCTATTGCGGTGCACAGATTGCAGATTGCAATTGCACAAGCGCGTGAATACGGTCTGCTCGGCAAAAACATCTTCGGTACGGATTTCTGCTTCGACATTCAGCTGCGGCTGGGCGCAGGCGCCTTCGTCTGCGGTGAAGAAACAGCGCTTTTAACCTCTATTGAGGGCAATCGCGGCGAGCCGCGTCCGCGTCCGCCGTTCCCGGCAGTAAAAGGCCTGTTCGGCCAGCCCACCATCATCAACAATGTGGAAACCTATGCGAACATCTGTCAGATCATTCTGAACGGTCCCGAATGGTTTGCTTCCATGGGTACGGAAAAGTCCAAGGGCACCAAGGTATTCGCGCTCGGCGGCAAAATTACGAATACAGGACTTGTGGAAATTCCCATGGGCACAACGCTTCGCGAAATCGTTGAGGAGATCGGCGGCGGCGTACCGAACGGCAAGAAATTCAAAGCGGCTCAGACCGGCGGTCCGTCCGGCGGCTGTATTCCTGCCTCTCTTATCGACACGCCGATCGACTATGACAATCTGATTGCCATAGGCTCCATGATGGGATCCGGCGGCCTGATCGTCATGGACGAAGACACCTGTATGGTGGATATTGCAAAATTCTTTCTCGAGTTTACCGTCGACGAATCCTGCGGAAAATGCGCTCCCTGTCGTATCGGTACTGTGAGACTGCTGGAACTGCTTGAAAAAATCACGAGCGGAAACGGAGAAATGGAAGATCTCGACCGCATGGAAGAGCTGTGCAATTACATAAAGAGCGCCTCGCTCTGCGGCCTCGGTCAAACGGCGCCCAATCCGGTGCTGTCGACGCTCCGCTACTTCCGCGATGAATATGTCGCTCACGTCAAGGACAAAACCTGTCCGGCCGGTGTCTGCAAGAAGCTGCTTTCCTACACGATTATCGCGGACAAGTGTAAGGGGTGCTCCGCGTGTGCGCGCGTATGTCCTACGGGCGCTATTTCCGGCGAAATCAAAAAACCGTTTGTCATCGACCGGGAAAAATGCATCAAGTGCGGCGCCTGCATGGAGAAGTGCAAGTTCGGCGCCATTGAAAAGAAGTAAGAAAGGAGTCTGGCAAACATGGAAAACATGGAAACAGTCAGCGTAAAAATAAACGGCCGGGACTACCAGGCGCCGAAGAATGCCACCATACTGGAAGCATGCCGAATTGCCGGAATTGACATTCCGACGCTTTGCTATATGAAAGAGTACAACGAAATCGGAGCGTGCCGTCTCTGTCTGGTCGAGGTCAAGGGTGCGCGCGGTCTCGCAGCAGCATGCGTACAGCCCGTAAACGATGGAATGGAAATCTTCACAAACACGCCACGCGTGCGTGAAAACAGAAAACTCAACTTGGAGCTGATACTCTC
>DXYE01000007.1:4089-8434 GCA_019415985.1 Clostridiales bacterium
TTTATGCCGCAGATGTGTTGCCGCTTGCTCGAATATGCAGGACATCGGTGTGATCGGTGCGGTCAACCGCGGTTTTGACACGCATATCGCAAGCCCGTTTGAGAAAAATCTGGCGGATACCTCCTGCATCAACTGCGGACAGTGCGTGGTGGCGTGTCCGGTAGGTGCGCTGTATGAACGCGACGACACGCAGAAGATTCTCGACGCGCTCGCAGATCCTACAAAACACGTTGCGATCTGTACGGCGCCATCTGTTCGTGCCACGATCGGAGAATGCTTCGGTATGGCGCCGGGAACAGATGCAGAACCGCAGATGATTGCAGCCCTGAAACGCCTCGGCTTCGATGGCGTTTACGATATGAACCTTACGGCAGATTTGACGATCATGGAGGAGGCAACGGAGTTCCTGGATAGGATGCAGAACGGCGGCAAGCTTCCGCTCATCACCTCTTGTTCCCCCGGCTGGATTAAATACTGTGAGCACTATTTCCCGGAATTTACGGACAATCTTTCCACCTGTAAGTCGCCGCAGCAGATGTTCGGCGCGATGTATAAAACTTATTACGCACAAAAGGTCGGACTGGACCCCAAGGATATCGTCTTTGTATCGGCCATTCCCTGTACAGCAAAAAAATTCGAGGTCACCCGTGATGGACAATCGGCCGCAGGCGTTCCTGATGTCGATATTGCCGTCACTACAAGAGAGCTTGGCCGCATGATTGAAAAGGCCGGTATCAACTTTAAGGAGATGCCTACAAACGAAAGCTTTGATACGCCGTTCGACATCGGTTCGGGCGCCGGTGCGATCTTCGGCGCGACCGGCGGCGTCATGGAAGCGGCTCTCCGAACCGCTGCTGAGGTTATCCTCGGAAAGCCCCTCGAAAAGCTGGATTTCAACGAAGTTCGCGGAACCGAAGGCATCAAATTTGCGGCGTATACACTCGGAGACATCACGGTAAAGGTTGCAGTAGCCAGCGGAACTGCCAACGCCAAAAAGCTTTTGAAGAAGGTCAGAAGCGGCGAGGTCGACGTCGATTTCATTGAAATCATGGCATGTCCCGGCGGTTGTGTAAACGGCGGAGGACAGCCTGTCCAAAGCGCTTTGGTACGTAATACAATGGATCTGAAAACGCTGCGTGCGGCCGTTCTGTATCACGACGATCAAACTGCGGATATACGTAAATCGCATGAAAATGCCGCAGTCAAGAAACTGTACGACGAATATCTTGAAAAGCCGGGCAGTCACAAGGCACATGAAATCCTTCATACCCATTATGTAAAGCGCGGACTGTAAATGCTCCCGATAAAGCCGACTCTTTCAGCTATCATACACGAAGCGGCCCCGCGGGAATAATGAGGTTTTGTAACGAAATTTTAAAAATCGAGGTATCGTCTGCTGACTTTACCTCGATTTTTTCTATACATGAACTTGCTGAAAGTATATACCCCGCCATGACACTTCAGACGATGTTCGCAGAGATATCATGTGGGAGATACTGCTTATAATACGTTTTATAACTATACAACACCACTTTCAGATATGGAAAATTTCAAGTTATCAATATCTAATTCCGCTTTTGCTCCATATGGTAGTATAAAGATTGGATTACTGTGTCCAAAATTCAAACCGTACATTATTGGTAAATTAACCAATCCATATTTATCTGAGACTATTTTTCTGATTCTATCTGCATATGGTTCAAACGATTCATATGACCGCATTTTTCCAATAATAATTCCGTTAAGTACCTGTAAATATCCCTTTAAAGCAAGCCATTCAAAATAAGTTTCGATATAATCTGCATCACAAGCTTCAGGAATATCTTCAAAAAACAGTATTGTGTTTTCAAAATTCTGTTTTTGTAAAGTAATTTGATTATTGGTTGCGAAATCCATCATTCCGCCATGCCCGCCAAACAATTCACCGCAAACCATGCCATTGCCTTAAATCCTTTGAAACCCGGTGTGTTCAATGTATTTTTTGTATATGTCTTATCAGTATGATCATTTGTGTCCGGTGACCAATTTTGTGAAGGAGTTATTTCTCCTATACTGTGTTGTCAAAGAATGCCTTCCGAAACCAGTATTTACTGTAAGGATGCCAACGTTCCGCCTCGGCTATAGCTGTGAGCAAATTATCGCCATAAAATGTTGTTAAGCCAAGCTGATTACAATACAAATACAATAACATAATATCCGAGTAACCACATAATATTTTCGGATTATTTCTTATTCTATCGGCAGAAAGAAAGGGAAGTATTTTCTCAGAATCATTGCCGCCGATGTGTGCAATTATGCCTCTGATTTGCTCATTTTTTAATGCCCACATTAGTTCTTTGGCACGTGCTTTTGGGTTTTCCTGTAAATAGCCTATTCCTTTCATAGAGTTAGGCGCAGCAATAATATTTAGCCCTAATTCCTTTAATCGCATAACGCCTAAATCATATTTCCATTTTATATCACTATCACCAGCACACCCCCATGACGGACTGATCGTTGCTACTAAGCCGCCCTTGTTAAGTTTTCCAGGCTTTATCAAAGTATCACTCCACCGTAATAATATAAACAAGCATTAGATTAGATTAGATTATAACAAATAAGCGTTCAGAACTTGTGTTCTGAACGCTTATGAAACACTTCGTTGCCGCACCTCAGCAATTGGCGGGATTGATGAATCCATTATAAAGTCAGGTCATCCGCGTCGCGAGTGACTCATGTGATTCTGATGACTTCAGCGGTCAAATTCAGGATTTATCGCATAGAAATTCTTTTCGTTCATTTTCGACTTTGCAATCTCCAGCGCTTCGCCGAAACGTTGGAAATGCGTGATCTCACGTTGACGGAGAAATTTGATCGGATCGCGAACATCGGGATCATCCACTAAGCGCAGGATATTGTCGTAGGTAGTACGGGCCTTCTGTTCGGCAGCCATATCCTCGGTAAGATCTGTTATAACATCCCCTTTGGATTGGAAGGTTAAGGCGTTAAAAGGTACACCGCCGGCAGACTGCGGCCAGATTCCGGTGGTATGATCTACAAAGTAGTCGGAGAAGCCCCCTTCTTCAATTTCTTTTGTTGTCGCATTGCGCAGAAGCTGATAGACTATACTGCTGACCATTTCAAGGTGGGCCAGCTCTTCTGTACCGATATCATTTAAAATCCCCACAACCTCGCGGTAAGGCATGGTATATCGCTGTGACAGATAGCGCATAGAAGCTCCAAGCTCCCCGTCAGGACCACCATATTGTGTGATAATAATTTTCGCATATTTAGGGTTTGGCTTTGATATTTTAATGGGATACTGCAATTTTTTTTCGTAATTCCACATAGATATTTAGTAAAAACTCCTTTCAGCCTAAATTCATTCTGATCAATTATGCTCAAACTTTCGAAATGGCAATGCGGAAAACGATCTTACGCCTTTTAGAGATGAAAAAGTATAGACTTTACCGAAGTCAACCCAAAGACATATCAAACATTGCCGCTCCGAATAGAATAGATTAAAACCCGCCGTGTACTGAGTTACTCCTCCCAGGGCCAGGGAGTCTCTACCCAACGCCATCTGTCATCGTCAGTCGTCATGTTATCCAGATTGACAGGACCGTACATCTCGGCATATTCGCGGGCTGCCTCGCGTCTCAGCGCATTATATTTTTCAAAGCTGCGGAGCGCCCTTTTATCACAAGGATGGCTGTCAAGATACAGTAGGGTATCATAGGAGGCGAATGACGCTTCCTGCAGTTTTTTCATAGCATTCTGCTTGCTCGATGAATTGTTGTTTACGTTCATAACCGTCACCTCCCGCTCCCTTCAAACGGCATATTCAGTTCGGGATACAGAGTACCGTTTGCCAGGGCCTCCTCCATGCTGTATACACCATCCCAATTTGCTTCCTGCATGGGAACTGTAGTGATCGCAAGCGATAATATCGGTTTGATCTTTTCGCATATATCATTGGCAGAACCGTTTTCTACCATATTGTTATTGTTTTCGATGTTCAAAAATAAATCTCCTTTCGTTTGGATGTCAAAAGGGCAGACCCTTTGTCTACAGTATATGGTCTGCCTTAGGCGAAAGTCACTTTATCACAGATTCCATATGGAATGTTATAGGTAAAAATGATCCAAAAAGCCGGAAATTTCTTTGCACGTCTTTAATCAGCAGTGAAATTTATTGACAATTTTTTTTTTAAGAGGTATAATAAAAAGAAATATATAGATTGAGCCTTGAGAATATATACAAGGGCATTCGTCAAAGGCAAGGGAAGCATCCTGAGAGCTTCTTTTCTCTGTATTATCTGTATACGTTTTGCATGGGGACGCATATATACCATTCAGCTCTGCTG
>DXYE01000007.1:8534-23664 GCA_019415985.1 Clostridiales bacterium
AATGGGTTTCAGCTCTGCTGAATGGGTTTCAGCTCTGCTGAATGGGTTTCAGCTCTGCTGAATGGGTTTCAGCTCCGCTGAAACGTCAAATTCCGCTAATTTAAAATTTTTAATCCTCCTATTTTGCAGGACCCGGATTGGCATCAATTTGTGTTCTTTCGGGCTTGATAAAAAATATGCCTATATTTCCAAACCAACGAAGGATAAAGGGGATAGTTGATGAGTAAAACATTCATTCCAGAAAATTACCGGCCTTTACTCGGCCCGTATGATACGCAGACGGCCATTGGGCTGATCAAACGAACTTTTGAAAAAAATCTATCAGAAGCGCTGCTCCTTCAGCGTGTATCCGCACCGCTCTTTGTTGACCCTGAAACAGGTCTGAACGACGATCTGAACGGTGTGGAACGTCCGGTGCGTTTTGATCTATTGGACTGCGGCCGAGACGCCGTCGTCGTGCATTCGCTGGCGAAATGGAAAAGAATGGCTCTATATCGGTACGGTTTTCCAAAGGGACAAGGTCTATACACCGATATGAATGCCATCCGGCGTGACGAAATTTTGGACAATTTGCATTCCGTATACTGCGATCAATGGGACTGGGAAAAGATTATCGGCCGAGAGGATCGAAACCTATCGTATTTAAAAGAAACGGTCCAAACCATTGTAGCGGCAATATACGATACACAGCAAGCCCTTTCTGAAATCTTTCCGCAGATTCCCAATCGAATTTCCCGTGAAGTCAGCTTTCTCACCACGCAGGAGCTCGAGGATCTGTATCCGGATCTGTCTCCAAAGGAACGGGAAAGCGTATATACGAAATTACATAAAACCGTTTTTCTGATGCAAGTTGGCGGAACGCTCCGTTCGGGTCAACGGCACGATGGCCGGGCACCGGATTACGACGACTGGACGCTGAACGGCGACCTTCTGTACTGGTCGGATACGCTCGGCTGTGCCGTCGAGATTTCTTCCATGGGTATTCGCGTGGATGCTGCGGCAATGGAACGCCAGTTAGAAGCTGCCGGAGCTATTGAACGCAAAAATTACGCTTTTCACAGGAGTGTCCTCGATGGAACACTGCCGCTCACCATGGGCGGCGGTATCGGACAATCCAGATTGTGTCTTTTACTGCTCGGCAAAGCTCACATCGGTGAGGTTCAGGTTTCTGTATGGGATGATGCAACCTGCAGAATCTGCCGCGACGGCGGTATTCCTCTGCTGTAAAGCTTTGTGCGGACAGTTATCTCCAATCCGCCCGCAAATGCCCGTTCGACTAAGCGATATAGTCTGCACACAGAGTCTTTAAAGGCATGAATAAAAAATTCTTCACCAGCCCCTGCCCCGCAGCATGTGGCCCATGCTTAAGTCATGCGCTACACGGATTTCCCGACCGACATAATCCCTCTGTCCCCAACAGACGTGCGTCCACGCCGCGGTGAGGACAGTAAACTTACCGACTCAGTCATGTATGTTTGTGAAAATACGTCGTTGGCAGACTTTTACCTCCCAAAGTGCAAGGATTCCTATCAGATAGAAAACAAAAACTTTGCACAGAATAGACTAACCATTCGCTGACGTTAGACATTTTGGGGCACTCGGCCGAAAATGCCGCTACAATTTGCCTCGGGTGGGCCATACGCCTGAAAAAAATCCGTGTATACGAAGCCGGTTAAATGAGAAACTAGCGATACTTTTCTAATTTACTATTTGACAGAAATAATTTTGCTCAAGGGTATTTTCAAGTATATCGACATAAAAAGGGCCGTGAAGTGAGGAATGTAAACACTTTCACGGCCCAAAAACAGGGGATTTCATGTATTTATTATACCAGATTCTATACGCTTCATATTCACACGATTCGGCTCAGAAAAAAACATCTGTAAAGAAAAAATACCCTTTTACAAAGGTCCCTAATCTTTACAGTTTTTATTATACACCAATTATTATAAAAAGTCAATAATTTTACAACAATAAATATAAATTATATAAAAAATTATATTTTTATTCATATTGTAATTTTAAATCAAAGCGTAAACAGCTTGTACAAGTGATAATAGTAAATGAAATATAAAATTGTTTGTTTTATGTATCGGATACCTTAAAGGTATCCGATTGTGTTTTTAAAACACAATATCGCAGCAATCAAAGTCATTGTCAATATAATGCGCTATAAATCTTGCTTTGAAATTTCGAGTGTCACAGATGGAATTTTCACTGTTATTCACATCAAGATCCTCGGGCAGGACAAACTTGATGCAACGGACTGTCACATCCTGACAGGTTGCTTTCGTGTGCGCCGGTATGGTCATGGTTTTCATTCCGCGTTTATACTCAATACCATTGTCATCAACCTCGTGAACAATTGCAGCCAGCGCTACGCGTCTGTTCGGACAGACATTTTTAATCTTCACGTCAAGCTGAAGAATACGGCCGAGCGAACTGAGTTCCAAATCTCCGGCATCATACTCGAGGGAGTCTGTGTAGCCGTCAATGGCAACATCAACCGGTTCGGGACATTCCTCGGGCATAACGATGACGTCACAGTTCACATTGATCTCAGGAGACGGGAAGTCTACAACATTGTCCTCGTCATCGCTGTAATCAACCGATTCGTTTACGGCTACTGTGCCGTTACAGGACCCGACATGCTTTACCGTAAATTCAAATTCTGCGCCTTCGCTTTGCATGACACCCAGCTCATCGATTTTCCATTGTACCGTGTTGGAATCAATAAGACTTGCCGTTCCCTTGGTTGGCATAGATATAGACGTAATGGAAAAACAGGAGGAAATCTTATCGTTCAGCACAATATTGGTAGCTCCGGGTTTTGAAATGTTTTTTGCGAGATCTTCAAAGAGATCTTCCAGCTCAGCGTCATCCGGAGTGATGGCAACGTACGCGGAGGAGGGATCGGAGGCCCAGTCGTCCAGCGCCTGTTCGTCAAGACCGCCGTTACCGGACAGGCCGATGCAGTAAATGATAATACCCTGCGCTTTTGCGGCTGTCGATATCGTATTGGCGTCACCGCCGACCGTGGTCACACCGTCCGTAAACATCACCATGACCTTAGCGTTAGAGGAAGTCGGATCAAAAAGCTGCACAGCCTTTGTGAAAGCATCCTCGTGGTTGGTGAAGCCGCCGGCAGACAAGGCGTCAACAGCTGCGTTCAGGTCGTCAACAGAGGTTATAAGCTGCGTATCCTGCGTAGCAGCGGTCGCAAAGCTCACAATACCAATGTGGCTGCCGTTTCCGATCTGACCATCGTCTGAGCCATCGGTAGCCTCGTCAATGATCTCAATGAATTTTTTGGCGCCGCTCTTCAGGTTTGCCAAGGGACTCCCTGACATACTGCCTGAACGGTCGAGTATCAGAACAATGTCGGTGGGATTCGTGGTAATGTCAGGTTCTGCCGTAAGAGAGAACTTAACGTTGAAAGAACCGCCGCAGTCAATCTCGGTAACAGACAATTCCTTGTTAGAGTTTGTGATTCCCATATACATTTCCTTTCTGAACCCACAGTGGCGGGTTCCTTTTCAGTATATGCATGAGGGAACTTGTTCGTCACATGCCTCTCTTTGTACAGGTAACGCGAAAAGTTTCCGTTTTCTATACGAATCATAAAGAAGAGACAAATGGGAAAGATTATATACGTATATTTTTTGAATAGAATTTTCCAAATGAAGCTTTTTACATTATCATGAATAAAAAATCATAACCCGCAAAGAATAAGTCTGGAAGCATAGACATGGCTTTCCAAAATACCACATTGGAAGCATATTGATTAAAGGAGTTATATATATGAAAGCAACTGGAATTGTCAGGAGGATCGACGACCTGGGGCGGGTTGTCATTCCGAAAGAAATCAGAAGAACCATGCGTATTCGTGAAGGCGATCCTCTCGAAATATATACAGACAGAGAGGGAGAAGTCATTTTTAAGAAGTATTCTCCGATCGGAGAGCTTGTGGATTTTGCCGGACAGTATGCGGAGAGCCTATATAAAACCTGCGGTATTCCTGTGGCCATCTGTGACAGGGATTCTGTTGTTGCTGTCGCCGGTTTCTCAAAGAAGGATTATGTGGAGAAGAAAGTATCTACAGAAGTAGATCACATTATCGAAGAGCGAAATCTGTATGTAGATAAGAATACAGAGCATATCATATCGCTGACCGACGATGGACGCGAAAACGGAATGTACGTTGTATGTGCTATGCCGATTTTTGCCGAGGGCGATGTGATTGGCTGCGTGGCGTCGGTATCGACAGCCGAGGCGTTTCCCTCCCGCATGGATAAGATGTCTCTTGAAACGGAGATCAAGCTTATACAAACAGCCGCATCCTTCCTCGGAAAACAGCTCGAGGGCTGATAAATTTATAAACTGTCCGTAACGAATCCCTCCCCTTGAACGGGGGCTCACGGAGGGCGGGGCCTGTGTCTCCTAAAAAGGAGACACAGGCCCCGCCCTCCGCATCATGATAAATCAGGCGTCTCCGATGCTGAACCATTAAAAATTCCAAGGGTTTCCTGCTATATACTTGATTTTTATGGATAATAAAGGTATAATATTATTATTCAAAAGCATCAGGGAACGATTTTTTGTTCCCTTGGTATGTCTATTCTGAAAGGACTTTCAAATCCGATTGCGGGTTCGAAAGGAAAGGTGATTTTTTATGGCATTGGTTACATCTACTGAAATGTTTCGGAAAGCGTATGAAGGCGGATATGCTGTCGGCGCTTTCAACATCAATAATATGGAGATTATTCAGGCAATTACCGAGGTTGCCGCAGAGGAAAAATCTCCGGTTATCCTTCAGGTTTCCGCCGGCGCAAGAAAATACGCAAAGCACGGATATCTTATGGCACTGGCAAAAGCGGCAGTAGAAGATACAGGACTGGACCTGGTGCTGCATTTGGACCATGGTGAAAATTTTGAAATCTGCAAATCCTGTATAGACGGCGGCTTCACCTCTGTCATGATAGATGGTTCCAAGCATGCATTTGAGGACAACATCAAGCTGACAAGGCAGGTTGTCGAATATGCTCATGCTAACGGCGTTGTGGTTGAGGGCGAGCTCGGAAAGCTGGCGGGCATCGAGGACGATGTCAATGTTTCCGCTGAAGATGCGATGTATACGGATCCGTCAGAGGTAGAAGAATTTGTTGAAAAAACAGGCGTGGATTCTCTTGCTATTGCCATTGGGACAAGCCATGGCGCTTATAAATTCAAGGGTGAGCCGAAGCTGCGTTTTGATATACTCGAAGAAATTTCAAGGCGTCTTCCGCAATTTCCGATTGTTCTGCACGGGGCTTCTTCGGTCATCCCCGAACTCGTAGAGGAGATCAATGCCTGCGGCGGAAAATTGGATGGCGCAAAGGGGGTTCCGGAGACATTGCTGCGTCAGGCTGCCTCTATGGCTGTCTGCAAAATCAATATCGATTCCGACATCCGTCTGGCTATGACCGCCGGTATCCGCCGGGTCCTTTTCGAGAAACCTTCTGCCTTTGACCCGCGCGAGTATTTGAAGGTCGGACGCGAGGAAGTACGAAAAATGGTCAAACATAAAATTGTAAATGTTCTGGGCTCCAACGGGAAAGCCTGACCGGCAGGCAGAAAATTTATTGCTACCTTTCGGTTTCGTTCAAGCCGAACCTATGACCGGAAATGCAGTGGATGGATGTATCGTCCTTCACTGTAGGCTTCCGTATTTACGCAGAGGGAGATTTATGATGTGTGCGTGTAATCAAAAGAGAACAGAAACCGGCGGAACAAACATGGCTCCGCGGTTTCGTACAGACTTTACCGTATCTGCTCACGATACGGATGCAAACGGAGTGTGTCGAGCATCCTGCATTCTCAGATATTTGCAGGAAGCCGCAAATCAGCAGTTGTATCATTTGGGACCGACGCCGAAGGACTTAGAAAATCCCCCACGCGCCTTTGTAATCAGTCGTCTTTCTATGGATATTTTGGAACCGCTTACGGATTATGACAAGGGATACGCAACCTCATGGCCGCTGCCAAGCCGCGGCGTATGCTTTGACAGGCATTATGAGCTTTTTTGCAACGATAAACCCGTCGCAAGAGCTGTATCGCAGTGGGCCTTGCTCGATGTTACTGACAAAATGCTTCTGCATGTCGAGGATATGCCCTTCCATTACGCCAGAAACGAACAAATGCAGGTAAAGCTTCCGATTCGTATGCGGATTCCAAAGGAAATATCCATGGAACCGGTGGGAAAAAAAGAAGTCCGGTATGAGGACATTGATAAAAATCAGCACATGAATAATACAAATTATCCAAACCTCTTCTGTGACTTTCTGCCCATGCAGAATCAGCGTGTAAAACATATTTCAATCAATTTTTCCCACGAAGCGCCCCTGGGTGAAGTTCTGACCCTATATAGAGGATTTGACCTGGAGCAGAATATTTGGTATCTCCGTTCGTTCAAGGGTGACGGCAGCATCAACGCAGAGGCGGCAGTCGTATTGTGCGAAATTCGATAATCCACAGGCCCCAAAATTCGGTTAAATTTATTGTTTCGCTGTTTATCCCCACAAATATCATGGGGATATCAAAATAGAAAGAACAGGGCTTTCGAACCTCAAAGTTCGGAAGCCCTGTTGATTTTTATAAAAACCCTCATCGTTTGCTATACTCAGAAATCAGCCCAGTTTGGCATAATTGACTTTGATTCCCGGTCCCATAGTCGATGCAAGAACACAGCTTTTGATATACTGTCCCTTGGCAGCGGCAGGTTTTGCCTTCAGTACAGCGCCGTACAGCGTATTGAAGTTATCTGTCAGCTTTTCAGAACCAAAGGATGCTTTTCCGATTGGGCAGTGGATAATATTGGTCTTGTCTAAACGGTACTCAATTTTACCGGCCTTTGCGTCGGTTACGGCGCGCGCAACGTCCATTGTGACCGTTCCGGCTTTGGGGTTCGGCATCAAGCCCTTCGGGCCAAGAATTTTACCCAAACGTCCGACCAAGCCCATCATATCCGGGGAAGCTATGACGACGTCGAATTCGAACCAATTTTCTTTCTGAATCTTCTCTACATATTCCTCAGCGCCGACATAATCCGCTCCGGCTGCTTCGGCATTCTTCGCATTGTCGCCCTTTGCGAAGACCAGGGTGCGCACGGTTTTGCCCGTTCCGTGGGGAAGTACGACAGCACCGCGAACCTGCTGGTCAGCGTGACGCGAGTCCACGCCCAAACGGATATGCAATTCGATCGTCTCGTCAAATTTCGCTTTGGCGGTCTGGCACACCAGCGCGATGGCCTCCTCGGCATCATACAATTTCGTTTTATCGACTAAAGCGGAACTCTCTTTATATTTTTTACCTTTAAACATGCTCTATCCTCCTTCTGCCCTTACTCTTCTACCGTTATGCCCATGCTTCTCGCGGTTCCGGCAACCATACTCATAGCCGCTTCAATAGTAGCAGCGTTGAGGTCGGGCATCTTTGTTTCGGCAATCTTTTTAAGCTGCTCTTTGGTCAGTTTCGCAACCTTTGTCTTGTTGGGCGTAGGAGACGCAGTCTCAATTCCGCATGCTTTTTTGATCAAAACCGGTGCAGGCGGCGTTTTGGTGATAAAGGAGAACGAACGGTCCGCATAAACGGTAATGACAACCGGGATAATCAGCCCCATGTCATTCTTTGTCCGCTCATTGAATTCCTTCGTAAAAGCCGAGATGTTTACGCCATGCTGACCCAGTGCGGGTCCCACCGGCGGCTGCGGCGTCGCTTTGCCTGCCGGCAGTTGAAGTTTAATATACGCGGTAATTTTCTTTGCCATGTTTCAATGCACCTCCAAGTGTGGTAAATATTTTTTGTCGGGAATGGTCCGGCCTTTCGCCTTTCATTCCCTCCCACAGGCACGGCAGTTCGTGCCGTTGAGGCCCCGTTTCTGCGCGAAGCCCTGCTCTGCTTTGCCGGAGCGCTCCGGCATCTTTTTATGAGCTTATTCCGAAAGAATCTGTACATCGGTTACATCGAGCTCGATTGATGTGTCGCGGCCGAACATGGAAGCGGTTACCGTGACCTTCTTACAGTCGGATGAAATGTTCTCAACAATGCCCGTGCTGCCCTGCAAAAGTCCCCCGGTGATCTGTACGGTATCGCCTATGCCGAAGCCCAACTTGATCTGCGGCTCCGTCGTCTTTTCCTCGGCCGTCTCTATGCCCATCGTCTTTACTTCTTCGTCCGTCAGCGCGATGGGCTTAGAGCCCGGACCGACAAAGCCCGTCACGCCACGAATGTTTCTGACGACATGCCAGCTCTCATCCGTCATGACCATTTTGATGAGCACATAGCTCGGGAAAATTTTGCTGTCCACTTCCTTCTGCTTCTCACCGTCGATTTCCACGACGGTTTCCACAGGGACCTGTATATCCATGATGAGATGGGACATCTTACGGTTTTCGATGATCTTTTCCAGATTCGTTTTGACCTTGTTTTCATATCCGGAGTACGTATGCACAACATACCATTTGGCTTCCGTCATCGTATCATTCATTGTTTGGCTATCCCTTCCAGACTGTTTTTCGCGGATTACCGAATCCCAAAATCTTTGCCTGTCACGCTCAGAAAATGGTTACCAATGCGTTGAGGCCCATGGAGAACGCGAGATCCAGCAGGCCGATGACAAGCGCGCACGCAACCAGCGCAACAAGAACAACCGCCGTACTTCTTACGGTCTGCTTACGCGTGGGCCAGACGATTTTTTTGAATTCGCTCTTGTAATCCCGCCAAAATTTTTTGACCTTTTCCCCAAAACCCGATTTCTTTTTCTTTTTCGGAGCATCCGATTTTTTGCCGCTGCCTTTGGTCTCGGAGTCAGCAGCTTTTCCGACAGCCTCAGAGGTTTCCATCTCTTTCTTATCTACTTCTGCCATGTCGCTCCTCCGTTTCCGCTTATTTGGTTTCTTTGTGCAGCGTGTGTTTGCGGCAGAATCTGCAATACTTGTTCATTTCAAGTCTGTCAGGGTCGTTCTTCTTGTTCTTTGTCGTGTCGTAATTTCTCTGCTTGCAGTCACTGCACGCCAATGTAACTTTGACTCTCATCTTGGTTAGGCACCTCCCGTTTGATCTGCGACGGCGGTTGGGTCCGCGCTGCCGCTGTTTGTGATACGGCGCTTAAGTTCTTACGCCGTTGTACCTCCCTCGACGGCCGGGCCGTCAACAGCTTCGTCGGATTTACCGGCTTCTGTTTTCAAAAAAGTCCACAAAAAAAGAACCCTTTTTTAGAGGTAATTTATTATAACACACGCAGCTCCATTTGTCAAGGGGCTGTCCGCGTTTTTTACTTTTTTCAGACACCAGGGCGGCGCCTTGCGAATCCAGCGTCCGAGAAGCGACAGGATTCTACAATATGTCCATTTACACCTCTTTTTTATATGGTATATTCCGTATTTTATGGGTATTTAAGGATGTTTTTCTGAAATATACCACAATCGGCCCCGCCGCTTCCGCCATCTCCAAAAAACAAGCAACGGCCCGCAGCATCCTCCTCCGAGACGCTGTGTGCCGATTTTCTTTCCCTATTTGTTATATTAATTAAATGATAACAGGCCTATTAACCAAAGCTCAGTCTCGCTTAAAGAAAGCGACATCCCCGTCCGGTTTAGGGAACCGGACGGAGACGCGGCATATTAGAACTCTCTCTAAAACAAAATACCCTGTAAAGTGTCTGGCGTGTTCTCAGCCACCAGTCCCTTACACGGTCATGTTTATACCCTACAGCATAAACCATTGCCTCCCTTTCATCCAATGCCGCCAGCAGAACCACACTGGAGCTCACTAAAAATTTTAAGGAGGAGCCCTAACCCCCCTTGAAAAATTTCGAGTGATGTGATATACTAATGCTGCCGTGGTCGCCGGATTTCCGGTTAGTAAGGTGGTTGTGCACCCGAATGGTCAGGAGTGTTGGTTCCACGTCCTGCCGTCCACGGTATTTTTACTTTTAGGAGAGAAAGCTCTCAAGGATCATTCCGACGGTTTCTTTCCCGCGCACGCCGTATCCTCGGTTTCTGCGTCCCTTGCGTCACGGCTCAGCTTTTCAGCATTTAGCGGATGCATTCGGTTCCTTTGGGCAAGAGCCTTTCCTTTTTTACCTAAAAACGCTCTTCCCCGTTCCCCTTTCTCCAGTATTTTTTATATTTTTTCAGGACAAGCTCTTTTCAGACCTGCTGCCGGCAGGCGCACAAAAAAGATGAGGCGCAGAGATGCCATAAACATCTAAGCTGCGCCCCACCCAAGCGAAATGAGATGAGCATAATTCGGACACCCCGCCGGAAAATTCCTCTTGCCAAATGCGGATAAATGTGTTATACTCTATCCATCGGCACCGGGTAACCGGATGGGTGAGATGTTTGTGCATCTTGCAGGGCAGCGTGTTGGTTCCACGGCTTGCCCGCCGATCTTTTTTTGTGCTCTCATTATACAGGATTTTTGAGGAAAAGTCAAGAGGGTTTGTCAAATTTTGTGGAATTTGTAAAGACTTTGCGAAAGGAGGCGGGTTCGGCGCTCCTTTTTTGCTTCTCCGCCGCTTCTTTTCGTCTCTTTTCAGCCCTTTCCCCCCTTCTTTTCGTCTGCTTTTTTCTCTTTTTTTCTCTTTTTTTCTGCTTTTTTCTACCTTTTCTCCGCTTTCCCCCTGCTTTCTTAAAAGCTTTTTGCAATAACATAAATGTCGGCGCCGGGCAACCGGCAGGCGGGGTGTTTGTGCGCCCCGAAGGGCAGCGGGTTCGCATCACAGCTGCCTGCCGGCCTTTTTGTTTTACAGGAGCAAGGTCCAAAAAAGCCCGAAGCAGCGGGGTTTCCGCTGTTTCGGGCTTTCGAGTTGGCATTTTGCAAACTTCTTGCGTAAAGTTGGCGTTTTGCAAAGTTTTCGCAGTGTGTTGGCGTTTCGTTAACTTTTTGCGCCGAGATTGGCAGTTCATGTACCGGTTGATGAGTCGGCGTGCGCCGCGGAAATTAATATACTCAGGTCCAATGTTTGCGCAATCTTTTCTGGGTTGGCGATACGCGTACTTATCCTCGGATCCGTCCTCTGCTCCCGGCTATTTCTCGTTGGCGTATTGCGTATTCTGTTCTCTATAGTTGGCGATATGCGTACTCTACTCTAAAAAAAATTGGCGCTGCGTGTACTCTTCAATTGCACTCCCCTCTCAGGAGCTTTCTCACATCGTATCGCTCCGGTCCCTGTACCTCTGCTTTCTCGTGCAGGCAGGTACACAGAATCATGTTTTCCTGTTCAAACCATCGGAAGCTCGCCTCAGGCAAGTCGTCCGCCCACACTCTGCACCGCTTCAGGTCAGAGTATACGCGGGACGGCGGCAAAGCAAAGCCTCTGCCCGTGTATTTCATGTAGCTCTCTTTCATTGTCCAAATTTTGTAAAACGCCCGAGAGCCTGATTCCGAGTTCAAATACGCTTTTTCGTTGTCACAAAAGAACCGCTCGGCAATCCGGGTGTAGGCTCTGCCCTCCCGCACCTGTTCGATATCCACGCCGCAGGAGGCTCTGCCGACGATGCACGCCGCGTAGCGTCCGCTGTGCGACAAGTTGAAATACAGCTTGCCGCCGGAATTGTCCCCAGTAGGGACGGTGCCATATATCAATTCGGGTTTTCCGTGTCTTTGAAGCGTATATTCGTTCAGGGCATAGCGCTCAATGCCTGCCTGAAGCAGCATGTGGCAAAGCAGCAGGCCGACTCCGGCAGCCTGCGCTTTATCCTGCAAATGGCGCGCCGCGCGCACCTTTTCCGCCCGCCATGGCGGAAGCATCTCCTCCGCCGCTGCACAGAGGGAAGCTTCAAGGAGCGGCGAGCAGTCGGTATAGCCCAATTGAAAAACAGAAGCTTCCTGTCGGTTTCTTTCAAAATTTTCTGTCGTCATTTCAGTTCCACCACCGTTACACCGGTATCCCCTTCTCCCCAAGCGCCAACGCGGAAGGCGCTCACTCGGGTATCCTTTTTCAAAAATCCCCACAGCGCTTTTCGCAGCGCTCCCGTACCTTTTCCATGAATAAGTCTGACACTCTCGACGCCCGCCATCCGCGCATCGTCGAGGTATTTGTCCACCATGAACCACGCGTCCTCACCGTTCTGACCGCGGAGGTCGATCTCCGGGGAGAAGCTGCGTCCCAGTACGGCATCCGGAGAACGGGCTCCGGACCGCCGCGGCCCCGATTTTTCCATCGCTTCTTTGTTTTTGCCGACGAGCTTCAGATTCTCCAGCTTGGTCCGTGTTTTCAGCGGACCGGCCTGAACCGTGACGCTTCCGTCCTTGTCCGGTGCTTCCAGCACCACGCCGGTCCGATTCAAATTGACCAAGAGGACTTCGTCTCCGGCTTTGAGCGACTGCGGTACTTCGTACGTCTCGACCCGGCGGATCTGTACCGGATTCACCTCCGGCTCCATCTCCCTCAGCTTTTCCCGAACTGCACGGCGCGCATGCTCCATATCCTCCGACAGCCGGCGGCTGTCCTTTTTCTTTTGCAGCGCTTCCATTTGCTCCATAATGAAATCGCTGGAGCGCTTTGCGCTTTCCACCATGCGGTACGCCTTTTCTCTGGCATTTTCCAGTTCTTTTTCCGCTTCAGCGCGGAGCCTCTCAAGCTCCTGTTCTGTCTCTCTTCGATAGGCTTCAAAAGCCCGTTTGCTCTCCGCGGCTTCGCGCTCGTGCGCTTCCATTTCCGTGCGGCTCCGGTCGAGCTGCTCCAGTACATCCTCGAAGCGCTTGTTTTCGCTGGAAAGTCTCTCCGCCGCCCGGGCAACAATACGCTGCGGCAGGCCAAGCTTCTCAGATATTGCAAACGCATTGGACTTGCCGGGCAGGCCAAGCAGTAGACGGTAGGTCGGGCGAAGCGTTTGCAGATCAAATTCGCAGGAGGCGTTGCAGACGCCAGGCGTCTCAAGGGCATACACCTTCAGTTCTGCGTAGTGCGTCGTTGCCGCACACAGTGCTCCGCACTCCCTGACGGATTCCAGCACAGCTACCGCCAGCGCAGCGCCCTCGACCGGGTCCGTTCCCGCTCCCAGCTCGTCAAACAGCACAAGGGACCGACGGGTGACCTTTCCCATAATACGGACAATATTTTTCATATGTGAAGAAAAGGTTGAGAGCGACCGCTCGATGCTCTGCTCGTCTCCTATATCCGCGAATATGTTTTCAAAAATACAGATTTTAGAGTTTTCCGAAACCGGCAGGTGCAGACCGGTCTGCGCCATCATGGCAAATAGTCCCAGCGTCTTCAGCGTAACGGTTTTGCCTCCCGTATTAGGGCCTGTAATCACAAGCGTATCAAAGCTCACACCAAGCTCTACATCGATCGGGACGACCGATCCGGCAGCCAACAGCGGGTGCCGCGCACGCTTCAGCAGAATCCCACCCTCTTCCCGTATTTCCGGCGGAACGGCGTGCATGCGGAAGGAAAGCTCTGCGCGGGCAAAGATACAGGCGATCTCTGTGATGATATCGTAACCCGTCCGAATCTGCGAGCCGAAATCCGAGACAAGGGCTGAAAGCTCGGCCAAAATACGTTCAATTTCCTTTGCCTCATTCGCTTCCAGCACGCGCAGTTCATTGTTGGCCTCCACCACGGCCAGCGGCTCGATAAAAAGCGTTGCGCCGGAAGATGAGGTGTCGTGAACAAGGCCCTTGACCTCGTTCTTGTACTCCGCCTTGACCGGGACAACGTATCGGCCGTTGCGCTGTGTTACGATATTATCCTGCAGATATTTGGAGGCCGTATGACCTGCCGTGTAGGTTTGCAGCAAATCCTTGATTTTGCTGTTAGTCTGACGCATATGGCGACGGATGTCAGCCAGCGCCGGGCTCGCTTCGTCTGCAATACTCTCCTCAGAAGGAATAGCCCGGGTTATGCGTTCCTCAAGAAAACGATTGGCCTCGAGCCCATCGAAAAATTCGTCAAGAGGGCTGGCGTTCCCCTCGCGCTCTGCGTTCGTTTGTCGATAGTCGAGAAGGCGCCGTGCGGTGCGAAGCACCTCCGCCGTATCCAACAGTTCACGCGCCGAAAGCACAGCTCCTTTATCGGCTCGGTCCACGATCCCCGCCGTTTCCCGCACTTTTCCGAAAGGCGGCAACCCTTTGACGCTGATTAGATGCTTAGCCTCGGTTGTCTGCGCCTGCAGAGAGTGGACGCGGGAAAGCGTTACCTGCGGCGAAAGGGCGCGCACCCTCTGCTTTGCCCCCTCAGTCTGCGCTGCATCGGCAAGCATATCCAATATTTTATCATATTCTAAAACCGTTCTAGCTTTTTCAAAATCCGGCATAACTTTATCTGTGCACGGCATGTCAAACAGACATCCGCAGCTTTCCTTTCCTTATGAAATACCTTTTTTGCAGACAGCCGCCGGGATAATCTTCCCCGTAAGGCTGGCAGAATCTCAACCTTCATTTTGTCGTATTTGTTTCTGCTTTTCCGTCCCCCGGTTCCGCCAGCCTTAAGATCTCCTTATAAAAAGACAGGGTAGAGAAGCCGTGACCCAAGTGGCTAAGCAGAAAGGTCTCACAAACCTCGGAAAATGGAGCGGCAGCTTCCGCTTTCAGGATAAAAGAGAATTGCTTTGCGGCGCGAGTCGTAATAATATACCTCAGCGCCGCCAGGACGCCAGGGGGCAGCCGCCGTATGATCCGAGCCGTCCCCTCATGGCCCGGCGCCTCTGATAAGAAATCCGCAGCTCTGTAACAACGTTCGCAGTATAATAGTCCGTTCATAACATCGAGATACATATAGGGGTCGCCCGTTTCACATCCGCAGCCCGCACAGGCGCCGATCTGGGGCAGAAAACCCGCAATAGCCGCGGCTCTGAACTCATACGCCCCCTTAATGATATATTCAGGCTTGCTTTTTCTGAGAAGGCAGTACAATGCATTTAAAGTGAGCTGAAGCATATCCGCCTCGTTTTCCCCCTCCAAGCAGATATCGCCCGCGATGTCTGCAAGGTAAGTAGCAAGTGACAGCGCACCGATTTCATCGCGCAGGGAGAAAAAGGATTCCACACATTCGCACTCATTTAAAATATAATACTGTTTTTTGGCATACAGCAGGAAATCCGAATAACAGAATAGCTGAGCAGCATGAAAATAGGGACTGGTATAC
>DXYE01000007.1:23674-47744 GCA_019415985.1 Clostridiales bacterium
AGATATCTTTCCGTAATCAGGCGTTAAAACCGTCATCATTTTATCGTAATCGCTCACGTCCGTTTCGCGTATGATGAGACCGCGGGTGCGGATAGTCATGCTTTCTCCTCCTCTCTTCACCTTTCCCGCATATTCGTGCAAAACCTCTCATATAATGGTAGCACGAGCCAGAAAAATAAAATCCGTATGCTGCTTCAGACTGCGTTTGAATTATTTATGTCTGTTACGTAAATTAAAATGTTTCTGTTTGTTACAAATCAGCGTTTCGCCTTGACAAATTTCGATATTTTAGATATGATTAATAACATATGACGAAATAAAGCGAAATGTAAGATTTAATTCTCATGATATTGCGGAGGACAGGCGAATGTTCGAGGATTTTAAAAAATTACTTGTAGAGCAGATGAATATTAATGAAAACGATATCACAGCCGATGCAGAGCTGGTTGGAGACCTGGGCATCAATTCTCTTGAGCTGGCAGATCTGATTTTTAGCTGTGAGGATAAATACTCCATTGAGATCAATGAAGAGGATTATCGGAAATTCATTACAGTCGGTGACGTGGTAAATTACCTGTCTCAGAAGACCGCCTAAGATACAAAACAGCGGATATATCTGAATTTTGGGACAGAGATTGGTTTTTAACCCATAAGCATCCCCGCCGTATATACGGCGGGACCTTTTTTGCTCTGATTTTCTATTCCTGTGATCCCGGTCAGCGTAACGTCAACAAAGATTCAGACTTTACCGATTGCAGAGCCTATCGTTTCAAGCATAATTATTAGCAATGCCTTTGAATACAAACCGGTCAGACTAGTTTCCGAACGATTGCTTTTTGTCACCGGTTCGCAAAAAATTCAGCCCCCGAAAAGTAAAGAAAGGCAGTGATCTGATTGCAGATCACTGCCTTTTGCAACGGTAAAGCGTCGGGAGCGCAATCGGCGGCAAAATATGCCTTACCGTCGTCCGTACATAGGGTCACTCCCGACGCCGGCAGTCCCGCGGCGGGAGCCGCGTTCATTTGAAATCGACCAAAAGTTCAGGCTGCATCCTTTATCTGCGGGGCATAGCATCCTTATGTGAAAGATTAATTCTGCCCTTTTCATCCACTTCAATCACTTTGACAAGCAGTTCATCTCCGACTTTTACAACATCCTCAACCTTTTCCACGCGTTTGTTGTCCAGCTTAGAGATATGAACCAGTCCCTCATGTCCCGGCGCAAATTCTACAAATGCCCCGAACGCCATGATACGTGTCACCTTGCCGTTATAAATCGCACCGATTTCCGGTTCGAAGATAATCGCATCGATCGCTGCTTTGGCAGCCAAACCTTCGTCGCGGTCAACCGCTGCAATATAGATGGTTCCATCATCCTCAATATCGATCTTTGCTCCTGTCTCTGCAACGATTTTCTGGATGACCTTTCCGCCGGTTCCAATAACATCGCGAATTTTATCGGGATTGATCTTCATGGTGATCATCTTCGGCGCGTACCTGGATACCTCATCCCGCGGCTTTTCAATAGCCTTTAAAAGAACCTCGTCGATGATCATATCACGTCCCTTATGCGTCGTAGCCAGCGCTTCACGGATGATCTCCGGTGTCAGCCCGTCGATCTTCAAATCCATTTGGATGGACGTGATGCCCTTGTGCGTACCCGCCACCTTGAAATCCATATCACCGAAGAAGTCTTCAACGCCCTGAATGTCGATCATCGTCATCCACCGCTCGCCCTCTGTGATCAGTCCGCAGGAGATACCTGCGACCGGCGCCTTGATCGGCACGCCTGCGTCCATCAAAGCAAGCGTGGAGCCGCATACGGAAGCTTGGGAGGTAGAGCCATTGGAACTGATAACCTCAGAAACAAGTCGAATGGCATACGGGAACTCATCTACGGACGGAAGTACCGGCAGCAGCGAACGTTCTGCGAGAGCGCCGTGTCCAATTTCCCGGCGCCCCGGACTTCTCGCCGCCTTTGCCTCACCGACTGAATATCCCGGCATATTGTAGTGATGCATATAGCGTTTGGATTCCTCCTCGTCAATGCCGTCGAGCATCTGCGCATCACCGACCGGCCCCAGTGTTGCAACCGTCAGCACCTGTGTTTGACCGCGCGTAAACATACCGGAGCCGTGTGTGCGAGGCAGGATCGAAACCTCCGCAGCAAGCGGACGGATTTGATCCAATCTTCTTCCATCCACACGCTTGCCATCGTCAAGCAGCCATCTGCGGACGACATATTTCTGTGTGCGGTAGATGATCTCGTCGAGCTGTGCGTGGGCCTCGGGATACAGCTCGTCAAATTGTTCGTAAACCTTCTCCGTGACCTTCTGCATGCGTTCGTCACGGACGGTTTTATCATCCGTATCCATTGCATAACGAATATCTTCAATGCAGAACGCCTTAACAGCCTCATACATCTCAGGATCCGGCTCACAGGAAGGATATTCAAATTTCGGTTTGCCGATTTCTGCTACAATAGAATCGATAAAGGTACAGAGCTTCTTGATCTCCTCATGTGCCGCCATAATGGCGCGGAACATCTCGTCATCCGGCACTTCCTGAGCCCCTGCCTCTATCATAACCACCTTTTTGTGGCTGCCTGCTACGGTCAGCTCAAGCGAGCTCTTCGCGCGCTGCTCGGACGTTGGGTTGATCACGATTTCCCCGTCCACCAGGCCCACAAACGCGCCCGCTATCGGGCCGTTCCACGGAATGTCCGAAATGGAGAGCGCTATAGACGCACCGATCATCGCCGTAATTTCAGGCGAACAGTCGTTGTCCACGCTCATCACGGTTAAGGATATGCACACATCGTTGCGCAGATCCTTTGGAAACAGCGGACGAATCGGTCTGTCAATTACCCGAGACGCCAGAATCGCATTTTCCGATGGACGCCCCTCACGGCGCAGGTAACCTCCGGGAATTTTGCCGACAGCGTACATTCTCTCCTCGAAATCTACGGAGAGGGGAAGAAAGTCAATACCGTCTCGCGGTTTTGCGCTTGCTGTCGCGCACGCCAGAATCACGGTATCTCCGTATCTGACCAGCGCAGAGCCGTTGGCCAGTCCCGCCATTTTTCCGGTCTCCACAATCAAAGGCCGCCCGGCATACGTGTACTCAAAAACCTTGTAATTTTCAAACATAAAAAACCTCCTGAAATAATATAAACAGGCGGCCCGGCGGCTGACCGGGTGTTTAGCATTTGATGAAACGCCGACTGAGTTTCGGCCCTTCATGAACTGCTATACACGGGGCTCCGCCGCCGCCTTGTTTTACGTAACAGACGAAACGTATAACAATTATACATTCATCACAAAACGAAGCAGAACGTCTCAAACAGTCCCGTACAGATATTCTTCAAGCTCAACTAAAAGTACATGAGAAAGACACCGCAGTTTGCGGCTCCTGGCGATTGCATGAAATAACCGCTCACAAAGGAAAAAACACGCCTCCTGCAACATCACAAACGAGGTCACGGATATCAAAAGTAGAGCCTAAAATCACACCCCATGCAGTGCCATCGAGATGCAGGAGCTTATAAACGGATCAACTGTAGCATCTCCGTTACGACGCCGACAAGGATTATATACAGCTCAGACCGATCGGTCTGACCGGTGCTGCAATGCGGACGAGGCAGCATACCAGGACGATAATCAGTACATCACCGATAAATAGACGCTCAAAGGCATCATGCAGCAAACCCCCATCACAATCTCCGCACACAAGAGCGCTGGAAACAAAACCGCATAAAATATTCTTCTGCGCTTATAACTTATAGTGCTGCTCTTACGAAAATTCCAACCAGCCGATTCCGTGCCTTCGTTGTTCTTTTTACGAAAGGTCATTCGTTTGCTGTTAAGCACAGAAAATGCCGCAGCACAAAACTTCTGTGCGGGTCCGTCTTCCTCCAAAAAAGCACGAGCATCCTTTTTGCGATTAGCCTATGAAAATCAAAGCCCCGTGCCGCTATTAAAATTTGCAGGGTTGTCCGCCGCTATGCGGCGTTTTAATAACCTTTTTCTGTCAAAAAATATATCAGCCAATCTTTCGTTCAAAAAGGCCCGATAAGTGACGGCAAAGCAAAAAGCTTCTCTGAAAAATTCGGCCGAGTTTAAAAAAACCCGACCGAATCGCGTGTTCAAGCTTATTTTCTGATTCCCAGTTTTTCGATGATCGCACGATAGCGCTCGATATCCTTTTCCTGAAGATATTTCAGAAGATTACGTCTGTGTCCGACCATTTTCAGAAGGCCGCGGCGACTGTGATGATCCTTCTTGTTCGCCTTCAAATGCTCGGTAAGATCGTTGATGCGCTTGGTAAGAATAGCAATCTGAACCTCCGGAGAACCCGTATCGGAGGCATGTGTCTGATAGGTCGTGATGATATCCTGTTTGATTTCCTTTTGCAGCATAATAACTTCACCTCAATAAAAATTCCGTCAGACTTCAGGATACGGCGGGTGAAACCGCTCTGAAGGCGCTTGATTCCATATTCCGAGTCTGCGGTTGTGATTTAAATGAAATCTTATATACTATATCATAAAATTCCATACTTGTAAATAGATTTTGCCAACTTTTTCAGTTTTTTATGTAAGAGATGCAGAATCCCGCACAGCGTCTCCAGTCTCTTCTTTCGCTTCTCTGTCCAAAAAAACCTTAGATCCGGTCGCTCCGGTTTGTCCTTGATACTTTCCGTTGTATGGGTGAAGCGCGGAAGTATCCAACTCTGCAAATACGAGCTGACCAATTCTGCGTCCGGTTTTCAGCTCAATAGCACAGCGATTGTCGTTGAACAGCTCCAGTGTAATTTCTCCTCTGAATCCCGGGTCCACCCAGCCCGCATTTTGTATGAACAGGCCCAACCGTCCCAGCGAGCTTCTTCCTTCCACGAAAGCGGTCAGATTGTCGGGCAGTGCAAGGGATTCCATGGTCGTAGCCAGCACGAATTGTCCGGGAAGCAGAAGATACGTATCCGTGTGAATCGTCTTGTAGCGTATTTCACGGTCTAAGGTCAAAATCCCCGTGGCGGAATCCTCGACGATGCTGAAGGTGTCTCCAAGGCGGACATCGATGCTCGCAGGCTGAATCTGACTTTCCTCGAGCGGCGATACGGACAGCGACTTTTCCGCCAGCATTTTCAAAATAGTTATATCGGATAAAATCATAGATCCCCTTATTCCTTTCGCATTTATGAAAGCTCTTGTTCAGTTTCCTGAGTTTTATAAAGCATCGCCGTACCTTGGGACGTAAAATGAGTTTACGGGTCAAATTTAAAAAAAGCCGCGGCGGCTCTTCCGGCATTACGCCGTTCGAACCGCCTTCCTTCATTCCGCTCTACTTTTTCAATTGGATCCTCGTCACGATAAATGCAGGCACAATCCACACAAGCTGATACAGTGCCACATACAGTGAGGAAAGCTCAGTAATAACACTGGACAGCAGCATGATAACCGCAGCCAGAACGCCGAAAACAATCGTAAAGACCTCCAGCGCTACGCCGCCGCGGACTGCGCGCAGCACCTTCTCGCAAAGGGAAAGCGTCTGCAAAAGGGCTTTTGCGGACCGTTTAGATACGATTCCGCTGCTCAGTCTCTCCTGTACCTGGTTCATATCCTCTGTGCTGTCGCACTTGAGAATCCGCACCGGATATTTTTCAATTTTTATCTTCGTTGCGAGCATGGCATTCGTAATATTCGGGTCGCACGTGCGTATGGCGACACACATCCCCTGACGGTAAAGCTGCTTCAGCAGCGCCTCAAAGTCCGTATCCACAGTATATTCAATATAAAGCTTAGCCGCCAGTTCCCCGTCGCATGCCATATACATAATGGAAATATCCTGGCTCGCCTCGATTTTTGCATCCTCTCTGTCCTGTGCGATACTGAAGCCGCGCCGGCGCATAAAGGTATTTTTCCCCATAAGGACCGGCTTTTCGCCGACTGACGCCTCGAAGCCATCAGCGTACAAATGCTTGATCTTTACATCTCGGGAACGGCCGAGCTCCGTGGTCGCCATCTCAAAGACATCGGCAAGCGGACCGCCGAGCTCGCTGTAGACGCTCGCCGCGTTGTAGATGATATTGTCGATCCTATTGCTGCCGTAGACTTTTACGCTTCTCACCTTGATGCCGTAGGAAGGAAATACCTCCTTGTCCTCAAAGGATATCACAGAAGCATCCGCATATTCTTCGACTGAACGGTCGCCAATGATGGCGCTCTCCTGACCGAAGGCCAGCTTTGCGGCGCGAAACAGCGGGTATCCGAACGACAGAAACGCAGATACAGGCATACAGAGCAAAAGCGTTAGATAACCCACTGAGATACCTCTGTACAGGTCCTCCGACATCAGGTAGCCCGCGGTAAAACACAGCGCCGCCAGCAGAAGCACAATAGGCAGCACCGCACGGAGTATGCCGAACATACGGGGATAAGCATCCGTACGTCTGACAAAGCCGTCGACAAATGCTGTGCGTTTGATCTTCAGAATATCAGGCGCATCCGAAATGTATTCCCCAAACATCTCCCGCTCCCTCACTGATTCTTCATCGTCCAGCGCATCAAGCACAAATTTTGTCTTTTTGGAGGACACGACCTTAAAGCTCATGATCTCCCGCTTCAACAGCATATAGGCATATATCAAATGAAGGAAAGCACAAAGCGCCACAGGGAAGTTGAACAGATGAAGATTCCGCACCGGACTGACGAAGCAGATTGCGGCGCTATACAATATGGAAAACAGAACCAACACCCCGGTAAGGCTCTCAGGCGTCGGCCTCATTTTGCACATATTTTTAAACCCATTCCATACCCGTCCGGCCGAAAGCGCAGCAATGAACAGCACAAGCTGTAAATCGACCAGCGTAAAAACCACCGGATAGACCTCGGGATCCAACGCATTCGGAAGCTGCCAACCGAACAATCCATGATTTTCATACAGAAACAGAGCTACAAGCAAGACAAAGCCGGCAATGAGCTTCAGATAAAAACGGCCGTATGTTTTCTTATAGCCGGTAAACACCTCACGGTTCTGTGCACGCGAAACATACTCATGCCGGGAGAGGAGCGTATAATCGGGCTTGTCGTCATCCAGCATCTTCTGGTAACGCGCCTCGCGCTTCTCCTCCAACTCCGCCAGCATGCTTTCCGTCTCCGGATCGTCCTGCTCCAGTCCTTCCTCCATTCCGAAGGCAATCATCAGGTCCAGATCGGTTTGGTCGAACTCACCGTTTATTTCGGGCTCACCGTGCCCCGGTTCTGCCGTCTCAGCGCCCTCAGGATTTTCCGTTTCATTTTCGACCGCCGCAGTGCCGGAGAGCAAATCCTCTTCTTCAAGCTCATCGATATTATCGTGCAGCTCCGGATCCGGTTCGTTTTCATGAGATTTTACATAATTGAGAAAGCCCTCGTCTGCGAATGTCTGTGTACCGTCAGAGGTTCCTTCGGGATGCTTCTTCTGGAAAATCGCAATTACATCGGAAAAATCTTCGTCGTCAAAGGTAGTCTTCTCCTCGTCAGACTGCATGCCGTCGGACGCCGCACCGTTATCCTCGTCCGCCGGAGCATCCGACGCCGTATCCATACCGGAAATCTCTCCGGTGGAATCTTGTTCAGCCGCTGTTTGCCCCTCCTGCCCCTCAGACTTTCCGAGGTATTTGCGTAGAAGTTCTTCCAGTTCCTCCTCGGATATATCGTCATCCGGCTCGTCTGTATCCGACGCAGGTGCAGACGATTCCGGCAGCGGTACGTTCGATACGGCGATCTTCGGCTTCTCCGTCTCTTCCGCCAATGCTTCCCGAGTTTCAGCCATTGCCGTATCGGTCCGCTGCGTCTCTGCTTTCCGCGTTTCACGAGAACTGCCCGCACCGCTTTCGGCCCCGCCCTGTTTAATTTTTTTCCTTTTAAAATGATAAATCCGTCCGCCTGCCGCATGCTCGGCAGCCCCGGCATCCGGTCCGCAGACCGTTTCTCCTCTCAAAGAGGCCCCGCGTTCCTGGTCCAAATCTGCTTTCAGCTGCTCCAGCAGCTCATCAGCGGAAATTTCGTCTTCATTTCCTTTTTTCTTCTTGAAATACCCCATGGGATTCTTCTCCTTACCATTTCATTGCCTGCATTCCGTCGCCGATAAGACGTTTTATCCCCTGTTTCCCCGACGCAAGCCCAACTGGCAAAGTTTGGCTTCATTTATTAAAACAGCTGCAGCCGCGGAAACGTTCAATGAATTTACATGACCGCGCATCGGTATAGACACGGCGGCATCACATGCTTCCCGAAGCAGCCGGGACACTCCCCGGTTTTCTCCTCCGAACACCAGCGCGCAAGGAACGTCAAAATCCTCTTCAAAATACGGTCTGCCGTCAGCCTCCGCGGCAAACACCCAAACGCCTTTTTTCTTCAAATATTCAACAGCCTGTGTCAAATTCGGTACTCGCGCAACCGCAAGATACTCAAGCGCTCCGGCAGATGCTTTCGATACCACTGCAGATAAGCCTGACGCGTGACGTTTTGGAATGATTACGCCATGCGCCCCCGCTCCCTCAGCACACCGGATAAGCGCTCCGAGGTTCCGCGGATCCTCCACTCCGTCTGCCAGAACGATCAGCGGCTTTTCATGACGTTCCTGTGCCAATTGTAAAATGTCATCAACAGAGGCATAAGTCTTCGCCGCCGCCTGCGCCGCAACTCCCTGATGATTACCGCCCGGCAGTATGGCGTCCAGAGCAGGACGGTCTACATACAGGAGCGGTATACCGCGTTCCTTAGCCATGGCAGCGATCAGCTTTAAAGAGCCTTCTCCACCGCTTTTCAGCCAGATTTTATCAATCGGACGTCCGCTTTTCAGCATTTCCAAAACGGCGTTCCGTCCGCCGATGATACTGCTTCTCTCATCAATTTCTGCACATTCCGCCCTAGGCTCTCGCCGTCCATGATATGCCATATTTCCTCACTACTTCAGCCGGTGCCGGCCATATTTTTTTTACTCTAAATGAATAACAAAACACGGTTTACAGAATTCAGGGCTACCGCACCGCAACAATTAAAATAATAAAATTAAATAATAAAATTAAGGGAGATTTCGTACATTTACCTCGTATCTTCTGCTCGCCCTAACGTTTGTTTACCGGACCTTCTTCACTCACGGTCATACAAAATGCAACCGGTTTTTTTCGGTATGAAAAAGTTACAGTAGAGGCACCAGGGGATCACCAAAATATGTGATATATGTGCCCGCGGGCAAACGAATCAGCACGCGCACAGTTTATCTCCGAAATACCGGCAAGACAGGGATAAAACTGCTTTATACTGCGTTTCCTCGCTTCTGAGAAGAACTCCGAAACAAGGCTTTGCATAGAATCGTCCAACATTGTCAGATTACTGTAAAACGGTATGAGTCCGCTATATAGGTTATACGGAACGATATGCTTTTTAGCCATGCACATTCTACTATGAAAATCGCGACATTTTCGGATGACTGAACAAGTTCAGTCGGACGAAAACTGCAGTGCTCGGCTCACGAAAGCTTTACGGTGATATAATTCTACGCCGTGCATATTATACCATAAAATTTGTGCTTTGTATACATTTTTTTGAACATTTTTTGTTTATCAGACATATAATGCTATATTCCACGTTTTTTCCTGCTTTTGAATAGAGAACCGCGTTATTTTTACACAAGTCGTCCATCCGGGTACAGCCGCTCGCCACAGGAAACGGTGTTTTTCCGGCTTTCTTTTGCTTTATTGTACAGCGCGGGTGTTTAAACGCAAAAGAGTCTATGATCACCTGAAATGCCACAGCGGCTTCTCTTTTCAGGCACTGTACAAGTATCTCCGCATGCGCTTCTCTCCGGCTATTTTTTAAGTTGACAGAAGCCAAAATAACTGTTATAATAATATGATTTATATAATCGGCGCACCCTATATCCGGCTGCAGTCTTTGGCGGCTCCTTTATACGTAACGCGCAAGTGAACAGACTGCAGAAGTATTTTTCGTCAGATCCCGTCGGTGCACAGTAAATTCGGTTTGGTACGACGAACCGCATCGGCACGTGCTCCGTTTTGCTGTCTGGCAAGCGGCGCTCAATGGATGCAAAGCAACAAAGCCGGGCTGACAAACACCGGATTTTCGTTGTTACTTCGTCATTAAAAGAAAAAAAACACAGAAAGGAAAGGTCATTCTCCATGAATCAAAAAAAGCTTCGGGCCGGTGTCGTCGGCGCGACAGGCATGGTCGGCCAGCGATTCATTACGCTTCTTGAAAATCATCCCATGTTTGAACTGAGCGCTCTGTTTGCAAGCGAACGCTCCGCGGGCAAACGCTATGAGGATGCGGTCGGTCAGCGCTGGAAGCTCAAAACTCCCATGCCGGATTCCGTAAAAAACATGACGGTTCAGAACGCCGCCGATATTGACGCTGTGCGCAGCTCCGTTGATTTCGTTTTCTGTGCCGTCGACATGAAAAAAGAAGATATCCGGGCCCTCGAGGAGGCTTATGCCCGCGCGGAGATTCCTGTGGTATCCAACAATTCCGCCCACAGGCATACGCCGGATGTGCCCATGGTCATCCCGGAAATCAATGCCGCCCATTTTGAAATTATTGAAGCTCAGAGGAAAAGGCTCGGCACGAAACGGGGCTTTATCGCTGTCAAACCGAACTGTTCCATCCAGAGCTATGTTCCGGCGCTCTCTGCTCTTTTGCAGTTTGAGCCGTATGAAATTGTTGTGACAACTTATCAGGCGATATCGGGGGCAGGAAAAACCTTTGCAGAATGGCCGGAGATGACGGATAATGTTATTCCCTTCATCGGAGGCGAAGAGGAAAAGAGCGAGCTGGAGCCCCTGAAAATATGGGGCCGTATTGAAAACGGTCAAATTGTAGATGCTTCCTTTGCAAAGATTACCACGCAATGCATCCGCGTTCCCATAAGCGACGGCCATCTCGCCGCCGTCTTTGTTAACTTCAGAAAGAAGCCCTCAAAGGAACAAATCCTCCGGGCATGGGCGGAATACCGCGGAATACCGCAGGAGCTCTCGTTGCCGTCTGCTCCGAAGCGGTTTCTCACCTATTTTGAGGAAGACAATCGGCCACAGACGCGGCTTGACCGTGATTTGGAAAACGGCATGGGTATATCGCTCGGCCGTCTGCGCGAGGACTCCCTGTTCGATTATAAATTTATCGGCCTTTCTCACAACACGCTGCGCGGCGCGGCGGGCGGCGCGATGTTGGAGGCCGAGGTGCTGGCCGCACAGGGATATTTAACCGCACAAACGTCGCTTCTTTAACGAAGCCTTCAGAAGCTGTACAAAAATTCATACACATAGGACGAGACGTCTTGGCGTCTCATCACGCAGAAAACGCCGGTTATGGTGTCGCATACGTAAGAAAAAGGCGTTTGTCGACGGCATTTTCTCCGGTGCACAAACAGTGTGAAACCGGATCTAATCCGGGAAAACAAGCTCAGAGCAACAGAAGCAAATACGAAAAATATACTTCATACAGTGGCTTTGTGCAATAAAATTCAGGAAGGATCAGCGCGCAGCGGCGCGCGTGGTATGCATAATGAATATACTTGTTGTAGGCGGCGGCGGCCGTGAGCATGCAATTCTGCATAAGCTTTCCAAAAGTCCGCGGGCGCCGCGCCTTTTTGCAGCGCCCGGAAACGGGGGTATTGCTGCGATTGCAGAGTGTCTGCCTGTCAAAGCGACAGATACGGAAGGGATTTTGGAGGCTGCAAAGCGCCATGCCATCGATCTGGTTTTTGTCGCGCCGGATGATCCGCTGATGCTCGGCATGGTGGACCTGCTGGAGGAAAATGGTATCCGCGCTTTTGGCCCGAGAAAAAACGCGGCAATTGTAGAGGGCAGCAAAGCGTTTTCCAAGGCATTGATGAAAGAAAACGGCATTCCTACGGCGGCCTACGAGGTCTTCGATTCGGCCGACGCGGCAATTTCCTATCTGTCGCAGAATCAGCGCTATCCAATTGTTATAAAGGCCGATGGGCTCGCGCTCGGCAAGGGCGTAATCATTGCGCAGAGCTATGCGGAAGCGTGTGCTGCCGTGCGTCAGCTCATGGAGGATAGAGCTTTCGGCGCCGCGGGGGATAAAATCGTTATCGAAGATTATTTGGATGGACCGGAGGTCACTGTGCTGGCGTTCTGCGATGGAAAGACCGTTCGGCCAATGGTATCTTCTCAGGATCACAAACGCGCGCTCGATAATGACGAAGGACTCAATACGGGCGGTATGGGAACCATTGCGCCGAGTCCGTATTATGACAGCAAGACTGCCGAAATTTGCATGAAAACCATTTTTCAGCCTACGGTCGACGCGCTGCGTGCGGCAGGCCGTCCCTTCAAGGGTGTGCTGTACTTCGGACTGATGCTGTGTGCGGATGGTCCTTATGTTATTGAATATAACGCGAGATTCGGTGACCCCGAGGCCCAGGTGGTGCTTCCGCTCCTAAAAACCGATCTGCTGGATATCATAGACGCCGTTATAGACGAGCGTCTGGACGAAATCTCCATCGAATGGGAGGATGGCGCCGCCGCTTGTATCGTCATGGCTTCCGGAGGTTATCCGCAAAAATACCGTACCGGCTATGAGATCTCCGGACTTGATTCGCTCGAAAAAGACATCACGGTTTATCACGCCGGTACAAAATATGAGGACGGCAAATTTTTAACAGCAGGCGGGCGGGTGCTCGGCGTATGCGCGAAGGGCGGAAATCTTACCGACGCTCTGGAAAAGGCCTACCGCAGTGCTGAACATATCGAATTCTGCGGCCGCCATTTTCGAAAAGATATTGGAAAAAAAGCGCTGAGAGACTGCTGAAGGCCCTTTCGCTCAGGCAAGGCCCCTGATCTTTATCATATGACTGAGAAATTGTATTACAACTGAAAAGCAAGCGTAATCTGCTGCCGGCGCCGCATGGAATATCTTGCTTTTCATCATTAAGGAGCGCGCTATACCTCCGCAGCGGAAAGGGGTCATCCACTGTGCAGATATGGCAGGGGATCTACGAATGCTTTAACAGCGCAGGTGGAAAACGGTTCTGGCCCCGGCGGATTGAATCCAACGGGGACGCTACAGTATCGATTGTATAAAAAAGTGCAGGTAAAAAAACAAATGACAGACGTATTAAAGCAAATGGAGGAACGGATGCCCCGATTCTCCAAGGGACAAAGGCAAATAGCACGATACATGCTTGAACATTATGAAAAGGCGGCGTATCAAACCGCTTCACGCCTGGGGTCGATTGTGGGTGTATCCGAATCCACGGTGGTCAGGTTTGCCATTGAACTCGGCTACGCGGGATACCCGGAACTGCAGAAGGCTTTGCAGGAGCTGGTGCGCACCAAGCTGACAACAGTACAGCGGATCGAGGTAACCAACGACCGTATTGGCGACGCGCGCATACTTGAAAAGGTCCTGACGTCGGATTTAGAAAAAATCCGTCACACCTTGGAGCACGCAGATTATGACAGCTTCGACCGTGCAGTGGACGCAGTGCTCAGCGCCAGAATGATCTACATCATCGGTGTCAGAAGCTCGGCTGCTCTGGCAAGCTTTTTGTATTTCTATTTCAATTTGATCTTTGAGAACGTGCGGCTGATACAGGCGACAAGCGGCAGTGAAATATTTGAGCATATTTTCCGGCTGGGTCAGGAGGATGCGGTCATTGGCATCAGCTTTCCACGATACTCCAAGCAGCTTACTAACGCCATGGCCTATGCGAAGAACAGACATGCCCGGACCATAGCGCTGACAGACAGTCCGATGGCGCCGATTGCCAGTCTGGCAGATCATCTGCTGCTAGCAAAAAGTGACATGGTCTCGTTCGTGGACTCCCTTGTCGCGCCGATGAGCATTATCAACGCCATGATCGTGGCGATCGCAAAAAAGAAGCAGACGGAGCTTTCTGAGATTTTCGGACAGCTCGAAAGCGTGTGGGACGCCAATGACGTCTATGAGAAATTCCATGAATCATAATACAGAAGAAAAAGAACAGGAAACAGACTCCTTGCCCTGCAGAATCGCAGTGATCGGCGGCGGCGCCGCAGGCATGATGGCTGCGGGTACAGCGGCTGGTTTGGGCGCTCTGGTCACACTTTTTGAAAAGAACCGGGAAACCGGACGAAAGCTCCGCATCACCGGCAAGGGCAGATGCAATGTAACAAATGCCTGCTCCCCAGATACGTTTTTTCAGCATGTACCGACCAATCCTCGCTTTCTGTACAGCGCGCTGCACCGGTTTACCCCCTCAGATACGGCAGCATTTTTTGAATCGCTCGGCGTCCCTCTGAAGATCGAGCGGGGCAACCGCGTTTTTCCGGAGTCCGACCGTGCGTCTGATATCGTCGGCGCGCTGCGGTGCTATGTTCATAGGGGCGGATGCGAAATCAGGCAGGAAAAGGTACACGCCGTCCGTCCCGCAGAGAATGGCTGGTGTATCGCGGCCGATGAAGAAGATCTGCTGTTCGACCGGGTGATTCTCTGCACCGGAGGGCTCTCTTATCCCGTGACCGGCTCGGACGGCGACGGGTATCGTTTTGCGCGTGCGCTCGGTCATACGGTTACCCCGCTCTCGCCATCGCTCGTCCCTCTCGAAACCGCAGAACAATGCTGCCGGGAAATGCAAGGCCTGTCGCTGAAAAACGTTGTCCTTACCGTCTCGGATACCAAAAGCGGAAAATGTATCTTCAAAGATTTGGGCGAAATGCTGTTTACACACTTTGGGGTATCCGGTCCCCTGGTTCTGCGCGCAACCTCTTACATGGATACCCGCTCTCCCGATCGGTATCGTCTCGAAATTGATCTCAAGCCCGCACTGGACGAAAAAATGCTGGATGCCCGCATTCTGTCTGATTTTGATAAAGCAAAAAATAAAAACCTATCCAACGCCTTAGGCGCCCTGCTTCCTCTGAAAATGATTCTTCCCTTTATCGAATACGCAGGAATATCTCCCTATAAAAAAGTCAACAGCATCACCAAAAAGGAGCGAGATTCACTGCTGAAACAGATGAAGGCTTTTCCTCTGACAGTCACGGCCTTTCGGCCCATTAAGGAGGCTATCGTCACGCGCGGCGGCGTCAGTGTCAAAGAAGTGGATCCGCGCACAATGGAATCCCGGCTGCATCCCGGACTGCATTTCGCCGGTGAAATTCTCGATGTAGACGGTCACACCGGCGGCTTCAATCTACAGATCGCATTCAGCACAGCCGTGGCTGCCGCGCATGGAGCAGTGGGACTGTGATATCTGATTCCTCACGAAAAAATACAGGCAGATCCCTTTCGCCCCCTGACGGGATCTCCGTGGCGCCGCTGATCCCGTCGCAGCGGTTATGAAAAATCATTTTGATCGGTTTTTAACCCGACGGCGGGGCCTGTAAATGCGTGTCCGTATACATTTGCCGCCCGTTTTATTGCCGTTTTACAAGCGCCGCTCTCTGATCCGGAAACCCCGCAGTGCGTATCGCTTCGAAAGCGGATTCTGACGGCTCGGTTTTACATACAGCGAACAAGGCTTATTGCCGCTCCAGCACGTCCTCAGATGTCCGGCATATCGCCGCCGAACTGCGCAGAATGCGGCCAAAAGGGCGCTTTTATACGCCTGCCGGCTTTCTTATGTCTGTTTTCTTCACATCACCCGCACGGGCGGATGTTCCCTGAACCGATCTCAAATATTGCACCGCAGAAGACGGTATGCCGACACAAGTGAATCCAAAGGAGGACAACGCGCCGGGGTGATGTACCGAGCGCCTGAAATTACAGTCATGGTTCGCGACAAATCGTTTTATAGAACAATATTCCGCATTGCCCTGCCGGCGGCCTTTCAATCGCTGGTGAGCTTTCTCGTCGTCGTCGCAGACGACGTCATGGTATCGTCTCTTGAAAACGGCGTAGCCTCCCAGGCAGCGGTATCGCAGATCAATTGCATCACCGCCTTTTATACGGCAACACTGCTCGGATTTGTCAGCGGCTCCTCAGTTCTGATCGCTCAGTATTGGGGTAAACGGGATCTCGAGCGTATTCGGCGGATTTTTGCTATCGTCATGCGGCTCTGCATTTTTGTTTCCCTTCTGTTTGTTGCGGCCGTCCGCCTGTTTCCGCGTCAGCTTGCCGGCATCGTGATCGGTGCAGACGAAACCGAGGTCATGCAGTTGGCGCTGACCTATTTTTCCGTAGTCTGCTTTTCATATATCCCGTATGCTGTGACCAATGCGCTCATCGGCATGCTGCGCGCAGTCGAAATTGTCAAGGTAACGCTCGTCATCACCACCGCTTCCCTTCTGGTCAACATCGGCGGAAATTATCTGCTGATATTCGGGAACTGCGGCTTCCCCCATCTCGGTGTGACAGGCGCGGCAATTGCCACGATTACAGCTCGGCTGACAGAGCTCGTCATCATTCTTATCTATACCTTCCGAATTCAAAAACATTTTCCCATAAACATCCGTGACTTTTTAAAAACCGACAAGCTCCTTCGCCGCGACTATATGCGTTATGGTCTGCCGGTAGGCCTCGCTGATATGCAGTGGGCCATGATCGGTCTACTGAAAGCAATGATCGTCGGTCAGCTCGGCGCCGTGTTTATGACGGCCAACAATATCGCCAATTCCATGATCAACCTGGGCACGCTCTTTACTTTCGCGCTCGCAAGCGGTGCATGCGTCGTAGTCGGTAAAGCTGTCGGTGCAGGCGACACGCATAAGGCGCGTGAATATTCCAACACCATTCAAATCATGTTTTTTGCAATCGGGCTGTGCATGGCCGCCATCGTTTTTCTGGTACGGGATCCCTTCATCTCTCTGTACGGTTCCGCATCCGACCCTGAGGTGGCAGCCCTCAGCCGAAAACTGATCGCCATTGTTGCCGTAACGCTGATCGGCTCCTGCTATCATGCAAGCTGCTTTGTCGGTATCAACCGCGGCGCCGGAGACAGCCGCTTTGTTGCGCTTGTGGATATGATCTGCGGTTGGCTCGTCGTTCTTCCCGCAACAGCGCTGGCTGCCTTTGTCTTTCACGCATCGCTTCCTGTCGTTTTCCTGTGTACGCGCATCGATCAATGCTTTAAATGGCTGATCGCGCTGATTCGGCTCCGTGGAAACCGCTGGATCCGCAACGTCACACGAAGCTGAAGCATGGTCACCCCACAAGGTTCGTGCAATCAATTGTTTCCGGCATTTTTGTCGTTAAAACTGTATGGATTCCGAGCGTTTCGGTTAAGTCTTTTAATTAAAAGGAAGGCCCCTTCCATGATCATGAAATTATTTAATATAGACGAAAGGACAATTTATTTTGCAGAACTACAAAAAAATTGAAACACACTGTCACAGCTATCCGATCAGCGGATGCTCGCGAATTCCTGCCGGATCTCTTGCTCCTCTCTACAAGGCACAGGGCTTCGACACCGTCATTCTGACCAACCATTACGCGGATTTGATCCCCACGCTCGGTGCGACGCCGCGCGAACAAATCGATGCTTTTCTAAAAAACTATGAAATCGAGCGCGAAAGCGGAAAGGAGGTCGGCGTCAATGTTCTGCTGGGGGCCGAGGTGTTCGTGCCGCATCCCAAGGCGGAGGGTGATGAGCTGAAATGGTATAACGGAGACTTTCTTCTGTTCGGTCTAAAGCCGTCGTTGCTCTATGAATACTACCCGCTGCATTATTTTTCTCAGAAGAGACTTTTCGAATTCTGCTGTGCCTACGACATCCTTCTGATCCAGGCGCATCCCTACCGTACAGCCCACCACTGCCTGCCCGCCGATTTGACGCAGGTGCACGGGCTTGAGGTTTATAACCCCCATGTTCCTGTGCCGGGCGACATGGAAAATTCCGTGCGGGACGCGTCTGCAAATCACCTTCTCATGACCGCCGGAACTGACTGCCATTATGAAAACGAAGCGGGAAATGCCTATATGATGATTCCGCGCGAAGTGGAAACCATAGAGGATTTCCGGGATTATCTGAAAACAGGAGAAGCGATATTTGGCAGCAGGGAAAAGGGCATTTTTCGGCCGGAAGATATACTTTGAAGGAAAGACCGGGGCTCAGAGTTCCGTCACCGAAGCTCCGGTAAATCAGCACAGCTTCTGATGCTGACCGTGAAGAGAACCATACAGCTGCGGTTGACTTCATTGGTCCGTTTCAATGAAACAGACCGATGCTTCTCACAACCGGGACCATATGCCGGAATCGAAATTTACTTTAACAGCTAAATTTTCCTGCTGAATACAGAAGCGGAACTCGGATGCTCCCGCGCGCGTATCCGCAATCCGTCGTCCGGAAAGCTTTGCGTTAAAAATATGAAACAGAAATATCGAAACGAGAGGAGAAAGCTGTAATGACGGATGCGTCAGATCATCAAAAATTCATCGATGCACTTCGTTTGGCCCGCGAACAGGAAAGCTGTATGGAAAGTCAGATTTTTCAGGGCATCGACGTTTCTTTTGCGGATGCAGCTCTGCTCGAATTTCGAAGGATAACCTTTCGGAGCTGCCGGTTTTCAGAATGCGACTTCACAAAATCGGACTTTTATCTGTGCCGCTTTGAGGGATGCCGTTTAAGCGAATGCATTTTCAGCGGCGCCGTCTGGAATCAGACAGAGGTCATCAGGGTCAAGGGCGATGGATGCCGGTTTGATCAAAATCATTTCCGGTCGTCGGCGCTTTCCGAATCCTCCTTTCGTTATGCCGTCTTTTCCGGCAGTGTGTGGAAAGACTGCCGGCTCACAGACTGCTGTCTTGCAGACGCCGTACTTTCAGAAATGGAACTAAAGAAAACAAGCCTGCGGCGGCTGGATCTCAGACAAGCCGAACTGTTCCGAACCGCACTGTCCGGACTGAATCTTTCCGACAGCCAAATCGACGGCATTACCGTGTCCGATACGGGCGCAGAACTGAGAGGAGCTGCCATCCGTGCGGACCAGGCGGTTGTAGCTGCGCATATTTTAGGCATCAAGATTGTAGGACCGCAGGAACTTTAAAACGCGTCTGACGCCATCGCAATAAAACGAACGGAAAGGAATATCTACGCCATCCTGAGTCTTCTCCTCTTTCCGCGCATCCACGCTCGCAGGATTGTAGGGACCGCCCGAAAATTTTGCAGTCTTTTCTTATTATTTAAATTTATGAGGTAAGACACAGCGTCACAGGCGAGCGGCCGTCGGCAAGTAAGGCAGCACCGCGCTGCCCATCCGAAAGATGCATCTTTAAGCAGCCTCTGCATCCAATATTTTGGGGCATCGTCAACCGCCGCATTCTGCGTCCATGGGCGCAGGCCGCCTTTTCTGTGATCTTCTGCTCATGCAGTTGTAAATGGAGGTACCGCTTTGTCAGTATTTGATCTATTCCGAAAAATTGAAGCCGAGTCTACATCTCGTCAAGCCGCGTCCCCGATCCAGTTCATCATCTGCGGTCTCGGCAATCCCGGTGATAAATATACGCATACACGTCACAATGCTGGATTTCTGGCGTTGGATTATATCAGCCAGAGGCTGGGCGCACCGCTGACGCGTTCCAAATTTCATGCGCTCTGCGGCGAGGGCTCTGTCGGCGGAACAAGGGTGCTTTTGATGAAACCGCAGACATTCATGAACAATTCCGGGGAAGCCGTACGCGATGCCGCCTCCTTTTATAAGCTTCCTCCGGAAAACATACTGATTATATTTGACGACGTCTCGCTCGCCCCAGCCCGGCTGCGCGTTCGCCGCAAAGGATCTGACGGCGGTCACAACGGCATCAAGAGCATCATCTACCACCTCGAATCGGACAATTTTCCGCGTATTAAAATCGGCGTCGGACAGAAGCCGAACCCCGAATACGATCTGGCAGATTGGGTGCTGGGTAAATTTTCCGAGAACGACAAAAAAGAGTTGTATTCGCGATTTGAAACGGTGTATCATGCCTGTGAGGACATCGTAGGCGGAGACATAGAACGCGCCATGCAGCGGTGCGCGCAGCAGTGAGTCGTTCTCTGGTCGCGCCGAGATATTATATACTCCGCAGTCCACAGCCCAACGTACCGGTAAAGTGCAGGAAAGATCATAGCGCTCACCGCACACGAAGAGACGCGTCTTTTCTCCTCATGAAAGCGTCAGGAAAATCCTGACGCGCACCAGCAGTTCATGGAACGCTTTCGCAGCTTTAACAGACAAGGCCACGATAACCCGCACGCCCGCGTCAGACAGTTCGTCTTACGCGGTTCTTCTTGTTCCGCTTCTTACACGGAAAGAAACGGCCTGCATAAAACCTTACCAGACATCTGCTGCGCCGTAAAAAAGCTTTAAAAATTTGGCAGAACTTCGCTTTTTTCAGAACGACGGTTTCCCACAGCCTGCCGTATAGGAAAGGATTCAAAGCATAATTCTATGAATGATATCGATTTTTCATCAAAAATTCTGAAGGACAGTATCCGCGCAGAAACGGAATACCGTGCAGCACTTGAGACTTACCTCTCGTCTCGTGCCGCAAGGACACCGCACCCGCTTCTTGTTACAGGCCTGCCAGAAGGCGCGCGCACCGCATTCTATGCTGCGCTGCTCGAAGATGCCGCGCCGGGCAATACCTCGCTGCTGCTCGTTCCGGATGAAAAGGAAGCGGTCGCGCTGTCCAACGCACTCATGGCCTATGGCCTCGCCGCGCAGATTTATCCATACAGGGATTTTATGTTTCACAATATCACAGCCTCCCATGAATTTGAGCATGAGAGGCTTCGCGTACTGTCTGCCATACAAAGCGGCTCCTCCGCCGGACGGCAGGCCGATTTTGTCATCGCCACGCCTGACGCGGCTCTCCAGTATACGATGCCTCCCGAAATACTGCGGGAAAATACTGTAACGCTCTCCTTCGGTGAGGAACGCGATCCGGAAGCTCTCGTAGCCTTTCTGAACGCCTCCGGCTACGTCCGTGCAGATACGGTCGACGGCATAGGTCAATACGCTGTGCGCGGCGGAATCATGGATATCTACCCACCCTTCTCAGAAAACCCCGTCAGACTGGAATTTTTTGGTTCCGAAATCGACCAGATGGGTATTTTTGATCCCTTAACGCAGAGAAAAATAGAAAACGTGACAGAGGTGAGACTTTCTCCGGCACGGGAGGTTCTGCTCTCAGAGAATATGAAAGCTTCGCTCACGAAATACATTCGGGAAAACATCAAACGTTGCGAAAAGGAATCCGTACGTGAACTGCTTTCCGGAGAGGCGGAACTGCTGGAAAACGGTATGGAACTTCCAGGCATAGACAAATACATATCCTTTCTGTACCCGCAGAAAAGCTGCCTGCTCGATTATTTCAGCGGGATAAATGCGCTCTTTATTGTTCAGGAAAGCGGTAGAATCGGGGAAAGGCTATCCGGATTCGAATGGCATGCAAGGGAAAGCTTAAAGGATCTGCTGGAGAGCGGCGCAGTTTCCTCGAAATACGCTGAATATCACAAATGGCCCTCAGAGCTGACCCACATGATCGAGCAATCATCAGCCGTGCTCTGCGACGCCTTTCCCGCGGGTACACAGATGCTGCTTTCCGGCATTTTCAGCATGACAGCTAAGCAGACCGTATCGTATGCCGACAAATATGACCTGCTGTGCGAAGACCTGCGGCACTATATAAAAAATCAGTATCGAATTCTCATACTCACCGAAACGGAAACCATGACGGATTTCTTAAAAAAGAGTCTCTTCGACGACGGTATTACAGCATCTGGAGGTTTATCCCCGGATTATTCCGGCATACAGCCCGGGGTCCCCGTCATCCTGCACACCTTTCAGACAGCCGGCTTCGAGCTCCCGCTGTCCCGTTTCACCATTTTGTCACTGCAGATGCAGCAGTCTTCCTACGGCCGCACCGCTTTGGGGCGGAGACGCCGCAGAAAGAAAAAGCTGTCCTCGTCGGAGCGTATTCTATCTTACAACGATCTGGAAATAGGAGATTTCGTCGTGCACGAGACACATGGTATCGGCCGTTATATGGGGCTGGAAACTTTGACGGATATCGACGGAAACTGTCATGACCATGTCAAAATCGCCTACGCCGGCTCAGACTGTCTTTACCTTCCCTGCGACCGTCTGGACCTGCTGTCCAAATATATCGGCGCGCATGCAGAAGACGGCGGCGTCCGGCTGTCCAAGCTCGGCGGTACAGAATGGGGCAAAACCAAGGCACGTGTCCGTGCTGCCGCAAAGGATATGGCAAAGGAACTGATTCAGCTTTATGCACAGCGTCTCCGAAAGGCCGGCTTTGCATGCGCGCCGGATGATGAAATGCAGAAGGCGTTTGAAAGCGCTTTCCCCTATGAGGAAACGGAAAGCCAACTGATCTCAGCCGAAGAGATTAAGCGTGATATGGAAAAAGCAACGCCTATGGACCGTCTTCTGTGCGGAGATGTAGGCTACGGCAAAACAGAGGTTGCGCTACGCGCGGCCTTCAAGGCGGTGGAAAACGGCAGACAGGCAGCGATCCTCGTGCCGACGACCCTTCTGGCCATGCAGCATTATCAGACAATCCTCTCCCGGATGCGCGGTTTCCCTGTAAAAGCCGACCTGCTCTCACGCTTCCGCTCACCTAAGCAGCAGGCAGAAACCATACGCCGTCTGCGGCGCGGTGAGACCGATATCATCGTCGGTACGCACCGTCTGCTTTCGAAGGATGTCGTGTTCAAGCAGTTAGGTCTGGTGGTCATTGACGAGGAACAACGCTTCGGCGTCGCCCACAAGGAAAAGCTGAAGCAGATGACGGAAAATGTCGATGTGCTGACGCTGACGGCTACGCCGATTCCCCGGACATTGAATATGGCTATGAGCGGAATTCGGGACATGAGCCTGCTCGAGGAAGGTCCCGGGGATCGTGTACCGATACAGACCTATGTCCTGGAATACGACAAAGTCGTGATAGGCGAAGCTCTCCGCCGTGAGCTCAGAAGAGGCGGACAGGTTTTCTGGCTGCATAATCGCGTGGAAAACATTGAAAGTACGGCCGCGCAGGTTGCGGCCCTTGCTCCCGGCGCCCGAATTGCCGTAGCGCACGGTAAGATGGACAAGGAAGAGATTAATGATATCTGGCAGTCGCTGATTGAGGGCGAGATCGATATTTTAATCAGTACAACCATCATCGAAACGGGTGTGGATGTACCGAACGCCAATACGCTGGTCATTGAAAATGCCGACCGTATGGGTTTATCACAGCTTCATCAGATCCGGGGCAGAATTGGCCGATCCGGCAGACGTGCTTACGCATATTTTACTTATTCCCGCGGAAAGATCCTCTCAGAGATCGCCGCAAAACGGCTTTCAGCCATCCGTGAATATACGGAATTCGGCTCAGGCTTCAAAATTGCCATGCGGGATTTGGAAATACGCGGTGCCGGCAGCTTGCTGGGGTCCGCGCAGCACGGTCACATGGAGAGCGTAGGCTATGACTTATATATCAAATTGCTGAATGAAGCGATATTGGAGGAAAAGGGCGAAAAGCTGTCGCCCAAAATGGAGAGTGTCGTCAGCCTGCAATGCGACGCTTATATACCGGAAAAATATGTGCGTTCTTCGTCGCAGCGCATGGATCTGTACAAGAAAATCGCCTCCATCGAGGAGGAGGCGGATTTGCACGACGTGGAGGAGGAACTCTACGACCGGTTCGGGGAGCCGCCGCGCGCAGCCAAAAATCTTCTGAATATAGCCTATCTTCGAGCCTTATGCCAGAACTGCCGTTTCTCAAAAGTAGAGCAGAAGGAGGGAGGCATTTTGATCTATCCAGAGACGCTGGACTTCCGCATCTGGTCTGCACTTTCAACCGAAAATAAAAAGCCGGACGCCGGAGGAAAGCTGATGATTTCCATGGGAGAAAAGCCCTATATCAGCTACCGTCTCAAGCAGAAGGAAAACGCAGCGGAACAGCTCTGCACAATGTTTAAAAAATATATACAATTGCAATCCCAAAATCTGTAGATTTTTTGTCGGTTTTCGTATATACTAAAAAAACAGACCGTCGTCCGCACACGACGGAAAAACCGCGGTCGGACGCCTGTTCGTGCCGGGGCGCCGGGGGTGGGACGGCAAAGCCCTCCCACCCCCGG
>DXYE01000070.1 GCA_019415985.1 Clostridiales bacterium
CAATTAAAATCATTTTGTAAACATTCTTTCGATACTTGCACCAAGTTGATTTAGTAATGAATGGTGTGATTTTATTTATAAAACTATCAATAAATCTATTCTGTGCCAACAGGAAAACATAATCGCCTTCGATTTTTCGATACATTTTTATCAAGAAAAGTTTCTCCTGAATATGTCTTTAAATTATGGGTGAAAGAATTTGTGAATTATTTTGTTTTGTTAAAAATAATATGAATAATAAAAAATTTCTTAAAACAGCATGATTCATTCAACTCTTACTCAAAATAATGGTTATAAAAATATTGCCTTCGCTATTTCTGCTTTTATTGATCATCTGTATTCGACACTTTAAACATAAAATAAAAAAAGTTTTCTTCTCCAATTGCCCCAACCTGCGACAGGGCTGTAGGGGCCAGCCGATGGCCAGGGACAATATTCAGTTCTGTCGCAAAAACCGCACAGAGCCTTTATCCTTTCTCCTTTCATATCTATCTGTTCTAACTGGGCGTCTTAAGGGGTTAGTTGTCACATCCCCCCGTCACCGATCCTCTGAATATTTCGCTGTCCACATCGCCGGTCTCTGGATTTTATGTCTTGTGTATTGACAAATGGGGTACTCTTATATATAATAGTTGCGTGCGCAACAAATTTATGCAGATACGAAGGAGGAACTGGATGCCGCAATATCTTATGAAAAATATCAGTACCATTACACGCTGTGCTACGCTTTACCGGGACGAAAAGCTTATTGATGTTGGTTTAAGTGGTTATCAGGCTCCTTATGTACCGGAAATATGTATGAATCCGGGTATAACTCAGGATCAGCTCTCCCAGCGCCTGCACGTCAATCGAAGCAGCGTCACTCGCCAACTGGCCTTGCTGGAGGAAAACGGCTTCATTTTTCGCAGGCGAAATCAAAAGGACAGACGCTCCGTGGAGGTTTATCCTACGGAGAAAATGAACGCCGTCCTCCCGGTAGTCAAGGATACTTTTCGCCGCTGGCGTTTAGCTTTGACAAAAGACTTAACGGAAGCGGAGCTGCAGATTCTGGAAACACTGCTGGAGCGACTGGTAAAACGCGCGGAGGCCATCCGATGAAAACCATATTTACGTACATACGCCCGAAACTTGCTCAAATGAGTGTCCAGCTCCTCATCAAATTCGGAGGTACAATTGTAGAACTGCTTCTGCCATGGATGCTCTCAGTTATATTGGACGAATATGCAGCCGCAGGAAACCGGACAATGATCTGGTGCTGGGGCGGTCTTATGGCGTTGTGCGCCGGAGGCGCCTTAGCGGGAAATGTCATAGCCAACCGTATGGCAACCCGTATCTCACGCGATATAACCTGTCAACTGCGGCAAGACCTATTTAAACGAATCACGCAACTGTCCGGTAGTCAAGAAGATGCGTTTACCACGCCATCTTTGATTTCTCGCTTAACCAGCGATACCTACAATGTGCACCAGATGATTGACCGCATGCAGCGCTTAGGCGTCCGTGCCCCTATTCTGTTGCTGGGCGGCGTAGCCATTACACTGTCGCTTGAGCCGGCGCTTACACTGGTGCTGATCGCAGCGCTTCCCTTACTGGGCGCCGTCGTATGGCTAGTCTCCCGCAAAGGGATTCGTTTGTATACACGTACACAAGAGGCACTAGATAGTCTGGTTCGACGCGCTCAGGAAAGCATGACAGGAATCCGTGTCATACAAGCGCTGTCCAAAACTGAGTATGAAAAGGCTCGCTTTGACGAGGAAAACAGCAGGACGGTTCGCCGCGAATGCACTGCCGGTTTATTGATGAGCATAACCAATCCGGCGATGAATTTGGTACTCAACACCGGACTGACTCTGGTCATCGTAGTCGGCGCCTATCGCGTCAACGCGGGTATTGCGCAACCAGGCGCTATCATTGCATTTCTAAGCTACTTTACCATCATTCTTAATGCTTTAATGATGGTATCCCGGCTGTTTGTCATGTATTCTAAAGGAGCCGCCAGCGGCCGCCGTATCGCAGAAGTGCTTGACACACCGGCAGATATGCGTGTCAGCACACAGCCTGAGGGAAACAAAGCGCTGCATGTGGCATTCAGCCGCGTATCCTTTTCCTATGCCAAACGGCGCTGCGATGTAAAAGATATCAGCTTTGAGCTTTGCAGGGGAGAGACTTTGGGCATCATTGGACCTACCGGCAGCGGCAAAAGCACGCTTCTGCGGCTGCTTTTACGGCTATATGATCCGGATGCAGGTACGATATATATTAACGGTCAGGATGTACGTGCAATAGATCCGCAGCAATTGCACGCCATGTTTGGCGTTGTCTTTCAAAATGATTTTCTCTATGCCGGTACACTTGGAGAAAACATCGATTTTGGACGTGGATTGACTCCCTCTCAGCTTGCATCCGCCGCCCGTATGGCCCAGGTGGATTTTGCTGAAGATCGAAGAGAAGGTTTTAATTCATTGCTGGCTTCCAAAGGTTCCAATTTGAGCGGAGGTCAAAAGCAGCGCGTTCTGCTTGCGCGCGCGCTCGCAAACCGCCCTGAGATCCTTTTGCTGGACGACAGCTCGAGTGCGCTGGACTACAAAACCGATGCGGCGCTGCGCCGTGTACTGGCGAGAGAATTCAAGGGAACAACCAAGATTATTGTCGCACAACGTATCAGCTCAATTCGTCACGCAGACCATATCTTAGTTTTAGACAATGGTTGTGCCATTGGATACGGAACACACGATGAGCTTTTGACTTGCTGCACAAGTTACCGGGAGATCGCACGTGTACAGATGGGGGAGGTATAGTAAATGTCTAATGGAAAGACTTTACCGGGTGGTCCGGGCGGCGGTGATGCATTTGAAAAGCCCACCGTCCGCTCAGGCGTAATTTTGAAACGGCTATGGTGTTACCTCTGTCAGTATAGATGGATGCTGTTCCTTGCGGGAATGCTCAGCGTGGGAAGCAATCTGCTGGCTCTGCTGGGACCAAAGCTTTCCGGCTATGCGATCGACGCTATAAAACCCGGACCCGGAATGGTAGATTTTAACACCGTATTTTATTTTGCATCACTCATGATTGTTTTTTATCTGTTCTCCTCTCTTATGGGCTATGCACTGGCCGCTCTCATGGTTCAGCTCAGCCGAAATATTGTATATCGGCTACGCAAAGATGTTTATGATCATCTGTTGAAGCTGCCTGTGCGCTTTTTCGACACCCGTCCGATCGGAGATGTGCTGAGCATTCTCTCCTATGACATCGACACGGTTAACGCCTCCCTGTCAAATGATCTGGTGCAGTTACTGGCAAGTCTGATCACTGTCGGTGGTTCCTTCCTAATGATGCTGTCTATATCCCCGCGTCTGGTGTTGGTCTTTGCCGTCACAATTCCTGCCTCTATCCTGTTGACAAAGTATCGGTCAAAGCGTGTGCGTCCCCTGTACCGCAAACGCAGTGAAAAGCTGGGCGAGCTGAACGGATATGCAGAGGAAATGACCGGCGGCTTGAAGACTATCAAGGTCTACGGACGCGAACAGGTTTTTCAGCGCCGTTTTGAATTACACAACAGTGAAGCCTGTCAAGCCAACTATGAGGCGGACTGCTTTGCGTGCATGGCAGGTCCGGCGGTCAATTTTTTCAATAACCTGTCTCTGGTGTTGGTCAGTGTCTTTGGCGCACTCCTGTATATGGGCGGCGCCATTACACTCGGCAGTGTTTCCTCGTTTGTACTATATTCCCGCAAATTTTCGGGTCCTATCAATGAATTTGCCAACATTATCAGTGAATTACAGTCTGCGTTAGCAGCGGCTGAACGTGTATTCCACCTGCTGGACGAGGCTGAAGAAGAACCGGATATACCAGGAGCGCGGGAGCTGAGCGAGATACGCGGTGCGGTGGAGTTAAAAAACATCCGCTTTGGGTATGGTGAGCAGCCCGTACTGACAGATTTCGGGCTCCGCGCACAGCCCGGACAGGTCGTAGCCATTGTAGGCCCTACGGGTGCAGGAAAAACCACCATTATCAATTTGCTGATGCGATTCTATGATCCGAATGCCGGTATCATCACCGTCGACGGTAATGATATTCGTTCCGTGACCCGTTCCAGCCTGAGACGTTCTTACTCCATGGTACTGCAGGATACTTGGCTGTTTACCGGTACTGTGTTCGAAAATCTTGCCTACGGTAAAGAGGGGGTCACAATGGCTCAGGTTGAGGCGGCTACACAAGCTGCAAAAATTGATAGCTTTATTCGCTCGCTGCCGCAGGGATTCGATACCATACTGCGTGACGGCGGCGCAGAAATCTCCAAAGGACAAAAACAGCTTCTGACCATTGCACGTGCAATGCTACTGGATGCGCCCATGCTGATTCTGGATGAAGCCACCTCTAATGTAGATACCGGGACTGAGCGCGCGATACAATCAGCTATGCTGGAACTAATGAAGGGACGTACCTGCTTTGTGATTGCCCATCGTTTGTCCACCATTCAAAATGCGGATCTGATTATTGTCCTGCGCGGCGGCGAAGCAGCCGAATGCGGCACGCACGATCAACTGATGTCTCGAGACGGCTACTACAGAGAACTGTATCAGGCGCAATTCGATACGGCAGAGCTATAATCGAAAGAGGTTTCCGTGTAAAGAACCGTCCTAAATTCCGATCAAACAGCTTTCGCATACCACACAGCTTTATGTGCTGGTAAAAAGTAAAAAAATATGCCGGACAAATTCAAGTGACAAGCCGGAAAGAAAAAATCTCGCAAGCGGTCTGCCGGCCGGGGCTTCGCCCGGTGCAGTCTCTGCGTCCGGACTGCCTATTACATAAACACTCATATACCGCCAACGAATAGAAGAAACAGAATATGAATATGCTTCAAAAAATCTGAAGGGCGTTTTACTCTGTCTTGTCATTACCATTCCTGCTTGGTTTTTTGAACATCTCGTTCCAGTTGCGAGAGACCGGTTATCGCAATTCTCACCGGTATAGTCATTACTTTTTTCAAAAGAAAGAACACTTCAGTCCGGAATCGCCTTTACATCAAAAAAAGTTTTGCAATATGCTGTTATTTAGTTGGGATTCGGTATGAGTCTGATGGAAATTCTCATTCGTGGAAATCAATGCCTGCTGATTATATTGGCTACCTCTCGACTTCTCTTATTATAGCCTTCCTGCTCTGCAGAGCTATGAAGCTTTCATTGAAAATATCCACTCTAGTAGGCGTAGGTTCCTCGGTCTGCGATGGACCCGCCATTGCAGCCACCGCACCGGTCATTGATGCGAAAGACGAGGAAATCGCCCAGTCCATTTCCGTTATCTTTCAGTTTAATGTACTCGCTGCGCTAATTTTTTCCGCTTTCGGAAATCTGCCGGGCTTAAGTAATGAAGGCTTCGAAATATTTGCAGACACAGCCATAAATGATACCTCAGCGATTACGGCCGTAGCCTCTGCCTGGGACGGTATTCACCAAGCAATACGCTGGAAACGGCTGCAATTGTTAAGCTGACCCTTACGTGTGCTATCATTCCTATCACGCTGGTATTGGCCTTGATCTGTACAAAAAGAACGAAAAACCGCCGATATCACCGTCTCATTTTCACTAAAAGATCTTCCCCTAGGGTGACACGCATAAGACAATTGGAAATGTTTTCGGGAAACGGCATAGCTTCAGGCTATGCCGTTTCTCCGATTAACAGGTTATTCGGCAAAGACGCGGGGACTATTCCCACAGGATCGTAGGAAATGTCAATCTATTGTTTCCTATGTCCCTTTGACTTGTCCGGCGTATGAACATACACCGCCTTTACCATATCGTTTAAAACGATAGGCGTTAGCTCGTCTAAGTTGACTTACTTTCGTACTCTGTAAATAATCCTATCAATGGCTCTGCATGTTCTTCCTGCCTACTAATTCCTCATTCAATCGCAATAGTTTTTCCACAACTCCTCTTGCTTCTGCTCGTAGTCGTCAGAGATCATTTGAAATATACTATCAGATAACTTTCCATTAGCATTGTCCTTGTAAATACACTTGAAAAGCTGGTCAAGTTCCTCTATCCGGCGTTCTGTTTGTGTCAGTTGCCGCCGCTTCGCCACCAGTGCTTTCTTTGCTTCGGCTTTTTGTTTTGCGCCCATAGCCTTGCGGAATTGTATTTCGTGGTTGGCAACGCAGGTAATCGTCATTCTTATGTGAGCAAACACGCCTTGTTCTAAAATTACAGCACGGATAAAATGTATCGGGCAAACTCCCTGCCTCTTGAGCCTGAATCCGGGCAAACAAAATGGTCTTGTCTTGCTTCAAAGTTTTTTCTTATGCAATAAAATAGAGCTGCTCTCTGCAATCGGCGTAACGGACAATGCCGGAAAACATATCTGTCTTTCCAGTTCTTGTCGGGCGGCATGTGCATACCACTCGTTAATAATATTCAAAAACGGGGCAACGTCGCTGTCCTTTTGATTTGCGCTGTCTATGCCGTTGTTCATAGCGATAAACCGCACACCCTTTTCCACGAACAGAACTTCTGTATAAAAATCTACTCTCAGATAATCGCGCCCAAGCCTCGACATGTCCTTGACAATCTTTGCGTTCTCTCACTTTATATCCCGTTTGAAAAACGGCTTTTGTTTTACTTTGCCAAGATAGAAACGACAAAAGAATTGCAATACAGTGAGGCTGCAATCTTTTTGTTGCGTGGGCAGCATTTATATTCGATAACTTGATTGTTGGCTTTACAGGGGGTGGCGTTGTAAATAGCAACAGTTCATGATATAATTTTAATTACATAAAGTAAAAGAGGTGATCTCTTATGAATGAAGCTCTCTCAAAGCTGCAATTTGAGTTTAGGAATATTTTTCTCGCAGAACATGGCAACGAGGCGACTGTTTCTTCTATGACAGCCTATCGTTTTACCGACGAAATCATCAGTATGCCGCAGACTGAAAATCCGTATTTGTATATTGTTCTTGACGGGACGCTCCGGCTTTATACCCCGTCTGGAATTATGGACTACATGGCGGGACAATATTCCATATCCAAGATAGATTCGCCCTTGTACGGAACAGTTTTATCCTTTTCAGAACAACATGATTTTTTAGCGGTCGCATTGAAAATAACAAATAATGATGTTATAACTTCCATGTTAGATTTAGATAACGCTTTGACAGAAAAAATAGTAAAAAAAACTATTACAGATCAGGAAATGTCTTTCGCCGATCATGCTGTAATACGATCCGTTTATCGACTGTTTTCTACAATGAAACAACCGCTTGTTTCAGATTTTATACGCAGAAATATTATGCGTGAAATTATCTATTATGTTCTTTGTGGATCTTGTGGAAAGCAGTTTCTAAAAACCATTACAAATATACAGAATATCGACGAAATATACGAAGCAAATAATTGGATTAAGGAAAACTTCCGCAGTTCTTTCACCGTAAAAAGTTTGGCGGAACAACAGCATATGAGCGTCTCATTATTTCATCAAAAGTTTAAAAACGCGGTAGGCATGGGACCCTTGCAATGCCAGAAGCGTTTGCGATTAACCGAAGCACGGAGGTTGATGTTAGACGAAGGCCGGAATGTAACGGAGGCTTCATTAGAAGTTGGGTATGAGAGTGTGACGCAATTTACCCGCGATTACAAAAAAATGTTTGGCGCTGCACCAAAAGAAGATATTCTCTATTTCAAAGGTCAATTAAAGAAATAGGCTATTTTTTCAGAGGAACAGGCAAGCAAAAGGCCTGTTCCTTTTGTTATGATGGAAACAAAAGAGCAAAGTGCCTTGTTCCGAATGAAAAAGTGATTTGAAAGCGAGGAATTTAGAATGATTTTATCAGATGAATTATGCGATAAACTATGCGCTGCCGCAAGAGAGAAAAGCAGAGAGATTGGCATTGATATCAGTTTTGCTATCAGTGATGAAAATGGGCTGCCGCGAGCCTATCGCAGATACGGCGAAGCATTGGTACTAAGCATTACGCTTGTTCCCGGTAAGGCTTACACAGCAGCCGTTACACAATGCAAAACAAAAGATGTTGCTGCTGCCGCCGCAGAGGGCGCTTCCCTTATGGCAATTCAGACGAACGATCCCCGTATTACGCTTGTCGCAGGTGGATATCCGCTGTTTGCCAATGGAAAAATTGCAGGCGGTATTGCCGTTGGCGGCGGAACTGAAGCACAGGATTGTGAAATTGCAGAGTATGTTGTTTCTGTTTTCGATGAAGAAGTAAACCGAGTGTAAAGATGTGGGCAATATAAGCAAATTTTGTAAAATTTTGTACCTGCAAAACACAAACTGTCCATTACACCCAACAAAGCACGATAAAGGATGTTCTCCCTTTGTTTTTTTAATCTCGTCGAAAATACAGAAAAAAGAATGGGCGACACATCTGAGGTTTTCAAAAATTGGTCTCTGGAGAGGAGGGCGTTTCGTTTCTAAAGGTGCGGTGCAAAATAGAACGGCTTTATTGTCAAATGTGCAGGTCTAAGACGCGAATAAAATACGGGATGGATACCATACTTAAAAACTTCCCTTTGATCTGCCCCAAATGCAAACAAGAAATACTAATCAATGTGAGACGGTTTTATATTACTGTTATCAAAGCCAGACGCAAAGACGCGGAGCCAATAACCCGCGGATTGAAGATACAGTTAGCAGCTCTGTTCTTTTGTTTGGATGTATCAATATATTTGTTGCTCAAAGCATTATAGCTTTTAAAGGTTTTGCGCCCATAAATATGAACACACAAATCATACAGTTCCCTCTACCAATTCCTTCATTCAACGCCTATGCGGTTTTATGCTGCATGGGCGTTTGTGGTCATCACTCCCTGCCCGAGAAGAAAGGGGGGCATAAAAGGATGAACAAAGAGCAATACAGTTTCAAATATCCCTTGACTATTTTCGAGAATAACAAATTGTGCCGTTTTCGCAAATACATTCTCTGTTAATCAAAAGAAACCTACCGCTTTTTCCTTCCGAGGAAAAATGTAATTATGGAAAGCGAGATGTTAGCAGCTGTTCCGTTACGCTTGCCGGAAAGGAAGCGTGAAATCCTGTTTTTGCGCTTCTATCTCAGATCTAGTGACGCTGGAATTGGAAACATGTTCAGGCTTTACAGAACTACCGTTATCCGTAGGATAAACGATACGCTACGCTTGCTGAAAAAGGCAATGGAGGTATTAGAGAATGAGAGATAGAAAGTCAAAATTACTACCCTATGAAATAATTGAAAAAGCCGTACTGTCATTCCACACAGCATAAAAAAACGGGCATGAAATTGTTGAGTCCTTACCCGTTTTCGTTGCAGGCTGTATGGCAGCTACCCTAATTTAGTTAGTTGTTGATACGGTTTTATGAGTAGCTACCTTTTTTTGTTCTCTTTTTTATTCTCGCCTCGGTAGTGAATCCGGTGTTTCAATTACCGAGTACCATAATAAATAAGCCTGATCAAGGAATTAAGCAAGTTTCTCATTGTTAAAGCAATGGCGGCATTGGGGTTAAATATTATACATTGTAAAACTGGTTAAAACCGGTGGAAATCTTATCTTTATGGGTTCTGCTGCTGGGCCGATATTACAGGCGTAAGTCTCTTGATACAGCGTCTGCTTGGTATCTGGTAAGCAGCCCTCTTATGAAAACAAACACGAGCTTATAAGATAGGATAAAATTCAAATCTGTTTCTGCTCCCCATACAAATTTCATCGTTTTTTTGATGCGGCTGTCATACAGACTTTTCGTCTCTGTTTTGATTCTGTGCAAGCCTCAATCGAGCCGTTAAAGAGCAACCCGGAAAAAGGCGGAACAGATATCTGTTCCGCCTTTTCCGGGTATGCATAATTTTTTAGGAGAAAATACATTTATATAAAGGGGATCGCCTTTACCATTGAAGGTTATTCCATCTCGGTATCGGCGAGTCCACCGGTGCTGTCGCCAATCGCATTATTCATCTGTGACAATCTGCGATTCATTTCACGCACGCTTCTCATATAGATGCGGTCGATAATGACATTGCTGACTACAATAGCAATTAACCCGAAGACAAAAGAAATCACTGCGAGTATCGGAAGGCTGAAACCACCGCCTAAAACAAATTTTCCCACCACTACTACGACGAAAGCGTTAATGATTGAACATATGATACGGTTTCTCCAAATCACATTTCGTTTTAAATGATGACCGGAAATGGGAAAATATTTATGATATATCAATTCCGTAACCAAACTCACAATCAGACCTGTCAGTACCAGACTCCACAGTACAGAAATATCAATCAAACGGTACCCAAGAACCATATATTCTGCAAGCAAGACAATAACGCCCACTGCCATGACCACGCAAAAGGTAATAAAAACCCGGTATCCCAAATTTTTTTCACTCATATTCCAACACCTCCTTACATTCCAAGCGCTTCCTTCAGTGCGGGAATATACATCCGTGTGATAACTACTTTCTGTCCGTTCTTCATCACAGCCATCATCCTGCCGTTAAAAAGCGGCTCCAGATAATCGACTCTTCGAAGATTGATTATGGTATAACGGCTCACACGAAGAAAATGGGCATTTCGAAACTTTTCTTCAATTTCGTACAGCTTCAGTGGAGTTTCATATTTTGCATCCGCTGTGTAAATAGATACCTTATTGTCCTGAGAGTCAAACGCAAAAATATCCTCAGGTTTGAGAATGAAGGTTCGGCTATCCTTTTTTCCGATTACGGTATTCGCAAAAAGACGAACTGTCGAAATCAGCTTTTCGACTTCCTCATCTATCTCACTGCATCGGACAATAATTTCTGTTTCGGAATATGCGGAAGATTGTTCTATCTTGATCTTCATTCCGCCCTCCTCCTCTTCCTCCGCTGGTTATATCATATACGATTCCGCGAAAAAAGGCAATACTTTTTCGGTAAAATGCGATATTATGCATTTGAAATGTCATTATCCCGGTGTGAAATGCATTGATTGCTTTTCCGGCATCTCACGGTACGGCAATCCAAACAGCTATATGACAAGGCCGCAAAAGGGGCACAACATACACCAGAATTGTATAAAAACGGGGACAGGGCACCGCTTGCGGCTCTGTCCTGCCCCAATTTTTAACATAAAAACACCGGAGACTTCGGCGCTACCGTTCCCGCAGATACACCGATTCGCAACCATCATCGCGATCTCTCTGACAGCCGAAAGGCCCGGCCCGGGAGTCCCAAATTCAAACCGCTATAGGAAGTATGATGCAAAAATCTCATTACAATGCATTAGAAGTCCACATTACTCCTATTCAGCATGCCAGTCAGCATCAGCAAGGCCAACATTACAAATAAATTCGGCAGTTCATCTTCTGAATTTATCCGATACGTTGCCGGGAAATACAGGTATTCCCGCAAAACCGGCTGCAAGATCTTCATCTGTAGGAATTGAATCCGTCATTTGCCCCTGATGATACTTTTCATATGCGACCATATCAAAGTAACCGGTCCCGGTCAGTCCGAAAACAATGGTTCGTTCTTCCCCACTGTCCCTGCACCGAAGCGCCTCGTCCATCGCAGCACGAATTGCATGGCTGCTTTCCGGCGCAGGCAAAATCCCCTCCGTCCGAGCAAACAACTCTGCAGCTTCAAACACAGAAAGCTGGTCTACAGCGACAGCTTCCATTAGGCCATCATCATACAGTTGGGAGAGGATCGAACTCATACCATGATATCTGAGGCCGCCGGCGTGATTGGGAGAAGGAATAAAATCGCTTCCCAAAGTGTACATCTTTGCAAGCGGACAGACGTGTCCCGTATCGCAAAAATCATACACATATCTGCCCCGTGTCAGGCTGGGACAAGAAGCCGGTTCCACTGCTATAATACGATAATCCGCCTCGCCGCGCAGCTTTTCTCCCATGAACGGAGCAATAAGACCGCCTAAATTTGAACCGCCGCCCGCGCAGCCAATGATGATATCCGGACGAATACCAAACTTATCGAGCGCCGCCTTGGTCTCCAGTCCAATGATAGATTGATGCAGAACCACATAGGAAAGTACGCTGCCCAGCACATACCGATATCCCTCAAGTGTCGTAGCAGCCTCCACCGCTTCAGATATCGCACATCCTAAGCTTCCCGTTGTTCCGGGATGCTCCTTCAAAATCCGACGCCCCACATGCGTCGTATCCGACGGTGAAGGCGTCACAGACGCGCCATAGGTCCGCATAACCTCTCTGCGGAAAGGCTTCTGCTCATAGGATACCTTGACCATATAAACCCGGCAGTCTAATCCGAAATACGAACAAGCCATGGACAACGCCGTCCCCCATTGACCCGCACCGGTCTCCGTCGTCAAACCGCGCAATCCCTGCTCCTTGGCATAATATGCCTGCGCTATGGCAGAATTTAGCTTGTGACTGCCGCTGGTATTGTTACCTTCAAATTTATAATATATCTTTGCGGGAGTATCCAGCTTTTTTTCCAAATGATATGCACGCATCAGCGGTGAGGGACGAAACATCTTATAATAGGTTTGAATTTCCTCCGGAATCTCCACATAAGCAGTATCGTTATCCAACTCCTGACGTACCAGCGCTTCACAGAAAATCCCATTCATTTCCTCTGCACGAAGTGGTTCGTGTGTTGCAGGATTCAAAAACGGCGCCGGTTTCGTTTTCATGTCAGCCCGAACATTATACCAATATCTCGGCAACTCGCTTTCATCTAATATGATTTTATTCGGAATTTCTTTATTAAACATAATTCCTTCTCCTTTCACATTTCTTCGGAAAAGGGCATAAAAATAAGCCCCTTCCCTTCATATTTTCTGAAGGGACAAGAGCCATAACTCTCCTGCGGTGCCACCCTACTTGATGTGCGCTGCACATCCACTTTGCGCATACATGACTATATGCCGGTTTGGATAACGGGAAACCACTCCGTCTCGCCTACTCTGACTTTCAGCTTGCCCTCCGAAGCCCATTCACCAACGATATCCGCACCGTCTTCTCACCCACAACGGCTCTCTTTGCCGGCATCTCGTATGGCTACTTACTCCTCATCATCGGTTTTTTATTTATTATATGATCTTTAGAATTTTTCTTCCACAACATAATGTTAAAATTATATTTAAAATCTGTGAATTAAATGCATGTTCAACCTTCCGTATCATCACAACCACTGTCGTTTTTCATAATGTTGTATAATGTATACGGCGAATTCAAAAATATAATTCCCCCCTGGCCCCAGTACCACCGGTCTTGCAGCATTCGCACATGGCCAATACTAGACCCTCGGAAAAAGCATACGCTTTTAGTTTTTCAATAAAAAACGGGTAAATCATATAAAAAAACTAGAGAATCAATAAAAAGACGAATAAAAAAATCTTTTAAAATCAGCATCCATACGATCAAAAAGTTGAAAGCTCGCCTTATGTATATTTAGCTGCAAATAATATATAGCTACAAAAATACGGGGACCATGAATTTTAATTCATGGTCCCCGCCTTATGCTTTATCCTGTTAAAGCGGAATATCTACCCCTAAAACAGATCTTCCAATCTTTTGTCACAGGATCACTCTGTTGACATTTCTATTGTAACACAGTTTTATACCTTTTTCGACAATTCTTTTCCGCTGCT
>DXYE01000071.1:0-3375 GCA_019415985.1 Clostridiales bacterium
ATAATGGGGGAATTACTGCGAATGAATGCCATATTTTTATTGAAATCCAAAAATACAGTGGCGTTTTTGTACGATGATAACACCTTAAGACAGGGCCTTGAAAAAATGCGGATTCATGGTTACACGGCCATGCCTGTTATCACGCGGGACGGCAAATATGCCGGATGCATCAGCGAAGGGGATTTTCTGTGGCATATTTTGGAAACTGAAAACGGCACCATAAAAGGGCAGGAATCCTATCTGATCCGCGATATTATGCGTAAGGGCTGGAACCCGGCTGTATCGATCAATGTTGAAATGGAAGTGCTTTTGGAAAGAGCGATGAACCAAAACTTTGTACCGGTAATAGACGACAGATGCGCTTTTATCGGCATCATCACACGAAAAGACATCATACTGTATTTTACAGCGCGTCAGTTCAATTCCGACGCGTCTGCGGAGAGCAAACGGGAGGAAGATTGTGCTGGAGCCTAAAGCGGGATATGTTTGAAATGCCGGTGTGCAGATAACTTACGGAAATGCAATATTTCCAAACATTGATTCGTTTCGGCCGTAAAAACATCAAAAGAAACCCCAAAAAGCGCAGGCGGTTCTTCGTGAGGACCTGTGTATATATTACCAAAAACGCTAAAGGAAACTTGCAATATGAAATTTGATACCGAAATCGTAGGAAAAATCGGATCCATGGCTCTAATCCGTAAAGAAGAACATGATATCGATTATAATGTTTTCAGCCGTATCGGCAGAGAACTTCATCCAGGAATCTTATGGGTAACCTCAGGCGCCGTTGAAATCGGTCGTCTGGATTACATCAAACGTACGGGCTGTGAACTGTCCGGCCCCAAAAACGATGTGATGACCGACTATTCGGCGCAGGGGCAGGCGATTTTGATGGAGGAATACCGCCGTTATATACCAGCAAAATATTCGCTCAGACAGTTATTGGTAGAGCATACCCATTTCAATGACAGTGAAAAAAGAGAACATATTTATCATTTTCTCATGCGCTGCGTGGAGCAAGACGCTATCCCGATTATCAATTATAACGACACGGTCAGCTTTGAAGAAAACCGGCGGTGGGAATTGGAACAGCTACGCAGCCGGAGCAGCGGTCGGGAAAAAGTTGTGGAATGTATTGACAACGATGAGACGGCATCTGTAATTTCCACGCTTGTACATCCTAGATATCTGTTGATTTTTACCTCCGTTGATGGTATTTATTTGGATCCATCCGATCCTTCTACACTGGTCCGTTCTGTGGAGGGTAAGAATGTGGACGAAGTAATAGAGTCGGTCGACGAACTGCAAAGGCATTGCTTTGGAGCCAGCCGTTCCGGCGCAGGCGGAGCAAAGGCAAAATTGGAATTTATAAAAGAGCCTATTCGTCAGGGAACGACAGTCATGATCGCCAATTCACAATATAGTATTTCAGATGTCCTCGCCGGAATTTGTCCGAGAACCGTTTTCCAAGTCAGGTGATAAAAAACAACAACGGGACTTTCAGAAAAATAATACTTTAAAAATAATTCAAAAACGAATTGTTGAACGTGCAGGCCGGTAAAAAATTTTTCCGAAAAAAACTATACAATGCCTACGTCTTATATTTTATATTAGGACATCTAAAAATGTATCTCTGATCTTGTATAGATTATGTATTGGCGGGCAAATTTCCATTCTGAAAATCGGGAGGCTTTATGCTTATACAATGGCTGCATAGTATTGACGAGCTGGAATCTATGATTAGTACGGATATGATTCGGCGGCTGCGTACAACAAGACATATGTGTCATAAAACATCAGATAGAATGGGGTATCTTCTTTCATTTCAATATGTGGGAAAGGGAGGCCCCAAGGAGGGATGCCATGTGATAATTTATGCCGAGACGCAGAAAGTTTATCTTGTATGCAAAAATCAGGAGCTTCGGACGCTTATAGCTTCGATGGTTCCCGATATACCATCAGGCGGAGCGTGGCTTGCCGGCTTTTTTACAGCGCTGACGGAAACCGATGTCGATTTTTTCGAACAACTGGAGGAAGATATCACGGGTATAGAAGATGAATTGCTGACCAATGTAAGGACCGGAAACGAAATAACCCGCAGAATCATAACGGTTCGGCGCGACCTTTTAAAACGAAAACGATATTATGAACAGCTTGATATGATAGTGGGCGAGCTGAACTCTAATACAGACGATTTTTTTACGCAGGAGTCTCTGAAGGGACTGAACCTTGCTGATAAACGTATTGACAGATTGATGGCCGCCGTTTTGCATCTGCAGGAATATGTCACACAGATACGGGAGGCATACCAGGCTCAGATTGACATTGAACAGAATAACATCATGCGTATTTTCACCGTTATAACAGCTATTTGTCTCCCACTTTCCCTGATTGCAGGCTGGTATGGAATGAATCTGATGATGCCGGAATATACATGGCCGTACGGATATCCGCTTGTCGTCGCGGTCAGTGTAGCCATTGTAATTGTCTGCTGTATAATATTTAAAAGAAAGAAATGGTTTTAAAGGTCTGAAGGTATTTGCAGCAAGCGCAACAGCGCAGAAACGGGATGCGTGCTTTTATGATAGATTTTAGTAAAATTCAATCCTATAAGGAAAACAACAGAATTGAAGCCAAACGGGCTACCGGCGGTTTTCCGGGGAGCCTGTGGGAAACTTATTCTGCGTTTGCCAATACATACGGCGGTATTATTATGCTTGGCGTGGAAGAAATGCCTGACAAATTTCTCCGTACTGTCAAGTTGCCTGATCCGGACCGCCTTGTGGAGATTTTCTGGCAATCCGCAGCAGACCGGCAGAAGATAAGTGCGAATATTCTTTGTGCGCAGGATATACAAATTGTAGAGGCAGGCGGTAATCGAATTGTGGCTATAGAGGTCCCTCGCGCGAATCGCCGGGATAAACCTGTTTATTTAGGAACGGATCCTTACACAGGCTCGTATCGGCGGAACGGAGAAGGGGATTACAGATGTACCCGTGCGGAAGTGGATGCCATGCTTCGTGACCGCTGCGATGTATCCAGAGATTCGGAAATTCTTATACAGTTTACATCAGATTGCTTTGATAAGGATAGTGTTTCGTGGTTTCGGCGCAAATCGCAGCAAAGGATGCCTTTGCCGGAATCAATCGAGGATTTTCTGCGAGATGTCGGCGCTGCTGCTGTTGGAAAGGATCAAGAATTACATCCCACAATCGGCGGTCTTTTGATGATGGGACGCCAGGAATGTATCCAAAATGAATTTCCGAATCTTCAATTGGAATACTACGAACAAACGGAAAGGTACGCGCTTCCTTTTCGATATACCGGGAAAAACCTTTTTGATTTTTACGAAACCATAACGTCAAGACTGCAAAA
>DXYE01000071.1:3385-10000 GCA_019415985.1 Clostridiales bacterium
CTGCTTGGTATGGCATACATATGGACGATGAAATTCTGCAGGCTGTATCCGAAGCGCTTGCCAATGCTCTGATGCATGCAGATTATTTCGCGTCCGCCGGCGTTAGAATGGAGATGACGCCTGAGGCCGTTCGGATCACAAATCCGGGTGGGATGCGTATTTGCGGTGAAGACGCCTTTCAAGACGGTCTCTCCGACCCCCGCAATATGACATTGATTCATTTGTTTCATTTAATTCAGGTAGGAAATCGAAGTGGAAGCGGATTGCGTAAAATTCGATCTGCTTGGAAACGTCATGGCTGGAGGGTTCCAGAGCTGAGAGAAAGCTTCGGACCGGATAAAACCATCCTATTGCTGCCGTTTTCCGTTGAAGAACGGAATGGGGGTTCGGAGGAGAATCCGTATAGGGAAAGGGAAGAGTATGAAAGAAAAAAATTGGCCGTACTCGAATATCTGACATTTTATGTTACGGGAACGGTGGAAGAGTTGGCTAAGGCTTTCGGAATCAGCAAATTCGCTGTTGAAAAAGTTCTTTCTGCCATGAAGGAAGAAGGTATAATCGAGAAGTCTGTACCGGAGGCAGGAAAAACCGCGTATCAATTAACGTCCTGAAGTTTGGAAGGGGCCACCGAACGGATGACCACGTTTGGAATTTATGAGAGTATGATCAATGTTATTGGCGTTTAATCAACGCGGATTTTATATTTAACATACATTTAACATAAAACGGATAATCGATTTAACATTTAACGTTTACACTAAAAATGTCGGTTTCTGTCTGCAAAGATTAAAATCGGCTTCATGTTAAATAAATATTTGAGCTCTGTTAAATCTTCTCCGTCTTACACGGAAAGGATAACGGAAAGGAGCGGGATACGGGTTCCATGCGAACAAGCGGTATCCCTGTATTTTTGTATGGATATATTTTCCGTGATCACTTTACTCGGCGGTCTGGCATTTTTTTTGTATGGCATGCATGTTATGTCGACAGGTTTAGAAAAAATGGCGGGCGGAAAATTAGAGAGAATATTGAAACGGATGACATCAAGTCCGCTGAAAAGTTTATTGTTAGGTGCCGGAATCACCATTGCGATACAGTCGTCGTCAGCTATGACGGTCATGCTTGTCGGTTTGGTGAATTCCGGCATTATGCAGTTGGAACAGACAGTCGGAGTCATCATGGGCTCCAACATAGGGACAACCCTGACAGCGTGGATCCTGAGTCTTGCGGGAATAGAAAGCGAAAATGTATGGCTCAAGCTGTTGAAACCTGAGAACTTTGCACCAATCATCGCTCTGGTCGGTATCATACTTTTGATGGCTGCAAAGGAAAAGCGAAAAAAGGATATCGGTGTGATATGCATCGGCTTTTCCATACTTATGTATGGTATGGAGCTTATGAGCGGGGCGGTCAGTCCCATAGCTGAAATTCCTGAATTCCAGCATCTGCTGACAGCATTTAAAAATCCACTGCTCGGTGTTTTAGTCGGCGCTGTGTTTACAGGTGTGATTCAAAGCTCGGCTGCTTCCGTAGGCATTCTTCAGGCGCTGTCTATGACCGGCAGTATTACCTGCAGCATGGCGTTTCCCGTTATCATGGGGCAGAATATCGGTACATGCGTAACCGCCTTGCTTTCCAGCTTCGGCGTGAATAAAAATGCCAAACGCGTTGCCGCGATTCACATGTCCTTTAACCTGTTGGGAACCATACTCTGTTTGGCTGTATTTTATGGATTAAATGCTATATTCCATTTTCCGTTTATGGAGATGGCAATCAATCCGCTCGGGATTGCAGCGGCGCACAGTATCTTTAACATCGTGACGACGGCGGTGCTTTTGCCGTTCTCCCGGTTGCTGGTCAAACTGGCAAATATTGTAATTCGTGACAACGCTGAAAAAGAATCCTATACCTTTCTCGACGAACGCCTGCTGAACACGCCCTCCTTTGCTATTTCCGAATGCAACAATATGACTGTAAAAATGGCCGAGATTTCTCGCAATACCATTTTGCAAGCCATTCGACTGACTGGAAATTATCAGGAAAAAGATGCGCAAAAGGTTCTCGAAAATGAGGATAGGCTGGACCTGTTTGAGGACAAGCTTGGAACGTATCTTGTAAAGTTGTCCAGTAAAGCGCTTTCTGACAGCGACAGTAAGCAGATCTCAAAAATGCTGCACACAATCGGAGACTTCGAGCGTTTGGGTGACCACGCTGTCAACATTCTGAATGTTGCGCAGGAGATACACGAGAAAAGACTTTCGTTTTCGGATGAAGCCAAAAAGGATTTACATCAGCTTATGCCGGCTCTGCAGGAAATACTTGAGCTGACCATGACAGCATTTGAATCGAACGATATCCCGCTGGCAACGCATGTTGAACCGCTGGAACAGGTCATAGATTGCTTAATTGCAGAAATCAAACGGAACCATATCGAGCGCCTGCAATCCGGTAAATGTACCATAGAAATGGGATTCGTATTATCTGATCTTCTGACAAATTTTGAGCGGGTATCGGATCATTGCTCAAATATTGCGGTAGCAATGATAGAGGTGGATAGAAACAGTTTCGGGACGCATGAGTATCTGAGCAGTGTAAAATCGATGAATAACGAGCTGTTCAACGCCTGTTTTTCCGACTATTGTGAAAAATATGGCGTTGAGCGGTGAATTCAGGGCAAATTCAATAGGATAAAAAAATAGAATAATATGATTACTGATGTCCAAGCACAGAGAACAGACGCAGTGGTCATGCAGACATATTTTTCATCTTTTATGATTTTTACGCAGATTTAACAACGATGAGGTAATGATTTTTACACAAGATGATTATACTACTATCGTACCTTACATAAAGTGAAAACGAGTTGCTAAAGGAGATTAACAAGATGAAAAGATGGATAGCTTTAGGATTATCAACCGTAATAGCGGCAACGTTTTTTGTTGGCTGCGGACAGAAAACAGATGAAATTTCTGTTATAACGCGTGAAGACGGATCGGGAACACGCGGTGCGTTTGTCGAACTCTTTGGTATTGATGAGATCATGAATACAGCAGAAACCACACAATCCACCTCTGTAATGCTCACGACAGTCAATGGCGACGAACAGGCTATCGGATATGTATCTCTCGGCGTTCTGAACGACGATGTCAAAGCGATTAAAGTTGACGGTACAGAGGCAACTTTGGAAAATGTAAAAAATGGATCCTATAAAATTTCCAGACCGTTCAATATTGCTACGAAAGAAGATATCAGCGAGGTTGCACAGGATTTCATCGACTTTATCATGAGCGCTGAAGGACAGGCGGTCGTAGAAGAGGAAGGCTATATAAGCGAAGGCAACTCGGGTAGCTACAGCGGCAGCAAGCCAGAGGGAACCATTAAAGTGGCAGGCTCTTCATCTGTTACGCCCTTAATGGAAAAATTAAAGGAAGCCTATCTAGAAATTAACACCTCTGCAAAAATAGAAGTGCAGCAAAGCGATTCGTCAAACGGTATGACCTCTACGATCGAAGGACTGTGCGATATTGGAATGGCATCTCGTGATCTGAAAGATAGTGAAACCTCCCAGGGATTAAAGGCAACAGCCATTGCAATCGATGGCATCGCCGTGATTGTCAACAAGGAAAATACAGTAGATTCCCTGACGAGCGAACAGATTAAATCCATATACACAGGTGAAATTACAAAATGGTCTGAAATAGAGTAATTGATGCCCTGTTGAGAGCAAAAACATTAAACATTATATATTGCATATCTTGCCGCGCGGACATGCTCCGGTATCTGAAGCCGGAGCTGTCTGTCGGTTTTCAATAGGAGACAGCAAAGGCTTTGACAAGCATCAAGATATAAGAAAAGCAATACCGAACGGCAGACGGCCGCACGGATGACCTTATAATGAGGAAGGCTGAAACATATGAAGGAATTCAAGGAAATTCTGATGAAGATCGCCTGCCTGGCGGCGGCCTGTATTTCAATTATTGCAGTAGCGCTGATTTGTATTTTCCTGTTTGCCAATGGGTTGCCGGCAATTGGTAAAATCGGCGTTTTTTCCTTTTTATTCGGAGATAAGTGGCTCCCCTCAAAGGAACTGTTCGGGATACTTCCAATGATTATTGGAAGTATATATGTAACAGCGGGTGCAATCATTGTCGGTGTCCCTACTGGGATTTTATGTGCCATCTATCTTGCAAGGTTCTGTCCTAAGGGATTGTATCGGTTTCTGAAACCGGCGATAGATCTTTTGGCCGGAATCCCATCCATAGTATACGGTTTTTTCGGTCTCGTGGTCATTGTCCCGTTGATGCAGGATTTATTTGGAGGCAGCGGCAAAAGTATACTGACCGCTTCGATTTTGCTTGGTATAATGATTTTGCCGACGATTATCAGCGTAACGGAGGCGTCAATAAGGGCTGTTCCGGAAAGCTATTATGAGGGGGCTTTGGCTCTCGGTGCAACCCATGAGCGCAGTGTGTTTTACGCCATGCTTCCGGCTGCTAAATCCGGCATTTTGGCTGGCGTTGTACTTGGCATCGGCCGCGCGGTCGGTGAAACCATGGCCGTCGTTATGGTTGCGAAAAACTCTGAGGCCATTCCTTCTAGTCTGCTTGATGGCGTTAGAACACTGACAGCCAATATTGTACTGGAAATGGGATATGCAACAGATCTGCACAGAGAAGCGCTTATTGCAACAGGTGTTGTGCTGTTTATCTTTATCCTTATTATCAATCTCTCATTTTCACTTCTGAAACGGCGGGAAAATAAATAATGATATGGATACAGAGGAAGGAGGCGCCCTGATATGCAGCCGATAAACAAACAAACGCGCAAACAAAAGTGGGCGGCGTATAAACACCATCCGCAAGCTTTGATTCTCAGGATTTTGGTATCCATTGCGGCGATCATTACCGTCGGTATATTGATCGTTTTAATTGGCTATATCCTGATTCGCGGGGTGCCGAATCTAAAACCGTCTCTGTTCGCATGGGAATACAATACGGACAACGTATCCATGATGCCGGCAATCATAAACACCGCACTTATGACCCTGTTATCCTTGCTTCTTGCAGTACCGATCGGGGTGTTTTCGGCAATTTATCTAGTGGAGTATGCGAGAAGAGGAAACAAGTTTGTCTCCGTTGTCAGAATTACGGCAGAAACGCTGTCCGGTATACCTTCTATTGTTTATGGATTGTTTGGTTATCTGATGTTTGCCGTTGCCTGCGGTTTTGGATATTCATTTATCGGCGGTGTACTGACTTTGGCGATAATGATTCTGCCCCTTATCATGAGAACCACAGAGGAGGCATTGAAATCCGTACCAGATTCCTATCGAGAGGGAAGCTTTAGTCTGGGAGCGGGCCGCCTTAGAACGGTATGGAAAATCGTACTGCCAGCGGCGATTCCGGGTATTCTTTCAGGGGTCATTCTTGGCATCGGCAGAATTGTGGGTGAAACAGCGGCTCTGATTTATACGGCCGGCACAGTCGCCCAGGTGCCGGATAACTTACTTGCATCCGGCCGAACGCTATCCATACACATGTATGCACTGCTTTCGGAAGGATTATATACCGAAGAAGCGTATGCCACGGCGGTTGTTCTGCTTGTTATGGTCATAGGCATCAACGCTTTATCTGGTGTTATCGCCCGAAGGTTTGCGGCCAAATTTTAAACGTTACGTTAAATGATGAAAAGCTATACCATATAACATATGGAGTATAACGTGCCCGAATAAAACGTTTATGGGGCTCAAAAATATACAAACAGCGGAAAGCGGGGATCCATGTAAAATGGCAAATACATCTTTAGATTCAAGACAAACAAAAGGGACGCGGCAAACAGCCTTTTCTCAAGCGACGTCTGATGTCAAATTTGATATCAGCGAATTAAATCTGTTTTACGGTGATTTTCACGCTTTAAAGGATATCAATATGAAGCTCTCAACCCGTGAGATCACAGCGTTTATCGGCCCGTCCGGCTGTGGAAAATCAACGCTGCTGAAAACGCTGAACAGAATGAACGATTTGGTGGAGGGCTGTTCGATTACCGGAAAAATCCAACTTGATGGAGAAGATATCTACGGAAATATGGATGTCAACCGGCTGAGAAAACGCGTAGGAATGGTTTTTCAAAAGCCTAATCCTTTTCCGATGAGCATTTATGACAACATTGCTTTCGGCCCGCGGACACATGGGATTCGTTCGCGCGTCAAGCTTGACGAGATTGTCGAGCAGTCTTTGAGAGACGCGGCTATATGGGACGAGGTGAAGGATCGACTGAAAAAAAGCGCGCTTGGAATGTCAGGCGGTCAGCAGCAGAGACTTTGCATTGCTAGAGCCCTTGCAGTCAAACCAGAGGTGTTGCTGATGGACGAACCGACCAGCGCGCTTGATCCTATATCCACTTCGAAAATCGAAGATCTTGCTGTGGAGCTTAAGAAGGAATACACCATTATTATGGTGACGCACAATATGCAGCAGGCGGCCAGAATATCTGATAAAACAGCCTTTTTTCTTCTCGGAGAAATTGTGGAGTACGGCGATACGGAGCAACTGTTTTCCATGCCGAAAAATAAGAAGACTGAAGACTATATAACCGGGAGGTTTGGATAATGCGGAA
>DXYE01000071.1:10010-13587 GCA_019415985.1 Clostridiales bacterium
ATGCGGAATCGTTTCGACGAGCAGCTTGAGCTGCTGAATCTTGAACTGATAAAAATGGGAGCGCTTTGCGAAGACGCCATATCAGCCGCAATCAAAGCGTTGCTTGACGATGACGACACCATGCTGCGCAAGGTTTTTGAGGCGGATAATGAAATTGACCACAAAGAAAGGGAAATTGAAGCTCTTTGCATGAAACTGCTGCTGCAGCAGCAGCCGGTTGCACGTGACCTTCGTATCATCTCATCGGCCCTGAAAATGATTTCGGATATGGAACGAATTGGAGATCAGGCATCAGACATCGCGGAAATTACCCGATTCATTAAAGGTTACGGAGAAACGAGCCGAATTCACATAAGCGACATGGCGCGGGCAGCGATAAAAATGGTGACGGACAGTGTGGAATCCTTTGTAAAAAAGGATCTGGAGTTGACAAGGTCAGTGATCCAATATGATGACATCGTAGACGATTTGTTTGTCAAAGTGAAGCAGGAATTAATCGGATTAGTCTCTTCAGATCCCAACCACGGCGAGTTTTGTATTGATTTGCTGATGATTGCCAAATATTTGGAACGAATCGGCGATCATGCTGTAAATATTGCGGAGTGGGTAGAATATTCAATGACAGGAATGCACAAAGATATATAAAAGCAGGCAAAACAAAAGAATTCAAAGCAAAGGATGCGGTCAGCCGATATGACATATGAAGAGGTCAAGAGCAACAAAACAATAAACACCTATATTCAAAGAGCAGACGAATCTCTGGTAGCACTCGGCTATACCGAACACAGCTTTGCCCATGTAACCAAGGTCGCTGAAACGGCTGGTTATATATTGGAAACTTTGGCATATCCAGCACATGATGTGGAATTGGTGAAAATTGCAGGTTATCTGCACGACATCGGCAATCTGGTTAACCGTATCGACCACTCGCAGAGCGGGGCGGTCATGGCCTTTCGAATTTTAGATCAGATGAAGTTTTCAGCTGAAGACATCGCAACAGTAACGACGGCGATCGGAAACCATGACGAAGGCACCGGAGTTGCGGTTAATGCTGTTGCAGCCGCGCTGATTTTAGCGGATAAATCTGATGTTAGGCGAAGCCGCGTCCGCAACAATGATATACCATCGTTTGATATACATGACCGTGTAAACTATTCTGTAAAGAGTTCGTCTCTAGTCATAGATGACACGCGTACACTGATCAAATTAAAGTTAGAGATCGATACAAATTATGGAACCGTCATGGATTATTTCGAAATTTTTTTAAACCGAATGATCTTATGCCGAAAAGCTGCCGAAAAGCTTGGATTGCAGTTTCGGCTTATTATAAATCATCAGCAAATTTTTTGATTTCTTGTGTTTTGGGACGAAAAGGAGAAGGGGCATATGATTTATCTGGTAGAAGACGATAACAGCATAAGAGAACTGGTTATATATACGTTAAAGCAATCAGGGTATGCTGCCGAAGGTTTTTCCGTACCCTCAGCCTTTTGGAACGCCCTAAAGCATACACTGCCGGATATGATTCTTCTCGATATCATGCTGCCGGAAGAGGATGGGCTCAGTATTCTGAAAAAGCTAAGAACATCGGCAGTTACCCGTGAACTGCCGATAATCATGCTGACTGCGAAAAGCAATGAATATGACAAAGTAGTAGGATTGGACATGGGGGCGGACGACTATGTACCTAAACCTTTCGGCATGATGGAATTGCTGTCCAGAATCAAAGCCTTATACAGAAGATGCGGAAAAACGGAGGCACCCAAAACATACAGCATAGGATGTCTGACCGTTTGCCCGTCAAAGCATATTGTCAGAGTAAACGGACAAGATATAATTTTAACTTTAAAAGAATTCGAGTTGTTATGTTTGCTTTTAGAAAATCAGGGAGTCGTGTTAAACCGAGATCAAATTTTGAACAAAATATGGGGATATGCTTTTGACGGAGAAAGTCGGACCGTCGACGTACACATTAGGACGTTGAGACAAAAACTGGGTCAGGCAGGCGATTTGGTGGAAACCATTCGGGGAATTGGTTATAAAATCGGTGATAAAAGAGAGAAATAAATACAGGTGCAGAAATGAAAATCCAGCCATGTTACATCAAGCACAAAAGGCGGCAAACACGCTTAAAACGCCGCAGAACGAAAGAAAGCACCTGAATAAGGTAGTAAAAATCTTAAACAAGTGCTTTTCGTCTTATACGGCTTAATTTTGGCCGTTTCGCGGAGCGGACAGCGCAAAGCGCCTATGCGCTTTGATTCCGGTCAATCAATATAAAACGGAAATTTTGTACGTTGCTTGCAATGCGGCGTTCCTTTGGGCCGCCGTAATACAGGCGTGAGGGAGCCTTTCTGATCGCCTGTATTTTTCTTATCGCCGTTATGACAAAATGATCCGTGATGCATTTTATCAAAAGAAATGCGCTGAAACGCCTGTAAAACGTGATGTTCAGGTATTTTGGCATACGGGAGAGCCGGGAACCGGAAAGAGTTATACATATGTGAATCTGTGTGAGGAACACGGCGAAAGTAACGTATATCTTGTTACGGATTACGAACATGGATTTGATAAGTATAACGGGCAAAAATTTCTTGTTTTGGATGAGTTTCGCGGCCAGCTTCGTTTTGCTTTGCTTCTTTCGCTTCTCGATTGTTACAAGGTTCAGGTCCCTTGTCGTTATTCAAACGTTTTTGCATTGTGGAATGAAGTTCATATAACATCGGTATTGCCACCCGAGGTTGTTTACCGTAACATGGCATTGGAGAATTTGAGTTATGATATCTATGAACAGCTAAGTCGGCGTATTCATTACGTAGTTTATCATTACAAACTTCAAAGTGAATATTTGATGTATCAGGAACCTATGAAAGAATACGCGGGGTATGAATTAATTAAACTCCATGCGGAAAAACTTCATGCCACTTTTGAAAAGTGTGAAGATTTAGACGTTTTTACGGAAGAATCCCCCATTCGTTTAGACATTCCAAGCGAAAACGAATGAGGGACAAAAAGTAGACGGAGCAACCCGTCTGTTCTGTATTGTACCAGCTTGTTTAAAATAAATCAATGTGCGGAAAGGAAATGAATTATGAACAGGTTGCTTAGTTTTGATGATTGCGATAAACTTGAATGCCTTATATTGCGTTTTAAACAGACGTCCGCCGTATTGAATCTTATCTTGAAACATTTAGACGGACATAGCCATTTTAATGAGTATTTTAACGAGCTTCTTGACTTGGGGAAAGAAATGGAATTGCATGTAGATAGCTTATCTGAAATAGTGGACAAAATCGCGCTTGAAGGCCCTTGCGAAGCCGATGAAGCGCGTAGGGCGGACATTGCATAAAACGGAAATTTTATAGGCTCGCTGGAAGCTGAAAGCCAGCTTCCAGCGGTCCATTAATCAGAGAGAGCGCAGGGATACCCACGGGTTGGGCTTTGTGTGCTCTCTCTGATTATATAAAATTTTTATTTTATATAATCATGCCTCCGGCATAATTAACCGCCCGCACCGCCCCTTCTCCGCCCGCTTTCGCCGCGGGGGCCGCTGCCTGGCTTATAAAACACTCTGTTT
>DXYE01000072.1 GCA_019415985.1 Clostridiales bacterium
CAATATTGTAGATATTATAAAAAATGAATTGGCATTAATAAAAACAAAAAATTAAATATAATACATAGGGAATCTTCAAGAAACTTCAATATTGGAGGATTACAGCAAACACATTTGGCGGAAGAGAGCGCACTTCTATACTCTCCTATCAGGAATATCGTGCCTCCTGCGGAGCTTCATTCTCTATCAGCAAGAGAAAACTACATGCCCGAGAAATTGCCGTCAAGGTGACTACCCCCTTGGACCGCTAAAGCGGCTATCCATACAGATGCTTTGCATATGTGGTGGACATTGCCGTCTGTAAACGGTTTTGACAAACCGTTCGCCGCCAGTAAGCCTGAAAATAGAAATAAACATAATCCTCTGTATGGCTGTAAAACCATACGGAGGATTTACTGTTTTATGCGAACCGCACTATCCGGCCGCTTTTATCAGGCGCCGAACGATCGAACGCGAGGTCTCGAATCTATTAAAAAGAGGGATTTATACCGAATAACAAAGAGCGGCGTAGTTCCATACTCTACTGTTTTCATCCTGACCACTTTCTTACAGGCGCCAATCTTTTCATAGACAGGTAATTTACCGGCCCGCTTTTTTGTCATGGAAAATTTGCATTGGTGCAGAGCTTCCGATCTGCGTAATTCAGGATCCATACGGATTGCTGAAAATCAAGTGTTCAAAGCCGCAGCGCCTGCTGCCCGATTCTAACAGAGGCTTTCAATAAAGATATAAAATGGAATATGAAGTGAGACTTTTTATTAAGGCTGTGGTATAATAAGTGTAAGGACTGTGGAGCTTACGTGAGTTTAAGGAGGCGTCCGATGAAGAACGGCGCAGGTAGCTACCGCCGTTTCCTGGATGGCGATGAAAGCGCTTTCGATGATCTGTTGGCGTTGTATCAGGAAAATTTAATATTTTTTATAAACCGTTATGTTCATAACATCACGGTGGCAGAGGATTTGGCGGCCGATGTGTTTCTGGACCTGATTGTACATAAACACCGGTATAATTTTAAGACTTCTCTGAAAACGTACCTTTTTATGATTGGCAGAAGCCGCGCTCTGAATTATTTGAAGAGAGAAGGGCGATGCCGCACTGTGGAGATCTCAGAAGCCGGAGAGCTGATACAGGAGGAAACGGTCTTTGAGGAGCAGATTTTAAAGGAAGAAGAAAAGCAAGTCCTTTTGCGGGCTATGCGTGCGCTTCCGGAAAATTATCAAACCGGTCTTCACCTGGTTTACTTTGAGAATATGTCATATGAGGAAACCGCACGTGTGATGAAAAAGAACCTGAAGCAGGTCAAAAACCTGGTATATCGAGCAAAGAAAGCGCTGCGTTCCATCTTGGAAGGGGATAAGCAGGGTGAAAAATGAGAAACAGGGATGAATTTAAGGCGCTCATCTGGGAAAAGAAGAGAGCCTACTATGAAAGGAAAAAAAAGCAAAGAAGGCGTATTGTTTTTACACTTCTTCCGGCAGCCGTGTGCTTTTTCCTTTGCATTCTTTTATATAGGGACGGTATACAGTCTATACAGTCGAATCCAAGCCTTCAGCTGCACGGTTCGATTACAGAGGATACGCATGTTGATTTTAGTACCGGAACCGATTCTTATGGTGAACAATTCCCATCGTTCATTGTTGGCAACAGCAACCCTCATATCGCTGTTGCGGCCTGGTTGAGAAATCCTTCCGGCGACGAATGGAACTGTGAGGAGCCCGTGCAGCTTTATAACTGCTTCGAGCTTCTGAGGGAGTATGCGAACGCGGATGCATCCTCTGGAGCCATACCCGGGGAGGATGCACGCGTCTATACCGCTGTTTTTACTTTTCGGGACGGAGGGAGCGCGACCTATGAATACCGAAAAGACGGATATATTCGTGTTGACGGGGGGCGCTGGATGATGATAAAGAACGGGAACAGTGCCGAGGCGGAGAGCAGAATTATGGATTTTTTTGATGAATAAATTTAATAAATTTTAGGAAGAACAGTAGCTTGTACCAATATACAGGATTTTAATGCGACCTGTATTTAAATTGCGTTATATCCAATCCGAAAACCATACAGAAAAGAGGAAAAGTCAATGAAAATCATGAAATTGAAAAAAAGAACAGCGGCGGGCGTCTTTGCAGCGTTACTCCTTTTGGCAACGTGGCTGAATACTGTCGGATGCTCTATGAATGCCAATGCCGCGGATTTAATGGAAGGAATTCGCGCGGGAAACGTAACAGGAAAACAGGCGGATGCCGCATTCATTTCAGAAAGCGCGAATTTTGCGATAGAGCTGCTGCAAAGTACGGCCGAAAAGGACACAAATACGACGATTTCGCCTCTGTCTGTCATGCTGGCGCTTGCCATGACCGCCAATGGAGCGGCGGGTGAGACGAAAAAACAGATGGAGGAAATCCTTGGGGGAGATATCCCGTTGGAAACGCTTAACGAATATTTGTATGCTTATATAAAGGCTCTTCCATCCGAGGATAGCTCAAAGCTGCAGATTGCCAATGCCGTATGGTTTCGAGATGGTATGAATGTCAGCCGCGATTTCCTGCAGAAAAATGCGGATTATTTTCAGGCGGATGCATACAGGTCGGCTTTTGATGAACAGACGGTACGGGATATCAACAAATGGGTTAAGGATAAGACCGATGGAACGATAGAAAAAATCATTGAAGGAGATACAATCGATGCGGCTGCGATGATGTATTTGATCAACGCGCTTTCGTTTGATGCGGAATGGGAGAACGTCTACGAAAAAACGGATATACGTGCCGGAATTTTTCATACAGCGAACGGAGCGGAACAGTCCGTTGAAATGATGTGTTCAACCGAATACGGGTATATAGACGATGGACGGGCGACAGGCTTTATCAAGCCGTACAAAGGAAATCATTACAGCTTTGCCGCGTTACTGCCAAACGAGGATATAAGCCTTGACGCCTATATCTCCTCTCTGAACGGCGACAGCTTTGTCAAAAGCATAGAAAACGCAAAGGCGAATCGTGAAGCCGTATGGTCGACCATGCCGAAATTCAGCTATGATACCGAGCTGGAGCTTCGTGAGGCTTTGTCGGCCATGGGCATGGCGGCGGTGTTTGACAGTCAGAAGGCGGACTTTTCTATGATCAGTGAAGACGATTTGTATGTCAATCAGGTCCTGCATAAGACTCATATTTCAGTCGACGAACTCGGCACAAAGGCCGGCGCGGTTACTGCTGAAATAATGCTCGGCGCTGCATTTATTGAAAACACAGTGACGCTGGATCGTCCGTTTCTGTACGCTATTATAGACAATGCAACAAACCTTCCGGTTTTCATGGGGACAGTGACGAATTTTGAAGGCTGAGCACGTGTCATATGCTTTTGAAAGAGATATCAAAAGCGGCAATTCTTCTCCATGGCGTCGCAGTCTTTGACTGCGGTGCCATGGATCTGTTTCGGCATGCTTGAACGATATACTGCTGCAGAATGCGGTTTTGAGCCTGTGTTTTTGATGCGCTGCCTGAGGCATTGCTCATGTTGTTGATTTGCCGTTGCGCCGGGGCAGTAGAATTCGATAGGTGCTGTGGGTTGAAAAATTTATAGAAATGGCTTATAATATATAGAAGATTCAAATATATGAGCTTTTTTATACGGTTATTTCATTCAGTAAAATTCAAGCTTGATTTGAACCGGTGAGAAAAACGCAGTGAAAATCCCCTGCACAGTTTTGGTTTATCCATTTCTGTAGTGTACAGCCCACGGTCGCTTTACGGTGATGAAACTATATGCCGTGCATATCATCACGTATAATCATATGAAGATGCAAAATTCAAGTGATGAAACGTCGTTTCATAGACGAAAATTCCGCAGAACAGTCGGATTTTTTGCATCTGCAACAATTTGGAGTTTGTATCCACTGAGGGAGCAGCAGATGATCGAAATTACCGTGAGACATTTTCAATTAAAAAAAATTGCAGAGTCAGGCCAATGTTTTCGCTGGCGTGAGCTCTCTCCTGATCGTTATGGAATACCTGCGGCCGGCGGTTATCTGACAGCATATCAGCCAAATGAAGGTACGCTGCAGCTGGACTGTACACGGAAAGCATACGATACATATTGGTGTAATTATTTGGGCCTCAGAGATGATTATGACCTTTTTTTTGAGGCGGCTGTAGAGGAGAGCGGGACCTATCTATATAAAGCCGCGGTGGCAGCAGATGGTGTCAGAATATTGACACAGGATTTGTGGGAAACGATGGTCAGCTTTCTTGTCAGCCAAAATAACAATTTGCCGCGGATCACCAAAACGATTGCAAGGATGTGCGAATGTCTCGGGAGGCCTCAAAGGCATGCCGACGGCACTCTTTATTACGCCTTTCCTGAGCCGGAGGCTCTTCTGGATTGTTCCGTTCTGCGGAAATTGGGCTTGGGTTATCGGGATAAGTATATTGCTTCTCTCGCATCGGATGTCCAAAGTCAACGAATAGATCTGAAGGCTCTCAGATCCATGACAACATCGGATGTATGCAGTTATCTGAAAAATATTTCAGGCATAGGAGAAAAAGTGGCAAATTGTATTATGCTTTTCGGTCTGCACCGTTTGGAGGCTTTTCCTGTGGATGTGTGGATCAGGAGAATCATAAACGAGCAATATGGGGGATGTTTTCCGCTCGAACGCTTCGAGGGCTTTGCCGGTGTGATTCAGCAGTTTATCTTTTATTATGCACAGCACCAAAAGACGGAGGATTCTTTGAAGAAAACGCTGTCGAGTGGTGAAAAGGCGGGTAAGACAATCGAATTCAGCGCCTGAAATTTGAGCGGCCCAAAGGATTTACGACAAAAGGATGCGGGAAAATCAAATATTCAGATAGCTCCAAATGCACAAATGTACTGTAGGTGAGCCGAACCGAGATCGGACTGACAGGAAATGTGGTTTTTCATCGGAGACACCAAATAAAGTACAATAGAAAAAGAATCGGATATTTTATCCGATTCTTTTTTGGCCTACAGCTCCTTTGAGCTGTTGTAAGATACGGCAAACGTGTCAGACAGCCCAAGAACTTATATGTTTTTCCGAGGGTTCAGGAAGAAAAGCACAGAAGGGTCGTGTAATCATAAAGCTCACCGGGATGCAGAACCGCTTCCCCCCTATTGGGACTGTTCGGCGCGAATTGGGTTTCCAGACATAACGCATGATTCGCTCTTTGCGGTACACCATTCTTAAACGGCAAGGGACCATTCATGAAATTGCCCGTATATAGCTGCATACACGGTTTATCCGTGTAAAGAGTCATAGAGAGGTTTTCCCCTGATAGAACGGCGGCTCTGGAGAGTCTTTTCCCCTCATGGACGACCGTTTTTACGGGAGAGAGATAAAAATTATGGTCATAACCGCCGGCAATTTTCAGTTGTGGATCCTGACACTGAAAATCCCGACGAATTTTTTTTGCAGAGCGAAAATCAAAGGGCGTGCCATCTACAGCAATACGGCGGCCTGTCGGCAGCAGCGTGTCATCAATTTCCGCAAAAGCTTGCGCGTCTATTTGCAGCGAATGATTGAGTATATCACCTGAGGCATATCCGTTTAAATTAAAATAGGAATGGTTGGTTATGTTCAAAATGGTGGAACGATCCGCAATTGCCCTGTAATGTATGGAAAATTGTTTTTCTCGCAAAATGTAAGTCACTTGGATACAGACAGTACCAGGGTAGCCTTCCTCACCATCCGGCGAGATCAAAAAAAGCGACAGCCCCTCAAAATCATTGCCGGAAAAGGGAGATGCCTTCCAGATTTTTCGGTCAAACCCGATTTCTCCGCCATGTAGATGCGTTATACCGTTTTCATTTGTGGCAAGCTGATATTTCGTTTCATCCAGTACAAAGGAACCGCCGCGGATTCTGTTGGCGTACCGGCCGATGACGGCGCCCTGATATCCTGAGCTGTTTTGGTAAGCCTCAAGTGTATCATATCCACATACAATATCGACACCATCAATGATTATGCTCTGGATTATGGCACCGTAATTCAGTATCGTAACAGATATAGAGCCGCATTTCAGGGTGTATGCGGCAACACTTCTGCCGTCCTCAAGAGTTCCGAATGCTGTTGTTTTCATAAATTCCTTTCCTTTCCCTTTTTAATCAGAAAGCGGATACCCATTGTAGCGAAAACCTTTCAATTTGTCAAGGCCTTACAGATAGCTCAGAGCTATTGGTGAAAACTTAGCCTGTGGCTAAAAAATATTATTACAAGATGCGAGGCTACAGTATACTGCGATTCTATAATAAAGAAAAGAAGATGATTATCGTTGTCGAAATGCCCCGGGGTGTTTTCGATAAAAGCCATGAGAGGCGTTATTCCCTCATTTATGAGTATGAACATGAATCCCGCCGTTTCTTCTAGAAGAGAAACGGCGGGTCCGGTATACTTTCTATTCCTTGGGTTCTTTTTCGCTGCAGATCTGTTTGAGCAAATCGCGTATTTCTTTCAGCAATTGCTCCTGTGTCGGCGCATCAGAGGCTTTTTTCGGAACTTCCGGCACTACTTCCACTGCATGCGGCACCTTACCCAAATGGATTTTGGCAACTAAAAGATTTTTCCCTTTTGTCAGCAGACGAATCATCAGAAAAATAGAGACGGCAACCAACAGAAAATCGATTACAGTTTGAAGAAAATTCCCATAATTTATACTGACTTCCGCACTTTCTGCCGTAGCGGATGCCAATACAATTTTAAGATCGGTAAAATCGACGCCGCCAATTAAAAAGCCGAGCGGCGGCATAATCAGATCGTTGACGAGCGATGTGACGATTTTACCGAATGCACCGCCGATAACTACACCGACTGCCATGTCGATAACATTTCCTTTAAGGGCAAACGCTTTAAAATCCTGTATAATAGACATATGCCGAAACCTCCCAGAGATCTAAGACAGTTTTATCATATCAGGTTTCAGGCGGTTTGTCAAGCGAATATCCGGTATGATATCATTGATATTCCGCAAGTATTGTTTGTGTCATCGCCGGCAAAGCGGAAAAATCGCAGACTAGTGAATAGGGTTTACCTTTGGGATCGTCTTTCTCCATAGGAGCAAAATAGACATGTTTTCTTTGAGACATTGTGGCTATGTTTTTTAAATTAGCGGAAAGTGCATCATTGGACGCCAGCGCGATCAGTACAGGCCGGTTGCTTCTGAGCTGAGCTTTGGCGGCCATTGTCACAGACGTATCTGTTATTCCGTTTGCCATTTTTGCCAGAGTATTACCGGTACATGGCGATATGATCAGAAGATCCAGATTGATTTTAGGACCGAGAGGTTCAGCGTCTTTTATGGTATGGATAACAGGTCTGCCGCACAGTGTTTCCACATTCAGAATCAACTCGGCCGCAGTGCCGAAGCGTGTGTTGGTATTATACACAATTTCACTCATCAGAGGAAGGACTTCGTATCCGTCCTGAATGAGCTGCCGGAGTGCGGCGAGAGATTTCGCGTGTGTACAGAAGGAACCGCAAAATGCGTAACCAATCATAAGGAATCCAACACTCCTTCCGACTGCATAATGTTGAGAATACTTTCCTTGATGATGCGTCCGGCAGTCACGGGCGCTACCTTACCGGGGAGGGAAAGGGCCCAGATGACGTTGATACCGCATTCTTTGGCATAATCCATATCCACACCGCCGGGCTTTGATGCAAGATCGATGATCAGTGTATGCGGGTCCATTTCCTTCAGGATATTTTTTCCAAGAAGCAGATCGGGCACTGTATTGAAAATAATATCATGCGCGACAGTGGCCTTTCCGATATCCCGGATATGAACGGGGATACAGTCCATTGCGCGGATCCATGCAAAATCCTCATGCTTACGGGCAGCGACCGTCACCTCCGCCCCAAGCGCACGCAGCGTCATCGATAAAATTTTGCCGACGCGGCCGAAGCCGAGTACCATACAGCGCGAGGAATGAATGGTATATGGAACTTCGCTCATGGCAATGGCCACAGCGCCTTCTGCGGTAGGAATCGCGTTGGAAATCAGAAGTTCCTCGCGGTCAAAATAGTCGTACAAACGAACGCCTGCTTCTTTAGCCATGGCATAAATTTTTTCATTCAACCGACCGCCGGCCGCTATCTGACCCTTGCACATACAGTCAAATATATCTGACAAACGGATATATTCTTTTGTTAAAGGGCAGTTCAGGCGTACATTGTCCTGACTAAAGGGGATGGGCAGAATCACCATAGCGGCGAATTTAATTGCCGATGCAAGATCGGTACATCGGGTAATTTCGCCGTAATCGCCTTCGTATGTGTCGATTCCGAACAAAGCAACTTCAAAGCCGTCGGAGGCAAGCTCCCGGGCCATAACGAGCTGCCGGAGATCTCCGCCGATAACGGCGAGTTTTATTTCATTTTTTTGCATCATATTTGAATCGGTCCTTTCTCCGTATCAACAATGGGTATATCACAGTATATGACGGAAAAAGACACCTTGACACGCAGGCTGAGACATCCAGCTAAAGAAAACGCAGAAAAGTGGATATGTATATGGACAGTTTTCAGTCACACTTTCGAGAGACAGTGGAGCGGTGAGGGCTGCGGCTTGTATTCGGAGGGGAGAAAAACATCTGATTTCTATGTTGCTTTAGGATACAGCAGGGGAAGCAGTATGTGTGCTTTTCGCTGCATCTTTAGCGCGAACATCGCTACACAGAAAATCAGCATACGATTTTCGAGAAATGTGGACACTTTTGCTGTATACGACTTCGACGCCTCCGAATTCTGCTTTCTTTTGACGCGGTTTTACTGTAGATTCAGAGGGAAAACGGCGGTAAAAAGAAGGAGGGGTGCTGCAAAATACTTCATTTTGCAGCACCCTCTTCCATATAAACTACCCCTGTCTCCATGAATGCAGACTATATTCATGCATTATGAAGCAGATCTATGATCAAAGCCTTCTTATGCAGAATGATCAGACAAATAACTCCGTTTGTTCTGCAATCGCGCCGGTTTTGAGAAGCGGATCGATGTAGGTGCTTATGAATTCTTCAACCTGTTCGGCACTGCGGCCGGTATATTTAGACGGTTCCAACAATGCTTCCGCATCCTTATGGGTCAGACCGAAGGCGCTGTCCGCACAGATTCGATCAATGAGATCATTATCCAGACCGTCCTCCTTTACGCGTTTTCCTGCGGCCATGGCATGGACCCGAATTCTTTCATGCAATTCCTGGCGGTCACCGCCGCGCTTTACCGCATCCAGCATGATGTTTTCGCTTGCCATAAATGGAAGCTCAGCCATAACACGTTTATGAATCACCCTAGGATACACAACAATACCGGATGTTATATTTCCATAAATATTCAGTAGAGAATCAACGGCGAGAAAGGCCTCGGCAACAGACAGTCTTTTGTTGGCACTGTCGTCGAGCGTGCGCTCAAACCATTGTGTTGCGGCTGTATACGCAGGGTTCTGTGCGTCGGCGATGACATAGCGAGCCAAAGCGGAGATCCTTTCGCTGCGCATGGGATTGCGCTTGTAAGGCATTGCCGATGACCCGATTTGTTTGCTTTCAAACGGCTCTTCCATTTCCTTAAAGGATTGCAGCAGACGCATATCATTAGAAAACTTATAGGCGCTTTGAGCGATTCCGGAAAGCACATTCAAAACGCGGCTGTCAAATTTTCTGGAATATGTTTGACCGGAAACCGGAACGACCTCTTCAAAGCCCATTTCCTCAGCGATCATTTTCTCCGCCAGCTTTACTTTTTGTTGATCTCCGTCAAAAATTTCGAGAAAGCTCGCCTGTGTACCGGTGGTTCCCTTGGATCCCAGCAGTTTTAGAGATGCAGCGGTATGATCCAAGTCCTCCAGATCCAAGAGCAGCTCATACATCCAAAGCGAGGCGCGTTTGCCGACCGTGGTTAGCTGGGCCGGCTGGAGATGCGTATAAGCCAGAGCAGGCAAATCCTTATATTTCAATGCAAATGCCTTGAGATTTCGAAGTACGGTTAGAATCTTAGCGCGTACCAGGCGGAGCGCCTCACGCATGATGATCATATCTGTATTGTCACCTACATAGCAGGAGGTGGCGCCGTAATGAATGATGGGACGCGCCTTGGGGCATACATCGCCGAATGTATGCACATGTGCCATAACATCATGACGGAGCTGCTTTTCGTAGGTAGCCGCCGCGTCGTAATCGATATCATATATATGTGCCTCCATCTCCGAAATCTGTTCATCGGTAATTTGGACACCAAGCGCTTTTTCAGCTTTAGCAAGCGCTACCCAAAGCTTGCGGAAAGTAGAAAATTTCATATCCTGCGAAAAGAGATATTGCATTTCCTTGCTTGCATACCGAGTGGAAAAAGGACTTTCATATGCAGATTTTGACATATGTGTTTTTTACCTCCTGTTAAAATCATTGTCAAAAGGATAAAAATGAGTTCGACGGATCCTTTAGTACGCGAAATACCGGCACAGCATAGCGGGAGTCCTTTCCGTTTCCGCATACACCGGGTACTTGAATCCTATGTATTGTGAAACCCAGCCGATGCCGCGACTGTTATTTTTGCAGCAATTTTTCAAGGGCAGCAATTTTTACACAGCAGCAGAGGATATCCACAGCAGTCTGAAGCTCCTCTATAGACGGATATGTTGGAGCGATGCGAAGATTTCTGTCTTTGGGATCCATGCCGTAAGGATAAGTGGCGCCCGCGTCTGTCATACAGACACCACATTCCTTGGCGAGTGAAAAAACACGTTTGGCACAGCCGTCGCTGACGTTGAGACTGATAAAATAACCGCCGCGCGGTTTGTGATATGTCACGATGCCCAGTGGAACCAGTTGATTTTCAAACGCGTTAAGAACCAGATCAAATTTTGGACGCAGCAGAGCGGCATGCTTTTTCATATGCTCTAAAACCCCTTCAGCGTTTCCGAAAAAGCGCACATGACGCAGCATATTCATTTTGTCATGCCCGATCGTCTGAACGCGCAGTACTTTTCTCGCTTCCTCGAGATTTTCTGTACTGGCGGCAAAAATAGAGACACCGGAACCTGGAAAGGTGATTTTTGAAGTAGAAGCAAAAACATAGAGCATGTTTTCGCGTTTTCCGTCTTTCAAAAGACGGAAAAGATTGAGCAGCTTGTCGCCCGGCTCATAAATATCGTGTACGGCATAAGCATTGTCCCAAAAAATTCGAAAATCCTTTGCTGCGGGTTCAAGCGCTGCAAAGCGGCAGACTGTTTCGTCGGAATAAGTAATACCGTCGGGATTACTGTATTTGGGTGTACACCAGATCCCTTTGACAGAAGGATCGCTTTCAACCAATTTTTCCACGGTATCCATATCCGGGCCGTCCGGCGTCATTTCAATTGGAATCATTTCAATGCCGAGTGACTCGCATATGGCAAAATGTCGATCGTAGCCCGGGGAAGGGCAGAGAAACCGTACCTTTTCCAGACGGCACCATGGCGTCTCTCCGAGTATTCCGTACAACATTGCACGTGCTACTGTGTCATACATAATATTTAAGCTTGAATTGCCGCAGACGACGATATTTTGAGCGGGAATATCCAGCAGATCGGCAAACAACTGCCTTGCCTCCGGAATTCCATCCGGTAGACCGTAGCTTCTGCAGTCGTCGCCGGTTGACGACTTAATCTCCTTTGGTGAAATACTCTCAAGCATGCCAGAACTGAGGTCGAGCTGATCCGTTCCCGGTTTGCCTCTCGCCATATTCAAGGAAAGATTTTGGGCTTTAAATTGGTCGTAAAGTTTACACTGCTGTTTCCACTCGCTTTCAAGCTCTGCGCGGCTGAACTGTGCGTACGGCTTATCGTTCGACATAATGGTATCTTTGCTCCTTTGATATGTAAAATAAATAAGATATAATATCGATATGCGGATCATCGGGTATCTGATCTGCGGAATTTTGCTTTGGCAGAAGTTTTCACAAAGAGAGGCCACTGACAAAAAATCTGGAAAGGTTTCCAAACGGTATACAATGCTTTTTCCGTATAAGCGGCTGCCGTTTGAGTCGGCAGCCGTAAAAAAACAGATGATACTTTAAAACTAAAGGGATTAAAAGTCGATTTGTCCGGTCGTGCGGGGAAATGCTTCCACATCACGGATATTGGAAACGGCTGTGACATACATGAGCAGACGCTCAAAGCCCAATCCAAATCCCGCATGTCGGGTTCCTCCGAATTTTCTGAGTTCAGTGTACCACCAGTAGTCCTTTGGATTCAGATGAAAACGGTTCATGGCCTCTTCGAGGAATGTAAGACGCTCTTCTCTTTGGGAACCTCCGATGAGCTCTCCCACACCCGGTACCAGCAAATCCATGGCTGCAACTGTCTTTCCGTCGTCGTTCAAACGCATATAAAACGCTTTGATTTCACGCGGCCAGTCCGTTACAAAGACAGGCTTGCGGAAAACTTCTTCACAGAGATACCGTTCGTGCTCTGTCTGTAAATCGCTGCCCCAGGAAATCGGGTATTCAAAGGTTCGCCCACTGTTTTCGAGCAGCCGTATTGCTTCGGTGTAGGATACACGGGCGAAAGGTGCTTCAATCAAACTGTGCAACCGTTGCAGCAGACTGCTGTCAAAAAATTTGTTGAAGAATTCAAGCTCAGCATTACAGTTTTCCAGCAGATATCGGATAATATATTGCAGCATTTCCTCTGCGAGTTCCATATCATCCTCAAGATCCGCAAAGGCAATTTCCGGCTCCATCATCCAAAATTCTGCGGCATGCCGCGGCGTATTGGATTTCTCCGCGCGAAACGTAGGGCCAAACGTATAAATATTGGCAAAGGCCATTGCAAAACATTCGCCGTTGAGCTGACCGGAAACCGTCAGATTTGTAGATTTTCCAAAAAAATCTTCGGTATAATCTACTTGTCCGTCCTCTGTTCGGGGAAGATTGTTCAGATCCAGAGAAGTGACCCGGAACATCTCTCCGGCGCCTTCACAGTCGCTGGATGTAAGAATGGGCGTATGGACATAAACAAAATCTCTTTCCTGAAAAAATTTATGAATGGCGTAGGCAGCGGCGGAACGTACACGAAAAACCGCGCTGAACGTATTTGTACGCGGACGTAAATGCGCAATGGTGCGAAGGTATTCAAGCGAATGCTTTTTTTTCTGTAATGGAAAATCCGGAGCAGATGCCCCTTCCACTTGAATGCAGGAAGCCTTAAGCTCAAAAGGCTGTTTTGCTTCCGGCGTAAGACAGAATGTACCTTCCACAATCAACGAACAGCCGATGTTCTGACCGGCTATATCTTTATAATTATCAAGCTTGCTGTCTTCAAAAACAATTTGAAGATTTTTGAAATAACTGCCGTCATTCAGTTCGATAAAACCAAAAAGATTACTTGCCCGTATCGTTCTGGCCCAGCCGGCGACTGTAATCTTTTGATCCTTGTATTGATCGGGATTCTTAAAAATCTGTCTGATCTGGAGTCTTTTCATTGCTAATGACCATACCTTTCACAAAAATCAGCAAGATTCTACGCTGAAATTTATTTTGCAGGAAATTTAAATGATACTGCAAAACAAAGGGAGAAAAAATCAATTATAATTATATTATATACC
>DXYE01000073.1 GCA_019415985.1 Clostridiales bacterium
GATAAATTATAGCATAAAACGACAGAACATTCACACAGACGGGCAAAAAAATTCGCGCGCAGAAAAAGCGTCTTTGACGATTCGGTATTCCTATAAGTATAATCAATAATATATTAAGGTATTATACATAACAATAGGAAAAAAGGAAGACCGGGGTGAGGACATCGCAGAAACGCTTGATATTCATATCTGTACGAATCGGGCTGGAAGGCATATGGAAACCGATGGGATAGCCGTGCGAGATTCTTTTGACAACTTGTCCCCACCGAAAAAAATGGCTTTTTTCGGTGGGGATTGTATTGGCGGCCAGTTTTCACTATGCGCCGGGAATTATATACTGTTTACGATTTTATTGCTGTATGCCCTAAGCTAACATAAAATACGATTTCACACAATTTATATTTTTTGTTAAAGCATTCGGCGAACACATCGGGTGCCTCCTGTTAATATCATATTGTTGATGATACCGATGCCGTTATTCTGAAGGTAAGAAAGCAACCTTTCAGAGCTGACAACGTTCCGGCTCTCATCCATCGCTGTATTATTCCGTACAAAATATACGGCCCGCTGGCGCTTACGGAAAATATTTACGCAAACGAGAGCGGGACCGCTTTTCGATTTTGAATCACATTAAAAAAACAGGGTACATCCTTCGTCTTTGAAATCCTGTATACGCCTCATGAGCACGTCAACCGGAAGATTGTAATAGGCGCCGAGACATTCGATACACAGAAAATCCTTTGCGCCGCGGCTGACAAGCTTTCGGTACAGTCCGATTTCATCGTGCGACAGTTCTTTTCCGCACTGCCGGCATTTATCAAACTCCAAGCACGATCGCCTCCGGTCATCTCTGAACCATTTTGGCGCGGAACAGACGGCAGGTGCGTCCCTCGAGACGCGGGGTAAAGGAGTCGTATTTCACGCCGAGGTTTTCACCTGTAAAGATATCGGTAAGCTCCAGACCGAAACCGCTGTAGAACGGTACGCCGATGTCGTCGAAGTAAATAAGCACGTCGAGCGGCGTGTCTGCGAAGTTGAAATAACCGAGCACCATTTCCTGATTTGACAGTAGCTTCAGCAGTCCCATGCGCACGGGATTTGCGTACCGTGCTTTGTTTTCGTAATACGGCGGCCTTGCCTCCGGATCTTGGTCTATGGCGATCAATTCTCTGTTGAGCATGAGTTCCCGGCAGAAATCGTTCATCGTGCGTATATCGCCGCCCATCATCAAAGGTGCGCCCATCATACACCACAGGGCAAAATGCATTTTGTATTCTTCATCCGTACATCCGCCGACACGCGCAACATTTCCGTCTCCGTGCATGCCGACAATCAGCATGTCAGGATCGTTAAAGCAGCCGGGCGCGGAACTGTGCAGCTTTTCGACCTGGCTGACACCGTTGTCACGGAAGGACTCGAATTTGTCAAAGATATCTCCTGTAGAGCGGTACATGTGCGCACCAATGGAGCGCATCCAGGTTGCAGGCTCATGCTCACCGACCGTACAGCCTGACAGCATGATTTCACGGCCTGAGGAGCGCAGAGCCATGCTCATGGTCAGGTAAGCGTTCTTGCAATCGCCTTTGCCGGGAAAGTGACAAAGATCGTATTTCAGAAAATCCACACCCCAAGAGGCGAAAGCCTTTGCATCCTGAAATTCGTGACCGTAGCTGCCGGGATATCCCGCACAGGTTTTTACCCCCGCGGCAGAATACATGCCGAATTTCATGCCGCGTGCATGGATATAATCTGCAAGGAATTTCATTCCTCTCGGAAACTTTTCAGGATCGGGTACCAAATTTCCATCTGTGTCCCTCTCCCTCAGCGACCAGCAGTCGTCGATCACAATATACGTGTAACCGGCGTCGCGGTATCCCTTTTCAACCATGGCGTCGGCAATTTCCATAATCAGCTTTTCGTGTATTTTCGGGCCGAAAGTGTTCCAGGAATTCCAGCCCATGGGCGGTGTTTGTGCTAGCATAAAATCCTCTCATTTCTGCGGCTGAACCGCTGTGCGTCTGCATGTTTTTCGCCGTATGCCGAATATTTCGGCAAAAAGGCGGCTTTTGCCTATTATACCAAATATACGCCGTTTGTCAAGAGGATTCGAGTGAAGTGGATGGTCCTGCTCTGCGCGGTGTATGGCGGTTAGAAAAAAACGGCGGACAGGCGCGCCATCCAGATTGTAAAATTTTGCTATATATCGGCAGACGGATATTATTTCCGACGGCTTTTACGTCCCGTCTTGACACAAAAAGGATTTTTATGTATAATAATAAGGTATTTCAGCGTAAAATTGTCAATGATCGATGAAGAGGCCAACCGCCGGTTTGAATCTGGCGATTGTCGTTCAGTGTGGCGAATTGTGTATAAAATATAAATTTTTTCGGGAGAACGGAATCTTAATCGGTCTGCGATATACCTTTGGTTAAGTTAAGATAAATTCAAAAATATAAATAATGGTGAAAAAATGGCATCGATTGGAACAGAGCCACAAAGATGCGGCGAGAAGAGAGTTGATATTGACATCATGGAAGATCAGCGGCGCTATACAGAGCTGATAGGCGCTTGGAATGAAACTTGGGCGTCGAAAATCGGCCAGCCGCGGCGCGTTTGTGTACAGACCTTCGGCTGCCAGCAAAATGAAGCGGACAGCGAGCGGCTACGCGGCATGGCCCATGCCATGGGATACACAGATGCGGAGACGCCTGAGGACGCTGACCTGATTCTGGTAAATACCTGTGCGGTGCGGGATCATGCGGAGAAACGCGCGCTGTCTGTAACGGGACAATTCAAGCACCTGAAAGCCCAAAGGAGCGAATTGCTTATCGGCGTATGCGGCTGTATGGTGTCTCAGAAGCACAGAGAAGAGGATATAAAAAAGAGATATCCGTATGTGGATTTCCTTGTGGGTACGACTGCGCTGTATCGTTTCCCCGAGGTGCTGTATAAAAGAATTTCAACAGGGAAACGGCAGTTTTGCCGGGCGGGCGACGAGCGCGTTATAGCAGAGGGGATACCTGTTGCGCGCGCGGACGAGACCAGAGCCTGGGTCAGCATCATGTATGGCTGCAACAATTTTTGCACGTACTGCATCGTGCCTTATGTAAGGGGAAGAGAGCGAAGCCGCAGACCGGAAGCTGTTCTGGACGAGGTCACCGGACTTGTTGCAGAGGGATACCGGGAAATTACGCTGCTCGGTCAGAATGTGAATTCCTATGGCAAGGATCTACCGGAACCCATGGAATTTGCAGCACTGTTGGAAAAAATCTGTGAAATTCCCGGAGAGTTCAGTGTCCGTTTTATGACAAGCCATCCCAAGGACGCATCGCGCCGGCTTGTCGATGTGATGGCGGAACAGAAAAAAATTTCCCGTCAGTTCCATCTGCCGGTTCAGTCCGGCAGCAATCGCATACTTGCCGCCATGAACCGGCACTATACGCGCGAGGACTATTTGGCGTTGGTTGAATATTTGAGATTTAAAATACCGGAAGTGATTCTTACTACAGATATCATAGTCGGCTTTCCGGGGGAAACCGAGGAGGATTTTGAGGAAACGCTCCGTCTGCTTCGTACCGTGCGCTTTGATATGATATTCTCTTTCCAGTATTCACCTCGTAGCGGAACGCCGGCAGCAAAGATGGCGAATCAGGTTGCAAAGGCGGTCAAGGCGGAGCGCTTTCAGCGTCTGCTGGAGACGCAGAACGAAATCTCATATGAGATCAACCAAAAATATCTTGGCAAGCGGCTGAGCGTTCTTGTCGAGGGCGAAAGCAAGCATGAACGTACCATGTTCACAGGCAGAACAGAGGGAAATAAAATCGTGCATTTTCCGGCGCTGCCCGGAACGGAGGGAACGCTTATCGAGGTGGAAATCACAAGAGCCGAGACGTTTGTGCTGTACGGCGAAGCGGTTTCTGTCGGCTCTAAGAGCTGAGCGCAGGGCCGCAGGGAAAAAAGCGGATATGAAAAGCTGCAGCTTTGTAAGGAGAATTAATAAACGCGTTTCTGAAAAAACATATTTTTATGGCATCTATGAAAGGATGGACACAACTATGGAAAATCGTAAAGAAATTATGGAGCTTGCAGCCCGACTTGGCCGGCTGATCAAAGAAGATGCATGCATAAAGGAGCTACAGGAAGCAACCGCATCATATGAACAGAACAAGGAACTTCAGGGACTGATTTTGGAATACAACACACAGAACAAGGCGCTGGTTGAGGAATATAAAAAGTCTGTCGATGATAAGGATTTTAAGGACGCAATAGACAGGCGCATGCGCGAGATCTATGCACAGATCGAGGCGCATCCGGTGATGCTCTCATACCAGAGAGCGCAGGAAAAGGTCAATGCATTTATGAATGAAGTGAACGGAGAGATCACCTATCAGATAACGGGCGAGAAACCCTGTACGCACGACTGCGGAAGCTGCGGAGGTTGTGGACATTAAGTTGGAGATGCGGTCGACGCATCCACGGAATCCTTAAGAACACGGAGGCTCACTGCTTTGCAGCCTGAAACAGGGCCGGCATACGGAGTCGCGAAAATGATGGTTTTAAAGAAAGGTTTGGATGTGGCATGGCAAAAACGCCGTTTATGCAGCAATACTGCGACTTGAAGGAAAAATATAAGGAATACATCCTGTTTTTCCGTATGGGCGATTTTTATGAGATGTTTTATGACGATGCCGAACTGGTTTCACGAGAGCTGGAACTGGTGCTGACCGGGCGAGACTGCGGTGAGGAGCAGCGCGCGCCCATGTGCGGCGTCCCCTATCACAGCGCCGAGGGCTATATCGGTAAACTGGTAGCGCGCGGTCATAAGGTTGCCATTTGCGAGCAGCTGGAGGATCCTGCAACGGCGAAAGGCCTGGTCAAACGAGATGTCGTCCGCATCATCACGCCGGGCACGGTGATCGAATCCAGTATGCTGGACGAAACTTCGAATAATTATATTTGCAGCATCTGTATTGACGGCGTTTCAGCCGGCCTTTCTTTTTTTGATATTTCCACCGGAGAGGCCTATGCTACGGCAACGGAGGGCGTCTCCTACGTGCAGCTTATGCTCAATGAGATAGCCAAATTTATGCCGAGGGAGATTCTGGTAAACGTACCGTGCTCTGAAATTCCTCAGCTTGACGATTTTATCAAAATGCGTCTGCGTGCGGTCGTCAACGATAAGGATGCCTTTCGCTATGATAAAGACAAGGCAGAGAAAGTAGTGCGCGGGCAGTTTCCGGGGGAGGCATCATTGCTGGAGTCCGGAGGCACCGCTCTTGTTCGGGCGGTCGGCGCCCTCCTGCTGTATCTTTCGGAGACGCAGAAAACCGACATATCCTACATTAGCTCCATTAACGTATACGGTGAGGATCAGTTCATGGAAATGGACGTCAACACGCGGAGAAATCTGGAGCTTTGCGAAACCATGCGGATGAGGGGAAAACGCGGTAGCCTCCTCGGCGTTCTAGATAAGACGAAAACCGCCATGGGGGCGAGACTGCTCCGTAAATGGATTGAGATGCCGCTCGTGCATACCAAGTCGATTCTAAGCCGTCAGAGGGCGGTGGGGGAGATGATTCAGCGGTTTATGGACCGCGAGGAAATTGCCGTATACCTGCGTGAGGTATTGGATCTGGAGCGGCTGTTGACGAAAATCGTCTATAATACGGTGAATCCAAAAGATCTCCGCGGCATCTGCAAGTCGCTTGCGGTGATTCCGGCTATCAAGGAAAAGCTGTCCAGCTTTCAATGTGAGGAGATCAGCAGTCTGAACAATTCTATGGAGGATCTTTCCGATATCGTCTCGCTGATAGACGGTTCTATAGAGGACGAAAATCCTCCGTTTTCGGTGCGTGAGGGCGGAATTTTCAAAAAAGGCCGGTATAAAGAGGTGGATTACCTCCGCAGCATTGTGGATGGTGGAAAGGACTGGATCAAAAACGTAGAAGCCGAGGAGCGAGAGGCTACCGGGATCAAAACGCTGAAGGTTCGCTATAACAAGGTGTTCGGATATTATATAGAGGTATCAAATTCCTACACAGGCAGCGTTCCGGAGCATTACATACGCAAGCAGACTGTGACAAACGGCGAAAGATATATCACCAAGGAGCTGAAGGATCAGGAGGCTATGATACTCGGCGCCAAAGATAAGCTGAACGCGCTGGAATTCGATTTGTTTCAGGAGCTTCGCAATAAGCTGAACGACCAGATCGAGCGTATGCAGACTGCAGCGCATGTGCTGGCACGACTCGATGTTTATCAGAGCTTGGCGGACGTGGCGAGCCGAAATCAGTACTGCTGCCCCGAAGTGGACGACAGCGACGTGATTCATATAAAAGACGGCAGACATCCTGTTGTCGAGGAATTTGCCGCAGACAGTTATTTTGTACCAAACGATGCGGAACTCGATACCCGGCACAACCGGCTGCTGATCATCACCGGACCGAATATGGCGGGAAAATCGACTTTCATGCGGCAGGTCGCGCTGATCTGTCTGCTTGCACAGATCGGATCGTTCGTCCCCGCGCGGGAAGCACGCGTCGGTATTGTAGACAAGCTCTTTACGCGCGTGGGCGCCTCGGACGACCTCGCTTCCGGACAGTCCACCTTTATGCTGGAAATGACGGAGCTTGCCTATATCGTCGCACATGCGACCAAACGCAGTCTGATCATATATGACGAAATCGGACGTGGGACAAGTACCTTCGATGGAATGAGCATAGCGCGTGCTGTCGCGGAATATACAAGCGGCAAAAAGCTCGGCGCGCGCACGCTGTTCGCGACACATTATCATGAACTGACAGCATTGGAGTCAGAAATGGATGGAATTGTCAATTATCATATAGCGGCAAAGAAAAAAGGCGAGGATATCATATTTCTCAGAAAAATTGTACGCGGCGGAGCTGACGATAGTTACGGCATTGAGGTCGCGCGGCTGGCGGGAGTTCCATCAGAAATCATTCGGCGCGCGCGAGAGATACTAGCCGGTTTAGAGGAGGAAAGCGGACGAACGGGAAAAAAGGCGGAGCGCGGAAACGATCAAAACCCTGCGGAAGAAGCAATTACACTGGTTGATTATGCGGTAGAGGAAATCAAAGACAAGCTTTTAAACACGGATATCAATACGTTGACGCCTATCGAGGCAATGAGTCTGATTTACGAGATGAAGCGTGCGGTCGGCGGCTGACGAGGGTCTCTCTGTATTATAAGAAAAAGAGTGCAGAGCCGCCGCAGTACGCAGTCGGTTCCTTTGATGGGAATCGGCATGAAGAGGGTATCCATAAAAACAGAAAAGCAGATCCCCACGTTCATCCGTACTGGTGCAAAATAGCCTATTTGCCGCCGCTGAGGAGATCATATTCTGACCGATGTGCCGACGCATGCCTGTGCTTCCTCGTGTGAAACATTGAAAAGTGCCCCTCAAGCCAGGAAGGAACGCTGTTATGGGAAAAATAAACATACTGGATTTTCATGTCGCCAATTTGATAGCGGCGGGTGAGGTTGTGGACCGACCGGCATCCGTCATTAAAGAACTGCTGGAAAATGCCATTGATGCGGGCTCAAGTCTGATTACGGTGGAGACCAAGCGGGGCGGCATCAATTATATGCGCGTCAGTGACAACGGCTGCGGCATGTCGCGTGAGGATGTACCGGTTTCTCTTAAGCGCCATGCGACGAGTAAACTGCATACGGCAAAGGACCTGGACAGCATTTTTACCCTAGGTTTCCGCGGAGAGGCGCTGGCTGCGATATCCTCTGTGTCAAAGCTTCGGATGATGACCAAGCAGAGGGACGATGCAACGGGCACGCTGCTGAGGAGTGAAGGCGGCACCGTCGTCTCTGTTGAAGACGTCGGCTGCCCGGATGGAACGACGGTTATCGTTGAAGAGCTGTTTTTCAATACACCTGCCCGTATGAAGTTTTTGAAACGGGATATCACAGAAACCATTGCCATCGTATCCGTGGTGGAAAAAATCGCATTGTCACATCCGGATATATCTATCAGGTTGATTTGTGACGGAGAAATCCGGTTTTCCACCATAGGAGATGGTCGGATTGAAAATACGATATATGCTGTTCTGGGACGGGATTTCACAAGGAGAATGCTGGAGATCCGGGGAGGCTTTGATGGCGTGGAGGTATACGGCTTTATAGGAAATCCGGAAAACATACGCTCCAACCGCAACATGCAGATCTATTTTATCAATCACCGTTGCATTCGCTCTGCCACGATCTCGTCAGCCCTTGAACAGGCGTTCGCTACCTACATACCGGCGAAAAAATTCCCTTGCAGCGTGATGTATCTGCGCCTGCATCCATCGTTTGTGGATGTCAATGTGCATCCTGCAAAGCTTGAGGTCAAATTTTCCAATGACAAGCTGATTTTCAATGCGGTATATTATACTGTTTTGAATACTTTGAAAAATGCGCTGATACGCCCGGCAATGGAACTCGGGCAGGATGACGAAGCGCGTTCGCTTGTCAATGCCTTTGTTCCGGTCGAGGTCACTGACAATTCTGCTGGAAGGCAGGAGCATTTGCGCCCGCTTCCGTCGGCCCACGAGGAGGAGAACAATCCGGTACAAAGCGTGGTTAAGGCAGCGGCCGGGGATGCGGATGAACCTCCTTTTTCTTTGCCGACCATTGATGACAGCGTACTCAATGAACTGCGCGAGACCGCAGGCAGAAGGGCGTATAAAGCCGTTACCGAACCTGACGGGAATACCGCAGACGGAGAAGGAGAGGGTGAGAATCCGCAGACCGTTCCCTTTGTAACAGGGGAAATTTCTCGGCTCACGACACAGGTCGGCTGGTCTGAGGATGTACATGGAGATAAAGGAGTGGAGCAAGACAGCGACGCTTCAAGCGCGGAGCTCACTGAGGAGCCGGTGGCCTTCGACGAAACGGAAGCCTGCGAAACCCCGGCTGCGTATCGAATGATCGGAGAAGTTTTCTATTCGTATCTGCTTGTAGAGTCCGGAGATCTGCTTTTGTTGATTGATAAACATGCAGCCCATGAGCGAATCCTTTTTGAAAAGTTAAGAGAAAACGGCAGAAAGTCACAGCCATACGCACAGCTTCTGCTGGCACCAATTGAAATTTCGTTGGATACGGTATTGCTCGACACAGTGTCCGCATACCGCGCTGAAATCGAACAAACCGGGTATCGTTATGAAATTGATGATAAAAATGTCAAACTCCTGCAGATTCCATCCTTTCTCGACGCGTCGGATGCGTCGGATGTCTTTTGTGAAATGGCGTCCCGCCTGTCCGAATCAACAGGGAATGCGGAGCTGACGCGGGAGGTCAGATATGAGCGGGCGCTGTTCCAGGCTTCCTGCAAGGCGGCAGTAAAAGCCGGCAGACAGGATGATGAGGCGCATTTGCAATGGATCTGTCACCAGGTAATGACAAGACCGGAAATCAAGTTCTGTCCGCACGGAAGACCTGTTTGCTTCTCACTGACCAAAGCGGAAATTTCCAGACGCTTCGGACGGGAATGAATCGGCGTCTGTCGTCTGTTTTCAAACATACACATGGGCATCGGTTTTTTTGAGCATAGGTGATTGATAAACGGGTCTTCCTACAGCACTGTTGAATGAAGCAGGTCCCTATGTAAAAACCATATAAAGTATGCTCACAGAATATAAAAGGAAAGAATTTCATGAACATGTGCGATGATTTGAGAGACGATAACGGATATCAATAACTTTTTATGCGGTTAACATAAGCTCAAATATTTTATGATGGAAGCGGTGTACACAATCAAGACATAGCACGCACGAAAGAATGAAACCGATCGTTAGAAATTTTTGGAAGCGGTAAAGCATTATGCGAGACGAATGTTTTTTATAGCAAAATAATTTGTACGAAGAATCGATTCAGGCTTTATTAAAAGTAAAAATACAGGAAAGATATAACATGGAGCAGCCGGCTGCAAAAATGAATGCGGAAGCTGCAGTAAATGGGTGAAAAGATGTTTCAATTGCTCAGACAAGAAGGAAAAGCGAGACGTGGCCGTTTTCATACGGTGCATGGAGATATTGAAACGCCGGTTTTTATGAATGTCGGCACGTCGGCGGCGATAAAGGGCGGCATTTCCACTATGGATTTATATGAGGTTGGCTGTCAGATTGAGTTGTCCAATACGTATCATCTCCATCTCCGACCGGGTGATGAGGTCATACGGGATTTAGGAGGTATTCATAAATTTTTCAACTGGGACAGACCGGTGCTGACCGATAGCGGCGGCTTTCAGGTGTTTTCATTGGCGCCGCTGCGGCGCATCAGGGAGGAAGGCGTTTATTTTGCGTCGCATATTGACGGCCGGCGAATTTTCATGGGGCCCGAGGAAAGTATAAAGATTCAGTCCAATTTGGCTTCCACCATTGCCATGGCATTCGATGAATGTATAGAGACGCCGGCGGTATACGATTATGTAAAAGCATCCTGCGACCGAACGGCACGCTGGCTTGTGCGATGCAGGGAGGAGCTCGACAGATGCAACGCGGATCCAAGGACGATCAACCCGAAACAAATGCTGTTCGGGATCAATCAGGGAAGTATATATGAGGACCTGCGCATCGAGCATATGAAGCGTATCCGCGAGCTCTCCCTGGATGGTTATGCCATAGGCGGTCTTGCAGTTGGAGAAACTGTGGAGGAGATGTACCGGATCATAGAATGCGTGGAACCCTATATGCCGGAGGACCGCCCAAGATACCTTATGGGCGTGGGAACGCCGCAGAACATTTTGGAAGCTGTATACCGCGGGGTCGATTTTTTTGACTGTGTGATGCCGAGCCGCAATGCACGACACGGATATTTGTTCACATGGGCCGGAACCGTCAATATTTTAAACAAAAAATTTGAAAGAGATCCGCGTCCGCTGGATGAGGAGTGCGGGTGTCCGCTCTGCCGAAACTACAGCCGGGCCTATCTCCGCCATTTGCTGAAGGCCGGAGAGATGCTGGGTATGCGCCTGGCGGTTCTGCACAATCTGTATTTTTACAATGATTTGATGGAAAAGATTCGTCTTGCACTGGACAGCGGGACTTTCGAGTCATTTTACCGTCAAAACAGGGAGATTCTTGCCAGACGCGTGCGTGAAGACTAACGGTGTCCGTCCGCTGCGGCATGCTTACATGAGATTGATGAGGAGATGACAGGACAGTCTGTAAAAGGCAGACGCAGTATTATATAATGTACTTAATCTTGATATGACGTTTTTTTGGAGATAGGCATAAAAAAGAAGAGGGCACAACAAAACGATTCGTTTTGCTGTGCCCTTAAATAACTCTGTCTGCGGGGAATGAAAACATTCCGGATTTCATGTCTGTAAGATATCAAGCGGGCTTTTTCGCTGTTCCAGCGGCTTGTCATAGATTGTATAGCGCGGTTCTGTGTAATCAAAGTTTGTTTTATTTTATCTTTTAGCGCGTAAAAAGGCGGCCCTTAAAACCTGAAAGATATGAAGATGAAAATCTGCTTTTTTATCTTCCGTAAACATTGCGGTAAAAAAGCTATACAGACAGTCTAAATATATAATTTTTCCAAAGCGTATCGTCTTTGCCTGCCTCTTCTTCAAAAACCAGGAGGTTCTCTGGTGCAAGCTGAACTTCTTCGAGTGTATGGCCAATAAAGTTTCTGTCATATTTTTTTATTTTTCCGTTTCTCCTATAACAAGGGGTTTTGGAGCTTCATATGTCTTTAATTGTCCGCAGAGCATATCTGTTGGATCGGTTTTATTGGAACTTTTCTATGGCCTGACATACTGACCCCGTCAGTATGCAAATGACGGAATCGAAAAGAAAAAGCCCCATACACGAGTTGCGTGTCGAGGCTTTCGACTGGTGGAGCGGACGGCTTCATAGATGAACACTTGGCAGAGGTATATGTATCCCCGCTGAAAGCAGCTTCTATATCGTTCAGCGGGATGTTCTCAATACTCAGCGGCTTCCTGCTGGCATTGATGATCAAGGTGAAATAATCGTCATACAGATAAATCGAATGCACAAAGATGTTGATAATGGCTCGGCGCTTGTTCACATCGTCTGCGGGCATTTCACAGACGTAATCCAAAAAAGCATGGATCTGCGTCTCTGTCAGGCAAATCTTTTTGTTTTGCTCAATAGCAAGCTGTTCTTCGAGTTCAGCTTTTTCAGCTTTTCTTTTGTTGATTCGTTCCGTCAGCATTTCGACCGATTGTCCCTGTTCAATTCCCCGCCAAAGATTTTCGATTGCGGTGTCTACTTCTTTGATCGCCTTTTTTAATTCTTTCACCGAAATGTTGTCGGGGCTTTTATTGCATTCCTCTGCAACCATCTTCGCTATAAAAGCGATGTTTTCATCTGTAAGCAATTTCAGGCATTCGGCAACTACTCTGTCTTCGATATATTGCTTACTTACAATTTTCTTTTGACATTTCTTTTTTCTTGCGTTTTTGCAGTTGTAATAATGATATTGCCGCCCTGATTTTCCCGTGCCGCCGTATCCAACCATCATCTCTTTGCAGTAACCGCAAAACAGTTTTGTCGTCAAAAGATATTCTCCCTCGCCGTGTGTGCGGGCGGGTGCGAATTTGTTCTTGTTCATAAGCGCTTGTACCCGATAAAATAAATCGTCATCTAAAATCCGCGGCATTCCGCCCGGTGTCTCCTGACCTTTGTAAAGATAAACCCCAATATACCGTTTGTTACTCAAAAGGCGGCTGAGGCTGTTGTTGCTGAACTCTTTTCCCAGTGAGGTTTTTACCTTTCTCCGCTGCAAGTCCCGAATAATCTCCGCCTTTGTTTCACCGGCGGCGTATCGCTCATAAATCTCTCTGACGATTGCCGCCTCGTCGTTATCTACATAGAATCGGCGTTCGGAATCCACTTTGAAGCCGAGACCGGGATTGCTTCCGTTTGAAAGGCATTTCTCTGCATTGATCGCCATACCACGGTGGATTTTCTGGGAAAGCTCTGCGGAATAGTGCTCCGCCATGCTCTCCAAAACACCCTCCACCAAAATACCGGACGGATCGTCCGCAATATTCTCTTTGGCCGAGATAACCCGCACCCCGTTTTTCTTCAGCTTCGATTTATTGATTGCGCTGTCATATCGGTTTCGGGCAAAGCGGTCAAGCTGATACACAAGCACGCCTTCAAAGGTGTGCTTGTCGCTGTCGGAGATCATGCGCTGGAACTCCAGCCGGTTATCTGTTGTTCCGCTCTGTGCCCGGTCGATATATTCACCGACGACCGTGTATCCGTTGCTTTTGGCGTATTCATAGCAGACCTTTAACTGTCCCTCGATAGACTGCTCGGTCTGGCTGTGGCTTGAAAATCTCGCATATATGACTACATTCATTTTCTGTTTACCTCCATTTACTCTTTCTAAATTATACCTTCTTGTATTGTGAAAGTCATATGTATGGAAAGCAGCCGGCTTTCGCCGATTGCTTTCTGACT
>DXYE01000074.1 GCA_019415985.1 Clostridiales bacterium
GAGGGAATACTTATGAACTACACGGCAATCAAAGCAAGCATCACAAACAGCGCGACCCGCGCAAGTTTTCGTCATAAGACTATGGCTCTCGTTCTTTCTTTGGTCCTGCTCATTGTTCTTATTCCTATCCCCAAAGCGGATGCCCTGACTCCATCCTATACGCCGTCCACACAATATCGGACAAGCAGTTACTATTCCGCTTTGACAGCACTCACCCTGACTGGCAACAATCGTACCGATCTCATCGAGGTTGCTAAAACGCAGATCGGTTATCATGAAGGAAACAGTACAAGTGACCTCGGAGGCGGAAACAGTTCCGGATCCGGTAATTATACCGAATATGGTTATTGGTACGGCATGCAGGATCAATGGTGTGCCATGTTTGTATCATGGTGTCTCCGTCAAGCAGGCGTTCCGAACAGCGTAGTTCAATCGCATGCAAGCTGTACAAACTGGGTCAGTTGGTTTCAGACCAACGCTACATACTACACCAGAAGCAGCGGGTATGTCCCTGCATCAGGAGATATCATATTTTTTAAGAGCGATGCGGTTACTCGTGCATCGGATCATGTCGGCATTGTTAATTACGTTTCGGGCAATACCGTTTATACCATCGAGGGCAATAGCTCCAACCAGGTACGGACACGTTCCTATGCCCTATCCGATACCTATATTGTAGGATATGGCATACCGGCCTATACATCTGATGTGGCAACAGTGCCGGGTGTATACAAAATTACCGCATCTGCATTGAACGTCCGCAGCGGGCCTTCCACCTCGTATAACATTATCACTACTTTGTCACAAAACGACACTGTTATTGTCTACGAAATCAGCAACAATTGGGGCAGAATCTATGTAAACGGCACGGACACAGGCTGGATTTCCATGAATTACGCTTCTTTTGTCTCCGCGGTGTCCTCCAGTATTCCAGGTGTTTATAAGATAACAGCATCTACGCTGAATGTCCGGAGCGGACCTTCCACCTCCTATGACATCATTTCTACTCTTTCACAGAATGCGACTGTCGTCGTACACGAATTAAATAACAACTGGGGCAAAATTTATATAAACGGATCTGAGGGCTGGATCTCTATGAATTATGCTTCCCTGCAATCCTCCGCTCTATATACGGTCGTTTACGATGCCAACGGAGGAACAGGCGCACCCGCTCCGCAGACAAAGCTTCATGGCGCAGATCTCACACTATCCAATACACTGCCCGTGAAGCCGGGCTATACCTTCGCCTGTTGGGCGCTGTCGCCTAATACGTTGACATGTGCATACGGACCTGGTTCCGTATACACAAACAATGCTTCCGTTACCTTATACGCCGTGTGGATTGACCAGATTACATATACGGTCACATATGACGCCAACGGCGGTACAGGCGCGCCCGCTCCGCAGGCCAAAATTCACAACGAGGATCTCATCCTTTCCAGCGTACAGCCCACAAGGGAAGGCTATACCTTTGCCGGTTGGGGGCTCTCTCCAGATACGATGACCTGTGCATACGGTCCCGGATATACTTACACGGCAAATGAACCTGTCACACTGTATGCCGTTTGGATCAATCCTACCTGACAAAGGACGAAACGTCGGTTGTGGACAGGCTTAGAGAGCGATTCGCCAAATAAAAGAATTTAACTTTACAATGGTCCTTAGCCGGACAGCACAAACACCAGAGGGCGGTCTATATGAAAAGAACCACCCTCTGGTTTTATTCGCCGTCCCCTGAAATACTTGCGTCAGCCGCTCCGAAAAAGAGGAATCCAGTCGAAGTTATCAAAGCTTCGGCTGGATCATCCTGTTTTTTCAGGCAGTGGTCAGAGAATCACTCACCATATCTTCTTCCGCCGTCGGATCCGTTTCAACCCTTTCCACCCTGATATTTCTGTATTGCTCCATGCCTGTACCGGCAGGAATCAGCTTGCCTATAATGACGTTTTCTTTCAGGCCAAGCAGATGGTCGACCTTTCCGCGAATAGCCGCCTCCGTCAGTACCTTTGTCGTCTCCTGGAAAGATGCTGCTGAGAGGAAGGATTCCGTCAGCAGGGATGCCTTCGTAATACCCAACAGTACCGGAGATGATTTTGCCGGCCGCAGTGTCCTGTCTCCGGCATCTATCTTCGCCTGAACGGCCTCATTTTCCGCTTCGAAATCTGTGATATCCACCATGGAGCCAAGCAGCAAATTGGTATCTCCCGCATCCTCCACTTTTACCTTACGCGTCATCTGGCGTGCGATAACCTCAATGTGCTTATCATTGATATCGATGCTCTGAATACGGTAAACCTTTTGAACCTCGCGGATGATATACTCATATACCGCCTCCAAGCCATTGATCTGCGTAATGTCGGTTGGACTCATATAGCCCTCAGTCAGAGGCTGTCCGCGTTGGATTTCGTCCCCTTCCGAAATGATGAGACGCATACCGTAAGGAATCTGATAAACGACTTCGTCTCCCGTTTCCTCGGATTTGACTATCACGTTTCTTGTCCGCTTGACCTCCTGAATTCTGGCTACGCCGGATACTTCAGAGACAACAGCAGTGACCTTCGGACGTCTCGCCTCGAACAGCTCTTCAACACGCGGCAGACCCTGTGTGATATCGCTGCCCGCGATACCGCCCGTATGGAACGTACGCATGGTCAGCTGCGTTCCGGGTTCACCGATCGACTGGGCTGCAATGATACCGACTGCCTCTCCGACGCTTACCGGCTTACCGGACGCAAGGTCAGAACCATAGCAGTGCATACACACGCCATGTTTTGCTCTGCATTTCAGCACAGAACGAAGGTAAACTTTTTCAATTCCGGCATTAAGAATTTTCTTCACATGCTCAGAATTCAGCATCACATCTCGTTCGGCGATCACCTCACCCGTTTTCGGGTCGACAATTCTATCCGCCGTATATCTGCCCGGCAAACGATCCTTCAGCGGCTCGATAACCTCAGTGCCATCCATAACATCACTGATCCACATACCCTCAGTCGTACCGCAGTCTTCCTCGCGGATGATGACATCCTGCGCTACATCCACCAAACGGCGGGTCAAATATCCCGAGTCCGCCGTCTTCAGAGCGGTATCAGCAAGACTCTTTCGGGAACCTCTCGCACCGATAAAGTATTCAAGGATGTCCATACCTTCGCGGAAATTGGATTTGATCGGCAGCTCCATGGTTTTTCCGTTTGCTGCAAACATCAGCCCCCGCATACCGGCAAGCTGACGCATCTGCGCAATGGATCCGCGGGCGCCGGAATCGCTCATCATTTTGATGGAATTATAACGGTCCAGATTTGCTTGAAGCGCAGCCGTTACATCCTTTGTAGTCTGTTCCCAAACCTTGATAACGCTGCGATATCTTTCATCCTCTGCCAGTTCACCACGCTGGAAATATTCGTTGATTTCCTCCACCTGTTTTTCGGCTGCTGCCACCAATGTCTTCTTTTCCGGTGGAACTGTTACATCGGCAAACGAAATAGAAATCGCGCCCTTGGTCGAATATTTAAAGCCCATCGCCTTGATTTCGTCGAGCACCTGAGCTGTAACGTTGGAGCCGTGAATTTTAATGCACCGGTCTACAATTTCACTCAGCTCTTTTTTCGTCGTCGTAAACATGATCTCCAAATCAAACAGCTTTTCGGGATCGCTGCGGTCGACAAAACCGAGGTCCTGCGGTATAGGTCTGTTAAAGATCAATCGTCCTATGGTCGCATCAATAATTTTTGAACGTATTTCTCCGTCAATTTCCTTGGTGACACGCACCTTGATCGGCGCATGCAGGCCGAGCTCATGATTTTCGTACGCCATGAGGGCTTCATTAAAATCCCGATAGACATGTCCTTCCCCCATTTCACCCGCACGATCGATGGTAAGGTAATAGGAGCCCAGCACCATATCCTGCGACGGCACGGCGACGGCACGACCATCCACCGGCTTGAGCAGGTTATTGGCTGAAAGCATCAGAAAGCGGGCTTCTGCCTGCGCTTCTGCAGAAAGCGGCACATGGACAGGCATCTGGTCGCCGTCAAAGTCCGCGTTGAACGCCGAACACACGAGCGGATGCAGCTTGATGGCGCGCCCCTCGACCAAGACAGGTTCAAATGCCTGAATAGAAAGCTTATGCAGCGTCGGTGCACGATTCAACAGAACCGGATGCTCACGGATTACATTTTCCAGTGCATCCCACACATCGTTGTTGACCTTCTCGACCTTTTTCTTTGCGTCCTTGATGTTGGATGCCTTCTGCGTTTCCACAAGCCGTTTCATGACAAAGGGCTTAAACAGCTCCAATGCCATTTCTTTCGGCAGCCCGCACTGATAAAGCTTGAGCGTCGGTCCGACAACGATAACGGAACGTCCCGAATAGTCCACACGCTTTCCGAGCAGGTTCTGACGGAAACGCCCCTGCTTGCCGCGGAGCATTTCCGACAAGGATTTCAGCGGCCGGTTATTGGGACCTGTCACAGGCTTGCCGCGGCGGCCGTTATCAATGAGCGCGTCCACCGCCTCCTGCAGCATTCTCTTTTCATTTCGGATGATGATGGCAGGTGCAGACAGTTCAATCATACGTTTCAGCCGATTGTTTCTACTGATGACGCGACGATACAGATCATTGAGATCTGAGGTCGCAAAACGTCCGCCATCCAACTGTACCATCGGACGGATCTCCGGGGGTATGACCGGAATGACATCCAAAATCATCCATTCCGGCTTATTACCGGACTTGCGGAACGCTTCGATGACTTCAAGACGCTTGATGATACGAATCTTTTTCTGCCCGCTCGCATTCAGCAGCTCCGCTTTCAGGGTTTTAGAGAGCTCTTCTATATCCAGTTCAGCCAAAAGTTCCTTTATAGCCTCCGCTCCCATTCCCACGCGGAATTCATTTTCATATTTATCATAATTTTCGCGGTATTCCCGCTCGCTGAGCAGCTGATACTTTGCCAGAGGCGTCGCGCCGGGATCAATGACAATATATTGGGCAAAATACAGCACCTTTTCCAGCAGTCTGGGGGATATATCCAAGAGCAGACCCATCCGTGACGGGATTGCTCTGAAATACCAGATGTGAGAAACCGGGCACGCAAGCTCGATATGTCCCATTCTCTCACGGCGTACCTTTTTCGTCGTGACCTCGACGCCGCATTTTTCGCACACCTTCCCCTTGGATCTTACACGTTTGTATCGCCCACATAAACATTCCCAGTCCTTTGTCGGACCGAAAATCCTTTCACACATCAAACCGTCGCGTTCCGCCTTCAAAGTCCTGTAATTGATCGTTTCCGGCTTTTTGACTTCGCCGTGAGACCATGCTCTGATCATTTCAGGAGATGCCAGACCTATTTTTATCGAATCAAAAACATTTTTTTCCATACGCCCCCAACTTTTTCTCCGCTTTGCAGGTGAAAAAGCTTCCTTCCTCCGTGAAAATTTTTGCCGACTGCACCTCACTCAAAGGCATGACTGACCGCGCCTCACATACCGCTTATAGGCATGCCCGATGCTGCACAGAATCAAAGCTCTTCTCCGTCGAAATCGAAATCTTCCGTTTCCTCCTCGTCGTCGAGATACTCTTCTTCGTCGTCCGTATCAAAATCGGAATCCAGCATTTCTATGTCTTCCTCTGTTTCCACTATAGGCCCGAGATCCTCAACCGCAACAAGTTTTTCTTCCCCGGCGTCCTCTTCACCTAAGGTTGAAAGCTCAATTTCATCGCCGTTTTTATCCAGGACGCGCACATTCAGCGCAAGAGACTGAAGCTCCTTCACCAACACCTTGAAGGATTCCGGAACGCCAGGCGTCGGAATATTCTGTCCCTTGACAATAGCCTCATAGGTCTTGACACGGCCCGTCACGTCGTCACTCTTGACTGTCAGGATTTCCTGCAATGTATACGCGGCGCCATATGCCTCCAGCGCCCATACTTCCATTTCCCCGAAACGCTGTCCGCCGAACTGCGCCTTACCGCCCAACGGCTGCTGCGTAATCAGGGAATATGGACCGGTGGAGCGGGCGTGAATTTTATCATCCACCAAATGATGAAGCTTGAGATAATACATGATACCGACAGTTACGGGATTGTCAAACGGCTCTCCCGTACGCCCATCATAAAGGATGGTCTTCCCATCTTCGCGCAGCCCCGCCTTGCGCAGACACTCGGTGATGTCGTCTTCCGTAGCGCCGTCGAATACCGGCGTCATGATCTTCCAGCCGAGCTTTTTCGCAGCGATACCGAGGTGTACCTCCAGCACCTGACCAATGTTCATTCGGGACGGAACGCCAAGCGGGTTCAGCACGATATCAAGCGGGGTGCCATCCGGCAAAAACGGCATATCCTCCGGCGGAAGAATGCGGGAAACAACGCCTTTGTTTCCATGACGTCCCGCCATTTTGTCGCCCACCGATATTTTTCTCTTCTGAGCGATATAGACACGTACGACCTTGTTGACACCGGGCGGCAGCTCGTCGCCGTTTTCTCTTGTAAACACTTTGACGTCTACAACAATACCGGATTCACCGTGCGGCAGGCGCATTGAGGTATCGCGCACCTCGCGCGCCTTTTCTCCGAAGATGGCGCGCAGCAGTCTTTCCTCAGCCGTCAATTCTGTCTCACCCTTCGGTGTCACCTTTCCAACCAAGATGTCGCCTGCGCGGACCTCTGTTCCCTTGCGGATAATGCCGTCTGCGTCTAAATCCTTCAGCGCATCTTCACCGACATTCGGTACCTCCCGTGTGATTTCCTCAGGCCCGAGCTTTGTATCACGCGCCTCATGTGAATACTCCTCAATATGAATCGATGTATAGACATCATCACGGACCAGACGCTCGTTGATCAAAACGGCATCCTCATAGTTATACCCCTCCCAAGTCATAAAACCGATGAGAGCATTTTTGCCGAGGGCAATCTCGCCCTGATCTGTTGCGGGACCGTCAGCAATCACCTGTTTTTCCTCCACACGGTCGCCTACATTGACCAACGGTCTCTGATTGACACAGGTGCCCTGGTTGGAGCGTTTGAATTTGATCAGACGATATGCGTCGCGTTTGCCGCTGTCCGTTTGTATAATAATTTCATCCGCTGTCACATTATCCACATAGCCGGCCTCTCGCGCCAGAATGACGACGCCCGAGTCCACAGCCGCCTTGTACTCCATACCCGTACCGACGATGGGGGATTCCGTGATCATGAGCGGCACGGCCTGCTTCTGCATGTTCGACCCCATGAGCGCACGCGTATTGTCATCGTTTTCAAGGAACGGGATCATAGAGGTGGCTACGGATACAACCATACGCGGTGAAACATCTATATAATCGACCTTCGAGACATCGACCTCCACGATATCTGCCTTGTCGCGTGCAATGACGCGGCTGCGGATAAAACGATTATTTTCGTCCAGCGGCTCATTCGCCTGCGCGATAATATAATTATCCTCCACATCCGCCGTCATATAGATGATTTCGTCTGTCACACGGCCTGTCGCCTTGTCCACCTTACGGTACGGGGCTTCGATAAAGCCATACTCACTGATTCTCGCAAAGGTAGCCAGTGAGGAAATCAAACCGATATTCGGACCTTCAGGCGTTTCAATAGGACACATTCTGCCGTAATGCGTATAGTGAACGTCACGAACCTCAAAGGATGCGCGATCACGCGAAAGGCCGCCTGGCCCCAGCGCAGAAAGACGGCGTTTGTGTGTCAGCTCCGCCAAGGGATTGGCCTGATCCATAAACTGAGACAACGGTGAGGAACCAAAAAATTCGCGCACGGCCGTCACCACTGGACGGATATTGATCAGCGTCTGCGGCGTGAGATCATCTGTATCGTTTGTCGTCATCCGCTCTTTTACGATCTTATCCATTCTGGAGAAGCCAATGCGGAACTGGTTCTGCAGCAGCTCACCAACAGAGCGGAGACGCCGGTTTCCGAGGTGGTCGATATCGTCCACGGTGCCGACATCATGCGAAAGGCATACAAGATAATTTATGGACGCAAAAATATCGTCCTTAGTAATATGCTTCGGGGAGAGCTCCGCCGCTCGGCGTTCACACTCCTCACGGACAGCCGCTTCATCCCCTCCACAGTTCTCAAGAATTTCAAGCAGTACACTCAGCTTGACTTTTCCGTTGATATGGCTGTCAGACAAATCATATCCTAGTACCACAGAAGGATCCACCATACCGTTCGAGAACACCTTGACTTCGCGTTCTGATTCCGTAGAGAGGTAGACCTCATTGACGCCGGCGTTTTCAATAGCGTCCGCTAATTCTTTGGTCAAATGTGTACCGCCTTCGCAGATGATCTCCCCCGTAATCGGACTGATAACGGCACGCGACAGCGTATGCCCCTGGATTCTTCTGGCAAGGGCCAATTTTTTATTAAATTTATAACGCCCAACGCCGGCCAGATCATATCGCTTGGGATCGAAAAACAAATTGTTGATCAGAATCTGTGCGCTCTCCACAAGCGGCGGCTCACCCGGACGCAGCTTTTTATAGATTTCTTTCAGCGCCTCGTCACCTGCAGTCGTCCCGTTGCGGTCCGCTTCCTCCTGCATCATATCCTTTTCAATGGTTGCGGAGATCTTAGGATCGTCGCCAAAAAAGGTTTTTATTTCCGCCTCCGTTTCAATACCGAGTGCGCGGATCAAAACCGTCGCGGGAATCTTACGGTTTTTATCAATTCTTACATACAGAATGTCGTTGGCGTCCGTTTCATACTCCAGCCAAGCGCCCCGGTACGGGATTACTGTAGCGGCGTAAATACGTTTGCCGGACTTGTCCATCGAGGATTCATAATACATACCCGGCGAGCGCACGATCTGTGAGACGATGACGCGTTCCGCTCCGTTGATAATAAAGGTCCCGTTGTCCGTCATCAGGGGGAAATCACCCATGAAAATTTCCTGCTCCTTGACCTCGCCCGTTGAGCGGTTCGTCAGACGAACACGGACGCGGAGAGGCGCCGCGTAATTGACGTCTCTCTCCTTGCACTCCTCCACTGGGTATTTGGGAGTTGGATCGATTTTGTAGTCGACAAACTCTATTACAAGATTGCCTGAATAATCCGTGATCGGGGAGACATCGCGCAGAACCTCCATAAGACCGGTCTCAATGAAGTTTCTGTAGGACTTTTTCTGAACCTCAATCAGATTCGGCATTTCCAAAGCCTCGTAAATTTTGGAAAAGCTCATTCTGATATTTTTGCCAAGCTTCTGTGGTTTTACCATAGAAACAATCACTCCATTCTATAAAATCGATCGCAAACGCCCATTTTTCATAAATATCATACAATCCCACAAATACCGGCGCATATTTGCGTAATAAAAATTCGTTTCTGTCGAATCCCAGGGACGCGACAAGCAATTATAATGCAGTTTACTATTATATCACACATCCCGTCTTCTGTCAACATAAAATTTCCTATTATTAAATAAAAAATTTCCATTCTTTTATCGATTCAAGGAAAAGTCATCCTCCGCGGCGATAAGTCACCAAGCAGATGTAATTTCGGCCGTCAGTGGAAAGCGAATATGGGAAGTTCGTATCAAAAATGTTACCCTATATGCCGCGCGGATATAAAAACAGCAGCGTAGAAACCGCTGCTGATTTGTCAAACTATTTGGTTTGTCATGCTGAAATTGTCCATACGGATATTTTATAAAAAGCACTTTCAGATCTCTGCACAGCAGCGCCCTTATCTTTTTGTGCTGTCAGAATTCTGCGCAAGCGCTGTATTGTTCATTTCTACGCTTAGTTTCCAGACATGATTCCAATCCTTCCGACTATTCAGACCGCACAGGCTACCTCCGCAAGCTTCTCCGCACATAAAAGTGTATGCTTCAGCAGCACAGAGGTTGTAACGGAGCCGACGCCCCCGGGAACAGACTCCTTTTAAGAAAACGCAGCAATAAAGCTGCTTATTGAATCTACCATTGATATAACCAACCCTTTTCAAATTGAATAAAACCTAAAGCTAAATACCTCTTTCGGGGCAGTCTTTCACTTGCTTTTTACGGAAAAGCGCAGGGCTCTTATAATTTCTTACGAGCAAACGCTTTGCACGCTATCCCTGTCCAATTTCTTGTGTTTCCCATCCAAGGCATCATAGCAGGATCATATTAAGACAGAACAGAAGTATGATATCACAGCAGAAAGACAATGTCAAGAGAGAAGAGACGGCGGCAGATAGAACATGATCGGATGCTCCCTTTAAAACAAATAGAGTTATCGACTCCCCTGTAAAATACATATTTTGAAAAAAAACAGCCAAAATGATATAGATATCATATAAGAAACTACAGCTGGCTAAGACCAGGCATCAAGCTACGGCGGACGTATGCTGTCCGCTGCATGTAACGCTCTACTCTACTCAGAAAGGAAGACGGATCAATGCTGGAAAAGGAGAAGCAGGCGCTGTCCGAAACTTATGCGGCCAATACCGCCCATTTTGACAGCCTGTTTAAAATCGGTGATAATTTCGATATGGTCAAACGTGAAATCCGAATTGCGGGCGCTGCGGCCGCTATCTATTTCGTGGATGGACTGATCAAGGATGAGGCTGCGGAACGCGTCATCAGCGTCATACTGGAGAACAGCGCGTCGCTGCCGCAGGAGGTACTATGTGATGGCAAGCTGTTCGCGGAACATATGATATCCTATACAGAGGCGTCGGTTGTCTACACAGAGCAGGAAACCACGGACAGCATCTACGGCGGATGTCTCGCACTGTTCTGTGAGCACTTCGCCGGAGCTGTGATTATCAAATCCCGTTCATTTCCGGCACGGGGAATCGAAGAACCCGTCACAGACAAAGTGCTCCGCGGCTCACGCGTCGGATTTGTCGAGACGCTGGTCAGAAATACTGCGCTGCTGCGGCGTTATCTGCATGACAGCCATCTTGTCATGAAAAAATTCACCGTCGGTTCGGAATCCCGAACAACTGTGATTCTATGTTATATGGATAACCGTGCGGAGCCCTCGCTTGTCCGCCATGTATCAAAAAAGATCTCGGAGATTCAAACAGACGCGCTCTGCCTGGGTATACAGAGCCTGTCCGAATGCCTGGTCAAACAGCGCTGGTATAACCCGTTTCCGAAATTTCGTTTTACCGAGCGTCCGGATGCCGCAGCTGCATCGGTCGTCGAGGGCAGTCTGCTCGTCCTCTGTGACAATTCACCCCAAGCCATGATCCTGCCGGTATCCATCTTCGATTTTCTGCAGAAGACAGACGATTTCTATATGTCCCCCTTTACTGGGAGTTACCTGCGTTTCATTCGTCTGTTGACTTTTATCATCGCCATCTTTCTGACACCTATCTGGTATCTCTTTCTCAAAAATCCAAGCTGGATACCGCCCTGGCTGGAGCTCATCAAAGTCCCGGATGCGCCTGTTGTCCCAATTCTGATGCAGCTCATAATCATCGAAATCGCTATCGACGGTCTGAAAATTGCCTCGCTGACCACGCCGGATACACTCGCCAACTCCTTCAGCGTTGTCGGCGGCTTGATTCTCGGTGATTTCGCCATCGAGATCGGCTGGTTTGTTCCGCAGACCATTCTGTATATGTCTGTCGTCGCAATCTGTAACTTCACCCAGCATAGCTATGAGCTCGGCTACGCTTTCAAATATGTGCGTATTATGCTCCTTGTACTCACCGCTATCTTCAATCTATGGGGCTTTATCGCCGGTGTGATTCTTCTGCTGCTGATGCTGGTCACCAACAAAACCGTTGAAGAGAAGCGCAGATATTTGTATCCACTCATTCCCTTCAACGGTCCGGCCCTTCTCAGTCTTTTTGTCCGCCGCAAGAAGCGGTAACTTCCCTCAGCGCCCGTACAAAGCGCTCCGCTTCTCTGACTTGATTACCATAGCCAAAGCTGGCCCGTACTGCGCCGTTTTCATCTGTCCCAAGCATACGATGCGCCAGCGGGGCACAGTGAAATCCGCTGCGGACACAAATACCTTTTTCATCCAGTGCCGCTGCAACGCTGTTGGACGACATCCCGTCGACATTGAACAGCACTGTGCTGCCATTCGGAGCCTCCTTTGCATAGACCGTGATGCCATGCATATTACACAGCAGCTCCATGAGCCGCTGATACATCCGGTGATTGCTTTCCCGTATTTCCTGCATCATACGACCGGCATACCGCATTCCTGCGCCCAAACCGACGATTCCCGGTGTGGAGAGCGTTCCCGCCTCCATACGCTCCGGCAGAAAATCCGGCATGGTAAGCTCAAGAGAATTGATTCCATTCCCTCCATCTGCAAAAGGCTCGGGCAGAGCAGCATCTTCCCCAACAATCAGAATCCCCGTTCCCTGAGGACCGAGAAGTCCCTTATGCCCTGCCATACACAGATAGGAGATACCATCTCTCTCCATATCCAAATCATATACACCTGCGCTTTGAGAGGCATCTACAAGAAACGGAATGTGTTTTTCCCTAAGCAAAGTCCCCATTTTTCGAACAGGCAGGCGCATCCCACAGATGTTTGAGACATGATTTGCAACCACCAGCGCCGTATCAGGGCGTACTCTCTCCTGAAGGGCGGATAAAAGCACACCGTCCTCAAGCTGAATACCGCCGGATGCCACCGGATATACTTCATATTTTACGCCTGTTTTTGAAAGACGTTCCAGAGGCCGCAGAACAGAATTGTGCTCCAATTCGGAAATCAGAACGTGATCACCGCTTTTCAAAAGTCCCTTCAGCGCCATATTGAGCGCATAGGTGGCATTAGATGTGAAAATGACATTTTCCGGCTGACGGCAGCCGAACATTTCGGCTGCCAGACAGCGTACATGGTAAATTTCTTCAGCGG
>DXYE01000075.1 GCA_019415985.1 Clostridiales bacterium
TTTTCCTATTATAAAAAAATGGCTTTACTCAGAAAAAGAAATTTTTCTCAGAGAAATCGTCTCCAATGCATGTGATGCTGTCACCAAATTGAAACGGCTGATTTCCTTAGGTGAAGTGCGCGATATTGACGAAGATACCTTCAAAATCACTGTCACGATTGATGAGACGGAAAAGACACTGACTGTTTCTGACAACGGCATCGGCATGACCGAAGAGGAGGTGCGCAAATACATTTGTCAGATTGCTCTTTCCGGGGCGCTTGATTTTATTGAAAAATATGAAGGCGAGCAGGATACCGCCACAAACGGTATCATCGGCCACTTTGGACTGGGCTTCTATTCCTCTTTTATGGTCAGCGACACGGTCGATGTCATTACGCGTTCCTACAACGGCGCGCCGGGTGTAAAATGGACTTGCCTCGAAAACGGAGAATTCGAAATGACTTCCCCCTTTGAAAAGGCTGAGCGCGGTACGGACATCGTCATGCATATCACCGATGAAGAAGCGGAATACCTGAAGGAACATAAAATTCGAGAAATACTTGAAAAATACTGTTCTTTTATGCCCGTAGAAATTTACCTCGTGAATGCATCCGCCGACGAAGACGGCAAGGATGACGCGTCGAAGAAGGACGAGCCGAACGACGACAGCGAGGCTGAATCCGAAAAAAAGCCGGAGCCGATCAACGATATACATCCGCTCTGGCAGAAGCCGCCGTCTGAATGTACGGATGAGGATTACCGTAGTTTCTATAGAAAAGTATTTTCTGATTACCGCGATCCGCTGTTTTTCATTCACATTAACGCCGACTATCCTTTGAATTTCAAAGGTATTCTGTATTTTCCCAAGCTGAATCATGAATACGATAACCTCGAAGGTCAGGTCAAGCTTTACTACAATCAAGTTTTCGTTGCGGACAACATCAAAGAGGTCATTCCTGAATTCATGCTGATGCTCAAGGGTGTGCTCGATTGTCCAGAGCTTCCGCTCAACGTTTCGCGTTCCTATTTGCAGAACAGTGGATATGTATCAAAAATTTCCGCACACATTGTAAAGAAAGTGGCGGATAAGCTCAATGCGCTTTTTTCAAACGAGCGCGAGACCTACGAGGGTTTGTGGAACGATTTGAAAACCTTTGTAGAATACGGTTCTCTCAGAGACCGGAAATTTTTCGACCGCGTGAAGAATTCCATCCTGTTCAAAACGACAAATACGGAGGATAGAAAATACGTTACTGCAGCCGAATATTTGGAAGCCGCAAAAGAGACGAACGAAAATACAGTATATTACACCACGGATCCAGTCGCGCAGGCGCAGTATATCGGTATGTTCAAGGCACAGAACATTGAAATTGTCGTCCTGGACAGGCTACTCGATACACAATTCATCAATGTAATTGAACAGGATCAAAGCGGTGTCAAATTTGTACGTATCGACGCGGATGTGGCCGGAGCGCTGAAGGAGGATGGAGAGGCTCAAGTCAACGAGGAACTGGAGGCACTGTTTCGCGAGGTCAGCGGTAATCCGGAGCTGAAGGTCAGCTTTGAACGCCTGAAAGATTCCAAAACACCTGCCATTATCAATTTGCCGGAGGACTCACGCCGCATGGAGGATATGATGAAAATGTACGCCATGCACAGCGGTGAAGCGGGACCTCATATGCCTGCGCCGGATATGACGCTGATCGTCAATGTAAACAGCCCGCTCATCTCAAAGCTCGACAGCGCCGACAAGTCGGCTGAGGGTACCAAAAAGATTGCCAAACAGCTTTATACGCTTGCCCTGCTCAGTCAAAGGCAGCTATCGGCAGACGAGCTTCAATCCTTCCTTACGGACAGCTTTGATTTGCTTCAGCAGATGTAACGGGCATTTCGTTTGTTCCTGCCGGTCGATTGGACTCCGAAGTTTTCATACTTTTCTTTAGGAAGAAATTAGCAGGAACGATGTGATTCCTTTTTATACAAACAGGTCCGGCAAAACGAACGTATTCAATTTTTATTCCGACCTCGTCCTCACTGCATATATCATCTATCTGTAACGCATCATGTCCGGATGATTGCAGAATACTCATAGACAAAATGGCAAAAGAGCGACAGTCACCTTTTGTCTGCCGCTCTTTCTGCTATATGTGTATGGAAAGAAGCGTGTACATCTCCTTCATGTAGATGTGCACGTCCTCGCGTTGAAAGGCAAAAGCCTGGTCTACCGAATACGTAAAACTTTCGGCGCAGGTTTTAAAATTCAGTCTGCTGCACGAGCATTAGAAAAGATACCGCCTTGCGCGGTATTCTATACAATGCAAGGGTGTTTTAAGTTTGAAATTTATCAAACGTATTTCAGTGTTTCAGAAAGATAGTTTTCCTGCTCTCATCGCCGGAAAGGCGGCAATGCCGCGCTAAATTCGATTTACTTCTTCAAATCATCCGCAATTCTACATGAAAAGGAGCTTTCGCTCAGCGAAAGCCACGGTTATATGTATGAATATTCTTGTATTAAACGGACCGAACCTCAATCTTTTGGGTGAACGGGATGCATCGCATTACGGCAGCCGAACGCTGGAAGACATCAATACTTCACTCAAAGCCTTTGCGTCCAAAAAAGGAGTGGATTTGATCTTCCGTCAATCAAACAGTGAGGGTGCACTCATCGACGCGCTTCACGCGGCACGGCAGACGTGCTGCGCTGTGATTCTTAACGCCGGCGCCTTTACGCATTACTCCTATGCGATTCGAGATGCCATCGAAGCAATAAAAATCCCCTGTGTCGAGGTTCACCTGTCCAATATACATGCGCGTGAGGATTTTCGCCATGTTTCCGTTTTGGCTCCTGTCTGTATCGGTCAGATCTGCGGCTTCGGTGCCGACAGTTACCGCCTTGCGCTGGAAGCACTCTGTCTGAAACTTCTTCCTGCGTGATGTTCATATAAGCCTATGACGTCCTTTTATCACCTGAAGAAACGTTGTACAACGTATGCTCTGTTTTGCGCAATATTTTCTGCAGCATTGTATTTCCGTGTGAAATTCGTCTGAAAACAGCCTCTAAAGCTTAAACTGAACAGAAACCGCCGATTATGCATATACCGAAAAGAATTGACTTTATGACATATGCCAAGTAAAGTATACCTTTTCCGCTTATTCATCCCCCGAGCTTATCGGGGAGAAAGGATACAGCCGCCGGCAGTATGTTTCCGGCAGCGTACTAATTGATTATGACTTCCCTAAAATTTAAGAAACTGAATATTCCTGTCACCGATTTGAACGGCGAAAGCAGTCTACCGATGTTATACGACAATTATACAGGTGAGAGGGGCGTGGAGAATTCTAAAACAGACGATGATGACGAACTGTTTTTGGATTATGGCCATGTAAAAACAGCCTTTCCCTACCGAGCGCAAAGCGAATACACGCGCGAACTGAAGCCAACAGGGCTCGACAGCGTTGTGTTGGAAAACGATTTTCTGAAAGCAACCTTTGTCCCCTCACTCGGCGGCCGTCTGTGGTCCCTGTATGATAAAACAGCACAGAAGGAGCTGCTGTTTTCCAATCCTGTTTTTCGTCCAGCTTATCTCGCGCTCCGCAATGCTTGGTTTTCGGGCGGCGTGGAGTGGAATTTCGGATGGCCGGGGCATCATCCCCTGACCTGTTCTCCGCTTTTTACGGCCGTTCTGCAATTGGAGGACGGCACACCGGTCCTGAGAATGTATGAATACGAACGCGTTCGCGGTCTGGTTTATCAGATGGATTTCTTTCTGCCGGAGAATGCGAAATTTCTTCATGCGAGAATGCGAATTACCAACGATACCTATCGTACCACGCCCGTATATTGGTTCAGCAATATCGCTGTACCTGAACTAAAGGGCGCGCGTACCGTTACAGCAGCGGACTACGCATTTACACGTGAGGGAAGCACCGTTACGAAAATCAGCGTTCCGGAATATCAGAACCGGGATATTACCTATGCCGTTAACCATCCTATATCAACGGATTGTTTTTTCAAAACAAAAAATGACCGGACACGTTTCATCTGTCAGTTGGATGAGAGCGGTTTTGGATTGGTTCAAGCCTCTACTTCACGCTTGAAAAGCCGAAAGCTGTTTGTTTGGGGCCAGGGAACCGGAGGCGCCATGTGGCAGGAATTTCTCAGCGGTGAGGGCTGCAGCGGCAGGTATTGCGAACTGCAGGCCGGTCTCAGCTATACCCAATACGAGAATCTTCCTATGCCGCCTAAAACAACTTGGGAATGGCTTGAGGTGTATGGCGCGCTCTCTGCCGATGGCAAAAAAATACACGGTGACTGGTCCGACGCACAGGACGAAGCGGAGCAGAAGCTGAATGCTTGCGGCATCACATCCGCATACCTGGAAAAGATGCTTGCAGAAACGCGTAAAATGGCCACGGCCAAGGCGGATCGGATGGTCTCTGCCGGCAGCGGCTGGGGAGCTCTTGAAAAAATTCGCCGTCAGAAGTCTGCTATGATTCCTCTGCCTGAGCATCTGGATTTCGGTGAAACAGGTGAGGAACAGAAACAGTGGCTCCATTTGCTAAAATTCGGGTCCCTGCCCGCGCCGAAAAATCCGACGGATATTCCGCCCTCCTATATGCTTCAGCGCGAATGGGTTGAAATGATGCACGCTGCTGCAGCAGGCAGCGATCAGTTCAACTGGTATACGCACATGCAGCTTGGCTGTGCCCTGTTCTCTCAAGATAAGACGGACGATGCGGAAAAGGAATTCCTAAGATCCCTGGATCTTCAGCTCAATGAATGGGCCATGTACGGGCTGGCTGAAGTATACCGTATGCAAGGGGACATCGTCAAATCCGCTAACACAATGGTCGCCGCTTCAAGACTGGACCCGAGGAATGCGGCGCTTGCTAAAATGACGGCAAAAACGCTCTTTTTGGCTTGGCAGTCCGAGCTTCAGTTTGCCTATACCTCTGAACTCGACGAAGATATTCGGAATCTGCCCCGAATTAAATTGTATCGGGCGTTTGCTGCAATTCAAATTGGTGAATTGGAGACAGCGGAAGAAATTATATACGCGGATGGCGGTCTTCAGGTTCCTGATTTACAGGAATGTGAAATCAGTATAACAGAACTGTGGTATCTGCTCGAGGAGAAGAAAGCGGAGCGGGATGGACGGAAGTTCGACCGCCAAAAGGTTGCGCCGCCAAAAATGTTTGACTTCCGCATGTTCACAGCCTCAGACGCTTAAACGCGTCCAGTCCTTTCTCTGACAGGATGACGATTCTGATAATCAGGCGGGTGCGCACACATCATGCAGCGGCCCGCTTCTGTCAGATCCAACCATACCGGCTTTTATTCAGCTGCCGTAGCTTTTATTTCAAAAAGTGTCAAATATCAGGGGCGAGCTGCAGCGTTTGAAACGGATCTGCGGCTGTACCCTCGAAGTCCAATGGAGAGAGCCAATTGCTCACATGAAAAAGTAAAAAACACATACCATTTTTCGGATCGAAAATATAGCTGAGCAACAGCAGACGAGAGAGATGGAACAATGCGCATCTTCAATCTGCCTGAAATTTCTGCAATCTATTACGCGCTTCTGCAATGTGGGTATCCATATTATGCGTTGGACAGAGACGCCTCCCTTGTGGAAGCGATTGAGAGATTCCAACTGCCGCCGGATAGCTTTGATACCTCTTTCTTCTCGGAGGCCAGGCAAAACTCTTGTGAGGCCTATAAATACTGGCCCCGAGCCGCTCTTTTGGAAGACGCCGCATTCCTTATAAACCGGTCCTCAACGCATCAACTGGATTTTGACATTTATCGAGATCTTGTCATGGGTGCCAGCAATTTGACCGAATCAGACAGAAATCATTTGTTTTGGAAATGGGTCGCCGCATTTCCCTCCGCTTTAAACTGCGTTTTGAACAGCGAGAATTTTAAAACCTATTTCCGTTGGGAAAGCAAATGGATCAAACAGCAGAATTCAGCCTTCAGCAATAATCTAATCCAACTGCAAAAAATTCTTGACAAGTGTATCAAATATTATCCAACATCGGTTCAAAAGGTTTCTCTTTTTCTGAATCCAATCAAATGCGCCTGCTCTGCGGATTATCATATAAAGGAAGACTGTCTCTTCTTCTCTTCCGGCGCCTTCCGAGAGAGCGCTGTACTGCATGAATTTCTGCATGTCCCTGTTCATCGATGTATCCGTGACAATAGAGAACAGATCGTTCGGCATCTCAAGCAACTTAGAATATATCCGGATATGGACCGCTCGTATGAACTCTCAGGGGATGTTTCTGGAACACTGAACGTCTTTGAGGAATATGCCGTCCGCAGACTGACTGAGGCGATCCTGCGTGATGAAATGCCGGAAGACCTCAATCTGTTTTTAAGGAAAGCAGCGGAGCAAATGATATGAATATGTTGTCCGGTACCACTGACGCTTAAAGCTTTCACTCCTCCCACAGTATACATCCATTTTCTAAAGTACTGGCAGAAAGAATATGAACCTCCAAGATATCTTATCGGAATGTAGAAGCGCACAGTACCTTTTTGCTCTGCCGATCCGACAAATTTACGACGAAAGGGGAATGATCCCGGATGGGCCGCCCCGATGAAACCGCATCTATAACGATTCTCAAGGGGATCTCCGAGGCACGTGCTTCAGCGTTTCGCAGTATGGGTATTGAAACGCTGGCAGATCTTATACGTCATTATCCGCGCGATTATGAAGAACGCGGCCATATTATACCGCTCGCCGAGGCCAGAGAAGATGAAGCTGCAGCTTTTCTTTTAACCGTCGCCACACCGCCGAAGGCCACGACGATTCGAAAAGGCATGACACTGCTGCGTTTTAAGGCCTTCGACAATAGCAGTGTCTGTACCGTTACTTTCTTTAACCAGCCCTATTACAAGAGCCTTTTTACCGTAGGCTCCCTGTATCGATTTTACGGAAAACTCGACTTTACCGGCGGACGCTTCGGACTTTCATCTCCTAAATTTGAGGCAGTCCCCGGTAATGACGAAAAGGGAGCGGATGCTCTGCCCGCTTTCGTGCCGGTCTATCCGCTCTCCGGAAAGCTAACACAGAAGCTGGTTTCCGATTCAATAGACGCCGCCCTGAAAATCGTGTATCCGCAGGTATCGGGCGCAGCTGATCCAAATATCCAATCGGATATTCTTCCAACCTTTATTCGCGAAAAGTACGGGTTGGCACCCGAACGCTATGCAATGTACAGGATTCACCGGCCGGCAGATGCACAGTCCCTTGTCGCAGCTAGGAAACGGATTATCTTTGAAGAGCTGTTGCTGTTCGCCTTGGGTCTGTCGTTGCAGAACAGAGACAGGCAGGCTTCTGTGGCCCTGCCCATGCAAAACATTTCTCTTAAACCGTTTCTCGACAGTCTCCCCTACCCCCTTACCTCTGCCCAGAAACGTGCCGTTACGGATTTTCGGAAAGATATGACGATAGGAACCGCTCCAATGCACCGCATTCTTTCCGGAGATGTCGGCAGCGGTAAGACCGTCTGTGCGGCTGCGGCCATCTATATTGCACTGCGGAATGGCTATCAGGCTGCTTTCATGGCGCCGACGGAAATACTCGCTCGGCAGCATTACAGCGATCTTCAAAAACTCTTTTCACAGTACGGCTTCGAATGCGTCCTGCTCTGCGGCGCGACAAAGCTTTCCGAGAAAAGCGATATCCGAAAACGGCTTGCGGACGGTTCCCTCCCCCTAGTCATCGGTACGCACGCGCTTTTAGAGAAAAACGTCCGGTTTAACCGGCTCGGACTTGTCGTCACAGACGAACAACATCGGTTTGGCATCAGGCAGAGAGCGGCTTTGACAAAAAACACGCCGGGCGTACATGTACTTGCTATGTCTGCGACACCGATTCCGCGAACGCTTGCCCTTCTTCTTTTCGGTACGCTGAATATCAGTATTCTGGACGAGCTTCCTCCGGGTAGACAGAAAGTGGCCACATACTGCGTAGACGAGAGCTATCGCAAGCGTCTTTACGGATTTATTCGGAAACAGACTGAAGCCGGCAGACAGGTTTACATCGTATGTCCTGCGGTAGAGGAAGCAGAGGAGGAGGAAAACGATCAAAGCCGACGCAAATCTGCCATAGCCTATGCAAGAGAATTAAAGACGTCCGTTTTTCCTGATCTGGAGATCGCCTGTCTGCACGGTAAAATGAAAAGCACGGAAAAAGAGACTGTGATGAACAGCTTTGCAGAAGGAAAAACACAAATTTTGGTATCGACAACGGTCATTGAGGTAGGTGTAAATGTTCCGAACGCGACACTTATGATCATTGAGAATGCCGAATATTTCGGCTTGTCTCAACTCCACCAGCTTAGAGGACGCGTGGGGCGCGGATCCTACCAATCCTACTGTATTTTTATATCTGACGCAAAAAGTGAGGAAGCACAGGAAAGGCTTAAAATCATGTGCAGTCTGCACGACGGCTTCCAGATTGCGGAAAAGGATCTGGAGCTTCGCGGTCCCGGCGATTTTTTCTCAACAACAGGTGCGACCGGTATGCGCCAAAGCGGAGAACTCCATTTCCGCCTTGCAGAACCTGGCGATGGACTCTCACATTTGCGGAACGCATTTGCAGCCGCAAGCGAGATCATCCAGGCTAACCCGCATCTTGAAGGTTCAGAATTTGCCCTGCTCCGTGAAAGGGTCGCACAGATGTCCATGCATACCGCCATGCTTTTCTGAAAGTATTCGGGCCCCGCATGTATGACACGCAATACCAGTCCGCGCGAGCATTTCCGTTCGTATCATTTATTTTCTAAGAAACGAGGTTCATGTAACTATGAAAGCCTATCGCAAACTTTTATCTGTCCTATCCCTTCTTGTCCTGCTTTGTGCAATGCTCTTTTCCACCGCCTGCTCAAACAGCGAGGACGGAGATATTCCAAGCGGCATGCAAAAAATCGTCAGTGAAGTCAACGACTATAATCTGTATGTACCGAAGGACTGGACTGTAGATACCCTGCAGGGAATGACATCCGTTGCCATCGGAGACGCGGCAAAATCCAGCGTTTCCGTCTCGGCAATCGATCTGATCTCTGTAAGCCAGGCGTCTGCCGATGCATATTGGAACGATCTGCGGGAAAGATACGAAGAAACCTTTGCCAACTGGACACTGGAGGAAGAGGGGACAGAAACGACGCTTGGCGATATAAAGGCATATAAGTATCGATTTACAGGCGATGTCAGCGGTGTCACGTACCAATGGATGCAGGTTATCGGAGTGCGAAGCGGCAGATATTATACCTTCACCTATACTTCCACCAAGGATGGATATGAGGAAAATATCGAGGATGTTATAGAGGTTTTGGAATATTTTGAATTCCGTTGAAACAAATCCAAGCTTTCCACAGCGAAAGGAATTCTCCTATGAACGAAATCTATTTCGACAACAGCGCCACAACCAGAATATCTCAAACAGCATTGAAAAAGATGCAGGATACCGCCGAACGGCTGTACGGAAATCCGTCATCCCTGCATGCTGTGGGAATAGCCGCGGAAGCACTGATGACGGCTTCACGAAAAACCATTCTGAAGGCGTTGAACTGCCGAAACGCCACGCCTGAAAGTCTTATTTTCTGCGCCTCGGGAACAGAGGCAGACAACCTTGCGCTTCTCGGTGCGGCGCACGCCAAAGCCTTTTTCCGCAGCAAAAAGATCATAACGAGCGACAGTGAACATCCTGCCGTTTTAAGCCCGACAGCATTTCTGGAAAAGGAGGGATATCGACTGGTGCGCATTCCCACACGTGCCGGAATCCTCGATATGGATCGGCTGGCAGCGGAAATGGATAAGGATACCTTTCTTGTAAGCGTTATGCTCGTCAACAACGAAACAGGAGCCGTCAACGATATTGCAGCCATAAGCAAAGTGGTAAAGAAGATCAATCCCGGCTGTCTGGTACACTGTGATGCCGTACAGGGCTTTATGAAGATCCCTTTTTCCCCTGAAGCGGCCGGAGTCGATTTTGCCGTTATTTCTTCTCATAAAATACATGGTCCTAAGGGAATCGGTGCGTTGTATGTTTCTTCATCCGTTTTAAAAGCAAAGAACCTCTCACCGATTATCCGGGGCGGCGGACAGGAAAACGGTTTTCGTTCCGGTACGGAGAATCTGCCCGGAATCGCAGGCTTCGCCGCAGCCTGCGAAGAAGCTTGTCCCGCAATACAAAACAACGCCGCGCATATACAAAAAATTTACGACTATCTCACAAAGAAAATACACGAGGATGAGCGCCTGCACGGCGTTCGCATCAACCAGCCCGCAGGCCGTTATGCTCCGCATATCCTCAGTCTTACCCTTCCGCACATCAAAAGCGAGGTCATGCTGCACTACCTGTCGCATCGCGGTATTTATGTTTCAAGCGGCTCTGCATGCTCGTCTAGAAGCGGTCATGTTAGCCGGACATTGCTTGCATTTGGTCTGTCGGAACGCGAAGCTGACGCCACAATTCGTCTCAGTTTCTCCCCGATGAATGGGCTGGAAGAAGCGGCCTGTTTTGTAGAGGTGCTTGCTTCAGGTATACAAACCCTCGTTCCCATGTTCTGATATTTTAGAACCATTTTTCAGAAACCAACCGCGTTCTGCCGTCTTTTTGGGAAACGTATTTTTATACAAACAGAAAGGAATGACTTATCTATGATAAAATTGCTTTTAACCGGCTGTAACGGAAGGATGGGTAAAGCCATTGTCCGTGCTTCCGCGGAATCCGGCGTTTACGAGATTGTTGCGGGAGTTGATCTCAGACAGGACACAGAAACATACACGAAAGGAAGCTTTCCCGTATTTGAAAGACTGACGGACGTAGCTGTTCGTGCGGATGTCATTGTAGATTTTTCCCACCATAATTTAACGGAAGCGCTTCTCTCCTATGCTGAGGAACAGAGAATGCCAGCCGTCATAGCGACGACCGGACATACAGATGAGGAAAAAGCAATCATATCCAGGGCATCTCATCATATCCCGGTATTTTATTCCCGGAACATGTCTCTCGGCATCAACCTTCTCATGGAACTGGCACGCCAGACGGCGAAAATGCTTGGACCGGAGTTTGATATTGAAATTGTTGAAAAGCATCACAATCAAAAGCTGGATGCACCGAGCGGAACCGCATTGATGTTGGCAGACGCAGTTTCCGATGTAATCTCTTTCAAGCCCGAATACATCTATGAAAGACAAAGCAGACGGGAAAAGCGCGGCAAACAGGAAATTGGCATCCACTCTGTACGGGCAGGAACAATAGTCGGCGAACACGAAGTGATCTTTGCGGGACACGATGAAATTGTCACGCTCTGTCACAGCGCTGCTTCCCGCGAGGTGTTTGCCCGCGGCGCACTTCGCGCGGCCGGTTATATCTCTGACAAGGATCCCGGACTGTTTGACATGCAGGCGCTCGTCGCTGAACAGATGATCAGTCCCTCCTGAGAAAGCGTTTTACGCCGCTTTGGATACAGCCGGTAGAAAGATTGCATGTATAAAGAAACTCCGACCTGTTTAGGGGAAATTACAAGGTCTTCCGCTAAGTGCAGAAAGGAAAGGATATGAAAAGATTTTGTAAATCCATCGGCATTGCGATATTGTATCTTCTATTTTTTGTGGCACTGCAGATGGCCGTGCAGAGCGTGCTGCTTTATATGCTTTTTTTCTCAAAAACACTGCCATATCTTCTGACGGGTGTGAGTATTCCCTCGTATGCTTCCCTGATAAATCAATCCATTGACACATTTCAAGCTCATTTGTATACCCTTACAGGACTTGTCGATCTGATTGCATTGATCCTTTTTGCTCTGTTCTTCGTTATTCAAAGGAAGAACTTTTTCACAGAGATTCATATTGCACCTGTACGCCCGTTCGCCCTGCCATGGATTTTGCTCAGCGCCATATCTCTGAATGTCATTGTATCGTATGCTGTTTTACATCTTCCATTTCCTCAAGAGTGGCAACAAGCCATGGAAAATCAGAGCACGGCCATGGTGCAGGACAACATGATTGCCATTCTGATAACGGTTATCATAATCGCTCCGATTTTCGAGGAAATTTTTGTCCGTGGACTAATATATCATTCTCTGCTCCGCGGCATGCATCGGATTTTTGCCGTCATTTTCAGTTCCCTGATATTCGGATTGCTGCATGGCAACATGATACAATTTCTATACAGCTTTTTCATTGGAATTCTGTTCTGTCTGCTCAATGACCGCTGTCAATCGCTTTTAGCTTCGATCATTGCGCACATCATATACAATGCGGCTTCTTTGGCTGTCAGCATAATATTTGCCTTTTTTCCGAATTTCACGTTGATTTTTCTGGCAGTCGGGGGCACTGTCTTTCTATTTGCCGTCATCATGCTCATAATATCGACGAGAGGTCCGACTTCCAAGAATGCAGCCGCAATTTAAAGCTGGCAGACATAACCGCTGCTGGGAATATCATTTTACAGATCCTGGATTCCTTTTTTGCATAATTGTTTACATTTATTTTCATACAGATGTTGAATTCAGTGCAATTATGGTATAT
>DXYE01000076.1 GCA_019415985.1 Clostridiales bacterium
AAATTGAATAATTTTAAGATATTTCAAATTAAAACGCAAGTGTCAATTTTCTATGAACAAAAGCACTATGCACAAGAAAGGAAGTCATTGCTATGGTTATTCGGCAAGTGAAAGAAAAACAATGGGAGCAGGTTCAGCAGCAAATTTATGCCTGCGGCAAAGCCGTACCCCTATCCCTGTAACTGACCTCTCCCTAAGCTGCGGCGGTATGGAGTACATTCTCCGAGTCCGGCCGACGCGCAAGCGCAAGCTCGCTGTGCTTCAGGCAATCGGCATCTCTCCAGACACGGCAGCTCCCGGCGGCAAGCGTTACGAGCTGATCAAGGACGGGCTCATGCTTTCCGCTCTGCCCGAAATCATCCTTTATCAGGGCGGCTCCGTTTGCTCCGCGTAAGACCTACACACCCAAAGGCCCGCAGCGGGCCTTTATTTTTTTGCTGCGGTCCTTCTTTTGCGGTAACTGTGGACAAACCGGCGATTTTCTGGTATATTTATATCATTATGGTAAAATCTGAAGAGGAGCGGATATCAATGGCGAAGAACGAGAAATTAGAGGCCCTCAACCGGGACGAGCTGATCCGGCTTATAGAAATATATTCCAAAAACTGGCTGGCCATGGACGGCGTCTGGTTTCAATCCGTCGAGCGAAAATACGGCATGGACGAGGCCATGTATCACGACGCGGAAGCATGGAAAATCTTTACAGTTGTCGAAGCGCGCAGGATCAAGCAATTTCTGCGGCTGCCGGACCGTGCCGGACTCGAGGGACTCGCGGAGGCCCTCTCCCTCCGTTTCTATGCAAACATCAACCAGGATGAAATCGCAATAAAGGACAACGCGCTGACGTACAGAACGCTCGAGTGTAGAGTTCAAAGCGCTCGGAGCCGCAAGCAGATGGCGTTTCACCCCTGCAAAGCCGTCGGGCTCATCGAGTATTCGGAATTTGCCAGGGTTATCGACGACCGCATCGTCTGTTCATGTTTGAGCTGTTACCCGGACGTCACCGACGATTCCTGCTGCTGCGCGTGGCGCTTCGTTCTAAGAGACGAGGCGCGGCCGTTCTCCGGGATGACGGCTGAGTCTGGTGCTATACGCTGAAATTTGCGTTTACGTAAGGAATTTTCAAAAAAAACTTGAAACCTATGCCGAGATATGGTAAAATATTGTATTCTTAAACGTCTGATTCCCTCTCACATGGACGAATGAAGGAGGATACCGCCGGTATGGAGCTGTTGATTCGCGGCGATCTGATCTATTTTACAGAGGAAAAGGGCTTTAGGCCTGGTTGGATCCTTGTCCGGGACGGCCTGATTACAGGGACCGGCAAGGGGAACGCGGACAGCGCCGTCCCAGCCTGTGCGGACGTTTTGGATGCGGGGGGGCAGTATGTCGTCCCGGGTCTGGTGGATGTACACACGCACGGAAGAATCGGTTTTGATTTTACGGAGGCCTCTGTGGAGGAAATGCAGCGCATGCGGCGCTCCTACGCGCTGGACGGTGTGACGACGCTTCTGCCCACGCTCGCCTCCGCTCCTCTTGAGCAAATGCTCGGGGCCACGGACCGGATCCGCGCCGCAGGCTTTGACGGCATCCATATCGAGGGACGATACCTCAGCGAAGCGAGGCGAGGCGCGCACAAATCCGAGCTTCTTGCGCCGCCGGATCTCGATGAACTACGGCTTTTCCTGGAGCACATCGGGCCTTTGACCGCGCATTTCACGCTGGCGCCTGAACTCCCGGGTGGTGAAGCCTTCGTACGCGCGGCAACAGCTGCGGGCGCGACCGCTGCCCTCGGTCACTCCGATGCAACCTATGAGGAAGCCGTGGACGCTTTCTCTTACGGAATCACCGCTGTCACGCATCTTTTCAACGCGCTGCCCCCGCTGCATCATCGGAAGCCCGGTCCCGTCGGGGCTGCTCTGGCCGAAGGCGTTTTCATGGAGATCATATGCGATGGGTTCCATCTGCATCCGGCTGTGGTAAAAACAGTCTGGCAGGCTGTGCCAAAGGATAAGCTGGTACTGATTACAGATTCCCTGTCAGCCGCTCGCTGTGCCGACGGCGAATATCTGTTGGCAGGTCTGAAGGTGTTCGTCCGCAACGGTCTGGCCACAAACGAGGAAGGGCATATTTCGGGCAGCACCATTTCGCTCTATGACGCGGTGCGGAATCTGATGCGCTTCTGCAGCGCTTCCCTTGCCGAGGTTCTCCCCTTTGTGACGATAAACCCGGCGCGAATGGTCGGGCTTGACCGTTCGGTTGGTTCCATCGAGGCGGGCAAGCGCGCAGATTTCTGCCTGATCGATCCGAAATCGCTGGAAATTTCGCAGGTGGTCTCGCGCGGCGTTCGGCTCGACGGTCAGCTTTGAGCGCTTCCGTAAAATCCACTGGATGCGCGGTCTTGCTGAAGGCAGCCGCTGCGCACCGATCTTATCTATTCTTCTCCTATAAGATCCCCCAAATTCGCCTTGTCGGCAGATATACATAAGGATATATAATGTCTGTATCCGTTCGAACGTCGCTTTTCTGATACAACTTGTCTATCATATCACTGTCATCCCGAACACAAAAGAAAAACGTCTGCACGGAATCAAACACCCATTCCGTTTTCTCCTGTCTAAAATTTCATAAATTGGACAAACTCATGATGGAGCCCTCAACACGTTAACGGTCTCGGGGAAAGCGAATGAACATGCATACGGCAGAATCATGGACTGCGCAACAAAAAATTACAAACGCCCCGGCTTATTTCTGAACTGAAGCTGCGCATCTTCGATGCCTGTGCGCAAACGGCGCCGTTTTCCGTTTTGTACCTTATGATACACATCTTGTCCCGTGGTCGGCCTGGCGTGCCAAGGTCTTTGCACATGCTGCAGAAGAAAGGATGGCTTTGCACAGCAAAAGCTCGGTGATGATCATGAAAAAAACAGAAAAGACAGAACAGGCACGGGCCGCAACAATTCCTGCGGGCCGTTGCGTGTACGCAGATGCGGCAGAAAGGCGGGCATACTTCAAGAGAGAAGCCCGGCAGACCCTGTTGACCGGCGGAAATTGGCTGCCTGTTATTTTTTCATTCCTCATCCTCATGTTTTTCACCGTCGGGATCAAATATCTGCATGAGACCGTGTTTTACACAGCGGAGCTGACAGGATACGCAGCTTATGCAGGACTGCGGCTCGACAGGCTGCTCCGTGTGAGCGGAGATATATTTCTGTTTTTCGGCGTATCGCCGCTGCTTCCCGGCATTTATGCATATCTTGCAGGCCTTTACATCTCCCGCGGGGTTACAGGCTCGGATAAAGCCATTCGGATCGGAGACATCTTTGCTTATTACAGCAGCTTTTCGGCACTTTGCGAGGCTTACCGTCTCGTTTTCGCATATATTTGGAAATTCGCCGCCGCGGCCGGCGTCGTTCGTCTGTTCCGTTCAGCTTGGATACAACTCGTACGCCCAAGCCGTACCGCGGTACCGGCTTTTCTCTTCACCCTGTCGGTCTGTGCCGTGGCAGCTCTTCTCATTTTTTTGATTATGCAAACAAGCTGCCTGTGGTATTGCGCCTGCTGCCGCCCTGGAAATTCTACGCTTCGTGACGCTCGAAGGGAAAGCGTCCAAATCCTGCGCGGTCACATGGCGGAAGCGATGATGCTCGTTCTGAGCTTCATGCTCTGGAGCGTTGTTTCCCTATTGACGGCCGGCGTACTTCTGCTGTTTGCCGTTCCCTACTTTCTTCTCACGCATATCAGCTTTTGCTCCTATCTTTCCGCTGCAAAGGTGCATAAAAAGGCAGCGGCGGCAGACAGTGAAAGAGAAGCCGCCGGACATGCGGGCATACTGAGCGTCCCGAACGCAAAAGTCGATGGGACCGCGCAGGAGACGGAGAGACAGAAGCTCGGAACATAAAACGGGCGCTCAAATACAGCGACCAAAAGCAGAACTCACTTTACAGAAAGGGATGTCATTTGTATGAAGCCAGAAGAAAAGGAGCAAAAGAATAAGTTTTACATTACCACCGCCATAGCTTATGCCTCGCGCAAGCCCCACATTGGAAATGTCTACGAAGCCATTCTGACAGACGCGGTCGCGCGCTTCCACCGTCTGAGGGGAGAGGATGTGTTTTTTCTAACCGGCACGGACGAGCACGGGCAGAAAATCGAGGAACTGGCAAGTGCACAGGGCATCACCCCGCAGGCTTATGTGGACCGTATTGCGGGCGAGATTCGTTCCCTTTGGGATTTGATGAACATAAGCTACGACAAGTTTATCCGCACGACGGACCCGGAGCATCAGCGCACGGTACAGCATATTTTTAAAAGGCTGTATGAAAAGGGTGAGATCTACAAAAATGAATACGAGGGATGGTACTGTGTGCCGTGCGAATCCTTTTTTACCGAAACGCAGGTAAAGGACGGCTGCTGTCCGGACTGTGGCCGCAGCGTGAGTCGTACGAAAGAGGAGGCCTACTTCTTTCGGATGAGCGCCTATCAGGACCGTTTACTCAAATACATCGAGGCGCATCCGGATTTTATCGTCCCGGAATCCCGCAGAAAGGAAATGATCAACAACTTTCTTGCGGTCGGACTGCAGGACCTGTGTGTCTCCCGTACATCCTTTTCGTGGGGCATTCCCGTCACTTTTGACGATCGGCATGTCATTTATGTTTGGGTGGATGCACTTTCTAATTATATCTCCGCGCTCGGATACGACGTGGACGAAGCAGGCGAGCTTTACCGCCGCTACTGGCCGGCGGATGTTCATGTTGTGGGTAAGGATATCATGCGTTTCCACACCATTTACTGGCCCATAATCCTGATGGCGCTCGGAGAGCCGCTTCCGAAGCAGGTTTTCGGTCATCCCTGGCTGCTCTTCGGTACGGATAAAATGAGCAAATCCAAGGGCAACGTGCTATATGCCGACGAGCTTGCAGAGCGCTTCGGCGTGGACGGCGTCCGCTACTTCTGCCTGTCCGAAATGCCCTATGCGTCTGACGGCAATATCACGCCCGAAGCCCTTGTGACCCGCTACAATACGGATCTGGCTAACAATCTCGGAAATCTCGTCAGCCGCACAACGGCCATGACGAAAAAATACTATGCCGGAACGGTTCCCGCGCCCGCGGCACCGAACCCCGAGGACGCCGCTCTGGATACGGATCTCCGCGCCTGTGCTGCGCAGGCGGCGGAGCGGTGTGACGCCTGCATGGAGACACTGCATGTGTCCGACGCGCTTGACGCGGTTTTCGATTTGTTCCGCCGTGCCAACAAGTACATCGACGAAACGCTGCCCTGGGCATTGGCTAAAGACCCCGAAAAACGAGAGCGTCTGGGCACAGTGCTGTATAATCTTTTGGAGACGATACGTATAGGCGCCCGTCTGCTTGCACCGTTTCTGCCGCAGACCTCCGAGAAGATCATGAGGCAGCTCGGAACCGACGTCGCATCATTTTCCTTCGGCGCACTGAAGCCGGGCGGCATTCTCGGAGAATCCGCCGCTCTGTTTGCCAGACTCGATGAAAAGGAAACGGTCAAGGCTTTCACGCCTGCGGAAGCTTCGGAAAGCCGGCAATCTGAGCCCACCCCGCCGAAAACGGAAGCAGCCGGTAAAAAGGAAAAGACCTTCAAAGACGCGGAAAAGCTGCCGCTCATCAACATCGATGCTTTTATGCAGTGCGAGCTCCGCGCCGCGCGCGTGTTATCCTGCGAGCCCGTTCCGAAATCCGAAAAGCTGCTGAAGCTCGAGCTGGATCTTGGGTCCGAGCGGAGGCAGGTGGTTTCCGGCATCGCCAAATGGTACGGCCCGGAACAATTGATCGGAAAAATGGTAGCCATGGTGGCGAATCTGAAGCCGGCAAAGCTCTGCGGTGTGGAAAGTCAGGGAATGATCCTCGCCTCCGGCGAAGATAAGGTCCGCGTGCTTTTTCTCGAGGACGGAACCACGCCCGGAGAACGCATCCGCTGAGCGCATTCACCAGACTCAGGGGTTTGAGTGTTCAAATGCGTAATAGGCAGTAAATCTACATGACAGCGTATGCATGGGTATAGAAGACGGCAGGGCCGCGTACGGCGCAATTCCGTGTTCCGCATGTTAAAGCCGTGACTTTCGTAAAGAAAAGAGCATCTTATATGTATGCAGGCGGTAAAACGTACCTTGTTTCCGAATATACCGTTATATCGTCTGCACAGAAAAAATATGTATACAGCCGGCGTATTTCCGCCTGCTGCTGAATACCGGGTCGGTCCTCAGCCGTTCCGAAGGAAGGGGGCGTAAGCAATTGGATTATCTGAAGATCAGAAGGAGACATATTTTCGATTCCCACACACATTATGACGATGTCAGATACGAGGAGGATCCCTCTATTCCTTCGCGGGACGAGCTGCTGCAGACGTTGTTCGAGCAGGAGGTTAAGCTGATATTGAATGCGGGGACCAATCTCGATTCCTCCCGAAAAAGCCTTGCGCTGGCCGAAAAATATCCCGGGATGTATGCTGCGGTAGGCATTCACCCTCACGATGCGGAGAATATAGAGGATGACCTGGATGCGCTCCGCAGCCTCAGAGAGCTTCTGTATCACGAAAAAGCAGTGGCTATCGGAGAAATCGGCCTGGATTTTCATTATGACTTCTCAGATAGAGCCATGCAGTTAAAATGGTTTGAACTGCAAATGGAACTGGCTTCCCGTACCGGTTATCCCGTCGTCATTCACGACAGAGAGGCCCACGGCATCTGTATGGATATGATCCGGCAGTTTCCCCGGGTCCGCGGGGTCGTTCACAGCTACAGTGGAAGTGCGGAAATGGCAAAAGAACTGATACGCCTGGGCTATTACATTTCCGTTTCCGGCGTTGTTACGTTTAAAAACGCGGGCAGGATACTCGAGGTGGTAAAAGCTGTCCCCATCGAAAGAATCCTCATCGAGACAGACTGTCCGTATATGACGCCTCATCCGTTCCGCGGAAGAATCAATCACAGCGGTTATGTCAAGTACATAGCAAAAACAGTGGCGAAGCTGAAAGAAATGGAATATGTGGATGTGTGCGACATAACCTGCTCCAATGCCTGCTCACTGTTTGGAATCGAGCAGTAAAACCCTGCCGTCTGATATGTGAGGCGCTGTACACTCCGCTTCCTTTGAAGTCTTTTATTCACAAAAAAGAACTAAGCGTTAAGTCTCCGCATACAATGCAGAAGCGCAGCAATTGAAGAACAATGCAAAGAGGGATGAGGAATGTACGTCTTTATGCGTGCTCCTGACGCCTGTACATATTCAATGTCACACCTCTCTATTTACGTGCATCATCTGCAGCACTTGCCGGAAAGAGCCATTCCGCAGGCACACCCGAGATGTACCGAAAACGCCTGCTCCGCAAGGTAATGGGATTTTCCAAAGCCGCTCGGCGTTGTCCAGCACTGGTTCCTGTCTCTGAACCTCTTCCCTCCTGACGGCTTTCGCTTATGCATATACAGAAGCAGCGCCGGCTCATTGGAAAATGAATTTCAAAAAATGCCCTTTTCAACCGTACGGTGCGCAGAGAGCTTTCAAAGCTAAGAAGGTATCGTTCCGCAGGTGTCGTGCCCCCTTGTCCGCTTTCGCAACACGGATGGAAAATGTCTGGTGTAAGTAAATAAATCACGTTCCAATGCCGACAACTGCGGCTTTGCCGGAAAGGATACATAAAATGCCTAGGATTTTACCTGGCAGGGAAGGAGTAGATTCCTCCATGCCGCTATATACCCTGAGAATAGGCTCAGCCATTGTGTTTTTTGGAGCAACAGCAGCAAGCTCGGTTTTATTCGCCCTGACACTGCAGACGCCTTCGTCTTTTCTGTTTCTCATCCTTGCAGCGTCCTTGACTGTCTTTCTCAGATTAGCCGTTCACTCGCCGTGGGTCTATCTCGCCGCTCTGCCGGCTCTCATCGCCGGATTTTTGACAGGAGGGGCTTTTACAGCCGCCGCCTCTCTGTTATGGCTCCCTCTGGCCGCAGCGATATCCATATGCATTCTGCGCGGACAGAATAAAAAGCAGGTGACGCTTGTTTCCGTTTTCACCCTGCTGGCAGCCGCATGCCTATGGTTTGCCATATGGTTTGCCTTTTCTTACGGCAGCCTGTCTCCGGCTCTCCTGAGAGATACATTCTCCGGCTGGTATGACCGGCTTCGGGCAGCCATGTTTCCAAGCGCCTCCATTGACCTCTTATATGAATATTTGGCGCCATCCCTTAACGGCTCGCTCAGCCTGGATGCATTCCGTGCTCAGATGTCCGCGCTGGCCGATGCCTTTTTCCTCTCCCTGAAAATGATGACGCCGGCTATCATCGGACTTCTGGCTATACTCTCCTCCTATTTGTCCGTGTCCCTTGCCGCGCTGTGGATTAAAATCATGAACTGTCCCCTTTTGATTCCATGCCGTCCTTTCACCGTCAACGTATCGCCCATAGCGGCGTCTGTATATGTTTTGGCTTATTTTGCATCCTCCGCCGCGTCGCTGGCCGAGGAAACCCGCATTGCCTTGGGAATCAACAATGTTGTACTTCTGTTCATGCCCGCCATGCTGCTTATGGGCGGCAAATGCCTGCTGCGGCTTGCGAAAAATCCTCTGCGCCGACGTATTTTTCTTCTCTCAGCGCTGTTCCTCCTTCTCTTCCTCTGGAACGGACTTAGCTGGTATCTTGTTTCGCTGCTCGGCGTCGTCGACTGCTTCCGTTCCGCCTACAGGAACAAAGTCAATCGCAGTTAATGATATTATCATAACGAATTTCCATTTACCCGAGAAAGGATTGTTTAAGATGTTCAGACCGAAAAGCCCCCGAATGGATGGTCGCACGATTCGCTCTCTTATCTTTGTGCTGCTGTCCGCGCTTTATTTTGCCGGCTGCTTCTGGTATTTGGAACACACACCGGCAGACGAACGTTCCCTGTCCACTCTAACGCTTCTCCTGGGCTATCTGGCGCTTTGCCTGCTGGCTGCATGCACATTGCTTTTGCTGCGCCGGGCGGTACGTGTGAGCGCCGCCGTTTCCGGGGGGGCCGAAGGCATTCTCCGCAGCATGACGCTGGATGTGATCTCAAAGCTTTACATGCCGGTGCTGATCTGCGACGATACGGGAAAAATCATCTGGTATAATAAGGCGTTCGCCCAGCTCTATTATACGGGGGAGGCTCTGTACGGAAAATATCTAGATCAATTCTGCACGGCAGATGTCGGAGAGATCCTGACCAGCGACCGTACCGACGGCGTAGAAGCCGGCATTTTCATGAACGAGCACGATGAACATCCCGAACGCTTTTTTGCCATAAAGGGATACCGTTTTCCGGCTCAGGGCAAAAGCTATGTCATCACTTTCTGGTCCGACCGCTCAGAACTCAAGCTCGCGTACCGTAAGATCGAAGAGGAGTCCCTCATCGTCGCATATATCATCATCGACAACCTGGAGGAAATGCTTCAGGTTGCGCAGGAGAAATACCGCATCGCCTCAGCCAACATCGAATCCATTCTGCGTACCTGGGCTGCCCGTGTAAACGGTGTGCTGAAGGAATACGAAAAGGACCGCTATATGCTTCTTTTCGAGGCAAAGTATCTGGGGGAAATGGTGGCGGATCGCTTTACGATCCTTGACAAGGTAAGGGAAATCCGTATCGGAGAAAGCTGCATGCCGGTAACGATTTCCATAGGCATTTCGAACATCAGCGGTACGCTCGCGGAAAAAGAGGCAGCGTCCCATGCCGCCCTGGACCTCGCTCTTCAGCGGGGCGGCGATCAGGTCGTCTACAAAACCAAGTCCGGCGTCGAGTTTTACGGCGGTAAAACCAAATCCGTTCAGAAACGGACAAAGGTGCGCGCACGCGTCATTGCGAACGAACTGGCAATGCTGATTTCGCGCTCCTCAAACGTTTTAATTATGGGACACCGCTTCGCCGACCACGACGCCTTCGGCTCCTGCATCGGTATTGCAAAGCTCGCAATGTTCTGCGGTGTACGGCCCAGCATAGCCGTAAACCGTTCCGATCCCAATATTCAGAATCTTCTAAATCTGATTTCGAGAAAGCCCGAATACAGCGATGTTTTTGTCGATTCCACAGAGGCTGCGGACCTCATACGTTCCGATACCCTCCTGGTTGTCTGCGACGTATGCAATCCCGCGCATTTTGAGGCACCGGAGCTTGTGGACAATGTGGAAAATATCGTCATCATCGACCATCATAGAAAGACTGCCGAATTCAAATTTGCGACAAAGGTAGCCTATATCGAGCCCTCCGCCTCCTCGGCCAGCGAGCTGGTCACAGAAATTTTGGAACAGTCTCTGCCGCTCGGCGCGCTTCCAAAGGAGGAAGCGGATCTGCTTTTGGCAGGCATTTTACTGGATACAAACCAATTTACCAGAAATACAGGCGTCAGAACCTTCAGCGCTGCCCTTTACCTGCGCGGCGAAGGCGCCAATCCCGCCGACGTCCGCATGCTGTTTAGGACCAATTTGGATGAATTCATGCGGGAGGCAAAATTTGAATCCAATGTCGTCATATACCGCGACATCATCGCCATCGCCATGCGGGACGGAGAGGACGCATCGTCAAATGACCGTATAGCCGCAGCCAAGGCAGCAGACAAGCTGCTGTCCGTCGGGGGCGTCATGGCCTCCTTTGCCCTGGTACGGCTCGACGATACCATACATATCTCCGCACGCTCGCAGGGGGATATCAACGTACAATTGATTCTCGAAAAGCTGGAGGGCGGCGGTCACTTTGATGTTGCAGGTGCGCAGATCAGGAGCGCATCCATGATGCAGACCCTGAACCGTCTGAAAAAGGCGATCGACGAATATCTGGAAACACTGATTTAAAGTCCGTTCGCAAAAAGCACAGCGCTTTATAGGCTGCGGTTCTGAAAAAGGGAATGACATGCAAAATCCAGCCGCCGCGCGGCAAAGTCTCGGAAAGTGAGCAATGCCCGGGCAGCCGTCTCTTCGCTGTTGTCATTGTCATTTCCAACGGGGGCCGTCCTGCCGTTTTCATAAAACATACGATGAATTTTGCCCGGAGCCGGCCCCGGTTGGTTCCGGCATGCACCACTCACCGGGGAGAAAGGTACGTTAAACACATGAAAGTAGTATTATTGGAGGACGTCAGGGGACAGGGAAAAAAGGGGCAGGTCGTCAATGTTTCCGATGGTTATGCCCGGAATTTTCTGCTCCCAAAACACCTGGCGGTCATTGCTGATCAGAAAGCCATGAATGAAATCAAATCTCAAGAGGCCTCCCGTCTTCACAAAATTGAAATGGAAAAACAGCAGGCCAGAGAAACGGCCGCAAAACTTGAGGGTATCACGGTTAAAATTTCGCAGCAGGCCGGAGCGGATGGACGTCTGTACGGTTCTGTGACGGCGAAGGATATTGCGGAAGCCCTGCTGTCGCAGCACGGCGTTTCCATAGATAAGCGCAAGCTGCAGATCGGAGAATCTTTGAAAACATTCGGCACGCATATTGTTGAAATCAAACTGTATCCTGAAATAACCGGAAAGGTTCACGTGGTGATCTCGGACACGAAGACCTGAGCTGCGCTGTGCATCTCTCCGGGTATTGGGACCGTGAAAGGCTAAATACAAATGAAAAATCATGCAATTTTAAGTCTGTCATATGCATATTTCTTTCCATGGAGCCACAGTCGGTTCTCAGACGGGTGCTGCAAAAGGAATTCTTTTGCAGCACCCATTTTTTTGTTCCCTTCTTCTTTTGCCCGCTTTGTTCCCTTGTCAAGAAAAGCCTGTCTAAAATCCCTGGAGAAATGATGAAAACAGTCGAGCTTTTTTCTGCCGTTCAGCCAAACGGCAGGAGGACAGTTTCCGTCCAGAATCTGACTCTGCTGTCTTTGCACTTTCGAAAAATTTGAAACGGAACAGATATCTGACGATGTTGTCATGCGAGACGTCGTCCGTCTCTATGCCCGCGGGTGCGGCAACCGCCTTTCGTTAGACTGGTCTTGTCTTTCCCAGCTTTTACCTTTCCAAGCTCCTTTCTTCGGTATATCCGTACCGAACCATATACCAAAAAACAAGGATTCCACGGATTTGCGCCTCCATTATTCGATGAAATTCGATATATTATGATATCAGCCGATAAATTTTATAATTTTTTTCGCATAAACTATGTACAAATGTAAATATATCATGTATAATATAACATACCGGCAGGAAAATTCCTGTCAGACCTTTTTATAATTTAAGGAGACTTCGTTATGAGACCTTTCAAAGAACAGGAAATACTGAAATCAGACAAATCGTTTCACCGAACGGGGAGCCGAAGGGCTATCGCTCTGCTGATGTCCTTTCTGCTGCTTCTGCCGCTTATGATACCGGCCGCGGCCGCGGCCGTAGAGTACACGGATAACAGTGAACAGCTATGGGAAAC
>DXYE01000077.1 GCA_019415985.1 Clostridiales bacterium
GCCTGCTGAATGATTTGCAGACACTGGGCTTTTTGTTTGAAGCACTGTGTGAAAGGGACCTGAAAATTTATGCGGAATCTTTTGGCGCCCACCTGTATCATTATCAGGATTATACCAACAAGGAAATTGATGCTGTGATAGAACTTGATGATGGAAACTGGTGTGCGTTTGAAATCAAGCTTGGAGCAAATCAGATTGACGAAGCGGCTGAAAATATGCTTGCAATCAAAAAGGCGATTGACGAGGACGGCGGTACACCGCCATCTGTGATGTGCGTGATCTGCGGCCTTTCCAATGCGGCTTACAGGCGGGAAGACGGCGTATTTGTGGTTCCGATCACGGCTCTGAAACATTGAACTATCGTCAAATTCGCAGTAAAAATGACTGATTAACATCATCTAAAAAGGGTGTTTTACAAATTATCACTCGATCTCTGTTTACAAAAGTCCATTGTATATGGAAATGTTCTTATAGTAACTGATGCAGATCAAACAAAAAGCGCTGTCACTCCCTTTTGAGAATCGACAGCGCTTTTTATTGTGTTCTGGAAATGATATTTAGTTTTCTTTCGATTGCCTATTTTGAAGAATCTCTTTTATTACCTTAACGTCCTGCTCATCATAAAAGGTCATAATATCCATACCGTCGTAGTCGGTTTTAGTTGCAAGCAAATCTTGCGTGATATCGTTATATCTGCAATAATCCAAATACAACTGTATGCCGGCTTGTGATTCATAATCGTCTCGGCAGCTTTCAAGCTCCTGCCAGACACAGGAATGAGATTCCAGCGACATTTCAACCAGCTGATATCCTTCTTCCAACCATTCGAACAGATCAGCTCCGAACCAAAATGAAATTTCATATCCCTCAAAAGCTTTGCCGTTATCATCTAACGAACGAATAAAAATAACTTTGTCCTCATACACCGCATAGGCAACTGCATCTTGTGGAGTCTCTCCTTTCGTCAAGATATAATACACTTGAAAATTTTCACTGTCAGGTATGCCGCGTTCCCGATTATCACGATAAGATCGTGTACGCTTTATTACTTTTTCGGCCAATATCAACCATTCTTTTTTATCCATACGATTCTATTCCTTTCATGAAATTTTGCTGTTCAGGAGCTGCACGGCAATTTCATCCTCCGTAAGCTCACTGGTATGATAAATCTTGTCGCAGAACGGTTCCAGCGACTTGCCGCAGGGGCCTCCCTTATCAAGTAAGATTCCGGTCACGGTCGCTTTATAACTGGCCGCTTTTTTGCGGAATTCCTCTGTGAAGGGTTCTGGCAGGGAACACTCTCCATCGGTAATGATGGTAATATCGGCGTTTTCGTAACCGCATTCCATCAGTCGGAGGGCTTCTTTCAGCGGCGCTTCAAAGTTTGTCCCGCCGCCGAAGAACTGCTCCGCTGCTTTTATTACATCCTCCGGTGTGTAGTACCCCGGCTCAAACAAATCGGTCTTGATCCGGTCCGCCGATGCGAAATGTACCATCGCAAATTTACGCCGGTCTTTTGAAGCAATATCCAGAAGCGCTAAAGCCAGTGCCTTTGCCCATCCGGCCACGCTGCGGGTGCTGCCGCTTTCGTCGATCAGGACGATCATATCGCCACGGCCTTTGGCAACGGCCGCACGCTTGCGATGCTGCATCAACCGTTTCTGCTCATAGCGGCGCATAAACAGGATTTCCGTCTCTGCCGTTCCCAGCAGGGCCAGCTCCGAAGACAAGCAGTTTGTAATGTCGTTCCCTTCGGTCAAATCGTACTTTTCACCGCGCCCGTAAGCAAAGCTGTTTTTCCGTTTATAGGCGGAAATTTCCCGGTATCTGCCCAGCAGTCGGGCGATCTTTTTCAGTTCCTCGCTGCCTTTCACATAGGCCAGCAGTTCCTGATTCACCGGCGTGTTCCGCATTACACCGCTGCCGTCGCCCCAGGCTTGCATAATGGCATGGGTCTGCACCGCCTGCTCGTAAGCAGACTGCATGGCGGCGTCAATGGTCTGTGTCAGCGATTCGGTATAACGGACGGCTTCTTTCTGCGCTTTCTTCATCAGATTGTCAATCTGCGACAGCTTTCTGTCTACACGATTATACAGAAACAATAGCCTCTTAGGGGATGCAGGCCGTGCGCTGTTCTGCATTTCACATATCGCTTGGATGGTCTGTTCCACCTGCTTCTGCAGCTGTTCAATCACTTTCAGCCAATGTTGTTCCGGTACCGCTTCAGCAGGCAGATTTTCAGCGAAGGCTTCACAAAAAGCGGAAACTGCATCAAAGGACGGCAGTTCCTTATCCTCACATAAAGCTTTCAGAACGTCAAACCGATCGTTTTGTATGATTCGTTCCAACAGCGGCCGATTCAGCAGGCGCTCCCGCAGCTTTAGCGAATGCTCTTCCTTGCGGCGGAGAACTGGCGAGTAAAGCGCAGTAAATACATCCTTTGCAAGACTTTCCATATTCGGGAGGCTTTCGGTCTGTTCAAAGCGGCGGACTGGCTGTTCCCTGTCAAAGCTGCTGAATATCAGATCTGTCAGATGGGTGGTGTGCAGCAGCCGGCTGGAAATCGGATTTTTTCGTGTCAGTAAATAACTGTCCAGCCATTTTTTTGCTGTCAGCAGGTCTTGTTCTTTTTGGTATCGGTTTCTCATAAATCATATTTCCTCCATCATTGATGAAAAATCAGTTGTTCGCAAAACGGCGCTTCAGTATGCGGGCGTATTGCCCGCATACTGATTTCGGTTCGCTTATGATCAGAATGGAATGAAGTCGTCATCAAGGAAGTCGTCCCCTTCTTCACTTGACTGAAAAGCGGCAAAGTCAGGAGAAAAATTTTCGGCAGAGCCGGCAGCTTCTTCAGGATACTGAGCGGTACTTTTGCTTTCCCCAAAATACACATTGTCGGCTATGATTTCGATCGCAACACGGTTGTTTCCGTCCTTATCCGTATATTTACGGCTTTCCAGCCGCCCGTCCACGGTAATCAGCGAACCTTTCCGAAAATACTGGGTGACAAATTCAGCAGTAGAGCGCCAAGCCGTCACATTGAAAAAGTCGGTTTCCCGATCTCCGGCACTATTTTTGTAGTTGCGCTGATTTGCAATCGAAAATCTTGTGACGGAAATATCGTTTGCTGTCTTGCGCAGTTCAGGGTCACGGGTCAGCCTTCCGGTCATGGTGATTCTGTTCAACATAATTTTATACCTCTTTCTGTTTTATTTTTGATAGGGATAAGGATTTGCGGTAAGGTCAGACGCTTACGCCGCCTTCCAGTTTGGTACCGCAGATGGGGCAATCGTTGAGCGGATCAAAATCGTAGCTGCAACGGCCGCAAGAATAGCCCATAAAATGTTTTGTGCACAAGAGCGACGCCATACTGCACTTCCGTAATACCATTCGCAAAACGGGCACGATGCCGAACCGGTATTTTCCATGGATTTGCTCCTTTCTGCGGTTTCAGGCGCTCATCTGCCTGTAGATTTTCAGCTCTTCCAGCGGGACATAGGTAAAGGACGTTTTTGCGTGGGCTTCACGGCTGATACTTTCCAGCGTTGCGGTCAACCCGTCCACCGAAACGATAGCTGCGTCGTTTTCCACCAGGCCGTCCTTCAGGGAAACGCCTTGCTCATAGGCCGACAACAGTTCTCCCCGCAGGGTAAGCAGGGCGTGGTTCTTATCCGCTGCATCTTCAAAGATTTGCTGCGCCTGATAGGCTGCGGCCAGAATGGCGTCGATCTGATCTCCGAGGGGATTTTCCGTCAGCCGCCGGATGGTTTCGGCAACCGTTTCCACCTGCTCCGGTTTGTCCCACAGATAGTTGACAAGCGCCGGCATATCCGCAGGCGTCACGGTGTCCCTGCCGTGGAGCCAGGCCTCCGCCTGCACCACAGGAGAAAAGTTAAAATAAATGCGGTCGCTCACAGGAATGTCCTTCCGGCGCAACTCACACAGGATGTTGTCCGCCAGCTCGTTGATGCTGTCCGGGACTTTGACTGTCCTGACTTCCTCCTGCATGGCGTAAAGCTCGTTCAGGGAAATCAAAGCCTGTGCGGGCTTCGGTTCCTTTTGCTGTTTCTGCTTCAAAATCCGCATACGGTTGGCCTTGACCTGCACATACCGGGTGTTCACCTTGAAGTCGAAACGGTCATACAGCGCCCGCAGCGATTTCTCCTCCGGATTGTTGAAATTCGGTATTTCGTTGGAGGCAGAGAAAAAGCTGATAACCGGGATTTTGACCGACACGCCTTCATTTGTGTAAACATGCTCATTCAACGCTTTCAGAAGGCTGTTGAGCACCCCGTCGTTGGCTTTGAAAATTTCATCCAAAAAGCAGATGTGACTTTCCGGTATCTTGTTTGCCGTCTGCATTTCCGGGATTCCGCTGTGCAGTTCGGCAAGGCATTTGCGGTAGGTTTCCATCTTCTTTTGCAGTTCACCGGCCGCCGCCAGAAAGTTTCCGCTGTCCGTATCTTTTGCGGCGTCCTCCAGCAGCCGGTTCAAATACTCCGCCATTTTCCGGTACCCTTCGTCTTTTTCCAGAACCGAGTGGGATACATGGCCCGGAATGATACTTGCAAGATCCAGCCTGCCGAAAAGCTGTTCCTGGTCGATGCCTTTGCTCATCAGGACGTCAAACTGCTTTGCCCCCTGAATGTGGGAACGAAACAGATCAATCGCTTGAGATTTCGCCTGGCCGGGCTTACCTAAGACAAATAGGTTCTTCCCGGTCAGCAGCGACAGGGCAATGGTATGTACCAGCTCCTCGCGTTCGGCCAGCCCTTCGCAGACTTCATAGATGACGGCGTTCATTTTGTCGTGCAGCATAGTATTCCTCCTTGTATGGTTTGGATTTAATATTCTTGTGGAAACAGAACAGTGGTAAAGCTCCTGTCGGCATCCGTTATGATGAGAATTTTTGATTGCAGTTCTTTGCAGGCATAGGCAGCTAAAATTCGACCGTTTCCATTTGCCACAGCAGTATTGTTGGTTCTCTTGTCATAATCGGAAAGTTCGCCCCAGTCGCACGCACAATACCGATTGATCGAATGCAGGACGAAAAATCGAAACTCTGTGTCCTCCTGCAATCTTTCCGCGATACTATGTGTACCGGTTAGTCTTCCAAGTTTGAATTTCACGGGTTTTCCTCCTTATGCTGCTTTTGCAGTGACGGTTTTCGCTTTTTTAGATTTTGGTGTATTCTCCTTATGGCTGTCATTCCGTGTGGTTATGCGTGCAGGTCCTCTCGGACAGATGCAGTACCGGCAGCCATTCCCTTCCAGCAAAGCAAAGCCGCGCCGATCGATTCCAAGCTGAACAGGACCGACCAGATGGTGCAGACAGTCGATCAGTAATTTTGCCTGATAGTGGAAGCCTTCTTCCGGCGTAGGCACGGTGGCTTTCGCTTGTATATGGGAGGAGGAAGTACACCGCTCCGTTTTTACCTGAAAGCGCACGCTGTCCGCTTCGATCCACAGATCTACGCAATGATCGTCGGTGGCACTCAAAACGGCAGAAAGTCCGATTGCAAGCTCGTAAAACTGTCTGGCGTCAACTGTAGCTTTGTAAATAGTTTGGATCTCATCAAGAATCCTATCAAAATTCAAAGGCTTTCCAGCAAACATCATAGAAGAAAAAAACATATCCTCCTTCATAAGAACGGCGTATTTTCCGACGATTCCTGCATACAGCACATCATCTGGTTTGACAGTGCTATTCAATATATTTAATGCTTTTTCGTGCAGGGTTATCTCAAGCTCACCGTCAGCACAGTGCGGAGATGCCGCAACGGCCACACAACTGCCGTCTGTGGCCTCTGCCGTAGTCATACCGTTCTGAAAGCTCAGCTTGACATAGGACAGAGCGGCTTTTTGGGGATCGGTTACCTTTTCATCAGCAGCAAATATCGTGCGCTTAATCAGAGAGTTGATTCCTGTAATCTGAATGGTATCCTCCGGGAATGGAATTTGCAGCTTCGGAAAGGCTTTGGTCTCCAGATAGGATATGGTATAGCAACATGAACCGGAATGCAGCGTCACCAGCCCTCTTTCAGCATTGAATTCCACCGCTTCGCCTTCGAGCAGACGAAGCATATTCACCAAAATCGGCGCGACGATAATGTTTCCGCTTTCCTTGATGTGCTCCAGCCGCAGCCGGCGCTGGATGTGGGTGCGGATGTCTGTACCTGTGAGGGTAAGCATGCCGCTGTCGGCATCGGCATCTATTAGGATACCGCCGATCTCCGGGATTTCTCTGTTGCTGCTGACGGCCTTCAGGACTGTTTTGACAGCCTCATACATCAGCAGCCGGTTTACTATAAATTTCATAGCTTTCCTCCTTATTCGTATGAATTGTAGTCCAGATTTACATAAAAGGCGCAGTCTTCACACATGGCCTCGCCGTTCCCAACGCACAAGGGGTAGGGATGGTCCGGCTCCGGTGTATAACAATTCGGATTGCTGTGGATACCGATCAGTTCATCAGGTGACAGGATAACGCAATCCAGCGGGACATCTTTGATTTTGACCGCTTTGCCATATAAACCGGAGAATCTTGCTTTCAGTTGCTGCACAAGTTCGGCGTCTTTAGGGATTTGAAGACAGCAGTAGATGTCTGGCGTCGGGTTTTCGGTTTCCCGATCTTCGCCGTCCCGGATTTCCACAATAACGCCGGACAGGCCGGCGTATTCCGAGCTTTCGGTACACTGCACCCAATCCCCGATGCTGTATCGGACGCTTTCAAATTCAAATATTTCACCTGTTTTTTTCTTAATCATGATTGACCTCCTGAGAATTGATGACTGTATCGCTGTATTTCCATCTTGCTAAACGGTTAGCATCCGCTTTTGTCAAAAGGGTATGGAATCTTTCAGCTTCATGGTTTTTCTCCCTCCTGTTTTTGATTTTCGTTGTTCCATTCCTCGATAACGCCATAAATGTCATCCACATAAAACATCCCGGTGTAAGGATTGTAGACGGCGCTGCACAGCTTGTTGCCGAACACAGCCCGGCAATGGTTGTTGTCCTCAAAGCGGACAATGAGCGCTTCATGTTCGCTGCCGAGAGAATGAATCATCGCTATCGCTTTATAGGGCTTCAGCATGGACAGGGCTCCTTTCAAAATCAAAAGCCCACGGTTTACGAGGCGAGTAGGTCAAAAATGCTGAGCTGACCTGTGTCGTTCGTCTTACCGACGGGTTTCTCGATTTGGTTATTATGAAATTTGGCAAATGCAATCAGGACGGCATTCGGCTGATTGGACGCGGTCGTTTTTTCTTCCTGCGGCGCTGGCGGCATAGGGATCACCTGTTGCACCGGGTCCTCTTTCTTCTGGCGGTTTCCAAGAATCGCCATCTTGCGGAAGGATGCCGACAGATCATCGACATTATCCTGCAGGCCGGACACCAGTTCTCTGGCGAGCTGCGTTGTCATGTCTTCGCAGTCACTCATTGCCGCAAGCCCCTCTTCCGAGATATTGCCCTCGATCACCGTAGCGGCGCTTAGTTTCGACGCCATCAGCCGCAACGCCCGCTGCTGCATGGTGCCGTGGTAATAGAACATATACACCTCCACTTTGGGTGCTGTTTGATTGATCCGCCAGCTTCTTCGGGATGCTTGCCGGAAGATATACAAGTTGAATGCGATGTTGTAGAAGATGAGTGTGGTAAAGGCATTGAGGTCCAAGCCGGTCTCAACTAAGGCTGGATTGACGATCAGCACCTTTGTGTCCTCTTGGATGCATTTATCCACCCATGCCTCGCGCTTAACGGTCGGAACCTTTTGGTCAAGAATGGCTGTGCGGATTCCTTTCTCCGTAAGCAGCCTGTGAAGCTTGGTCTGGGTATCCAGCCGCGTCCAGGCGGTGTAGATGATTACCCGTTCTCCTGCGGCGATTTTCCGTTGTACCAGTTTCAGCACTTCGTTGTCTTTTGGCTGTGCTGCCATAGCGTCGCTGGTATCCTGCGGTATGATAAGCGGTTCTTCCTCCTCTCTGCCTTTAGACAACGGGTTATACACCGGTTCATGCCCGTAGGGTTGATCCGGGTAAGCGGACAACAGATTTAGGTATATGGCCATAATCCGACTGCCGATTTCCGGGTATGTTCTGCTGATCCGCTTAAATTCCTTTTCCAGCCGGTCGTATTCCTTGCTGACATTCTCTTCCATCCAGCACTTTACGGGAATTTCCTCGTAATCCGGCAGTTCCTTTCCCATATCGTTTAGTGACAGGAATACAGCATTTTCCAGCAGGAATCGGGAATAGACGATCGGGGAAATGCCGGGAAGGTATTTCTCGCGTATCTTGCGCCGGGTGGCTTTGGACGCAGCGTTGTATTCCGAAAGATCCACTTCATACACGTCTTCGACCACGCCGTACTGTTCGCAGAAGCTGCGGGAATTTTTGTAATCCTGGCCGTCCAGCAGCATCAGATGAGATTTCAGCCGGAACAGCAGAAAGAAAATGCCTTTGGCATAGCCGTTGACTAAGGTGGCGGTCATGCCGATCACCTTATCGGCGATCCCGGCCAGCTCTGCCATAGACTGGCCCTGGGCGCTCTCGCCGGAATACTGGTGCAGCTCATCTACAATCAGCGCGTCAATACGCCGTACCTTCCGCTTGATGTAAGTGGACAGCGGATAGCGGTCGTATGCGCCCCGAGCAGGATATACACCGTTTGGATTGCGGCACACTTCCTCGATTTTGGCAAGATGTTCCTTGTTTTTACAGCCAATCAGCGCCTCGGCTGCAAACCACCGGTGAACATACCCGTATCCGCCGATCCGCACCCATTCGTTGCGCTTTGGGGAAAGATCGTCGGGATTGAGCATTTCCCACAACGGTTCGTCACAGAACTGGCATTTGTGATTTTTGCTGTTTTCGTTCCGGAAAAAGCCTGCGTTGGCATTGATCCGGTAGGAAGATGTGCCGTCAAAAACGCTCATCTCCTGCACCGTGCCGCACCTCGGACAAACAAAGCCCTTTTTCAGCCGGTTCCAGGAAACCGCCGGCTTGTTCATATAGCCGTTGCGGGCGGTCTCTTTGGAAAGCACACAGTATACCGTCCGGTTTTCTTGCTGATACAGTCTGTGAAGCCGGTCGATATCGGTGATGCTTTGAATGTGCTGCGCAAAACAGCCGGGGATGGTTTCATGCAGCTCCCGCACCCACTTCCCGGCAAGATGCGAAGGACAGATCACGACGTTGAACGCCTTGTGATTTGTCCGCCGTTTGGGATTGCTGTGCTGATAGGCATATAAAGCGGCGCTGCCGATCTTGGTCTTGCCGCTTCCGCATTCCGCCACAAGCAGGGCCAGCTTGCTTTTTTCCAACTGCCGGCGCAGCGCCTCGGCTGCCCCGAGCTGGGCGTCAAAAAGCGCGTAGCCTGCATGTTCCATCACATACTGGTTAACCTCCCGCAGCTTATCCGAAATCGGTTCCTCCGCCGGGTTATATATCGGCGGGAAACACCGCTTGATCCGGTCTGCAATTTTTGTCCCGAAGTTCTGGAGATACTGGGTAAAGGAATGGATGTCGGAAAAAAGGAATTTTGCCGCAGAATCTGAACCCGGGATAGAAATTTGTCCGCTTTTCAACCCGTCCTCCAGCACGACGGCGATTTCACTTTCCTCCTCAGATACGCACATATGCCATCCGTCGAATTTCCGGCCGATACAGCATACCCGCAGCGGTGTCAACAGCTCCCGACTTTGCAGTTCTGAAATAAAGTAGTCCTTGAATTCCGGGATCAGTGGGACAGCCAGCTTGCGGTCCAGTTCAGAAAAGAGCTCGTCATTGTCCTTGCAGAAGAAATACAGGTTGCGTTTCAGTTTGACAGTTTCCTTATCGCTCCTTTCCTCTTCATCGTCTCCGATGCTCAGGGATTGCAGCGGGTCGTCCCGCAGATAGTGCATCGCTTCCGCATAAATACCGTCATGCGAAATTTTACGATCGTAGTTGTGCTTTCCTTTGGAATTCACGCAGATTGTCTCTCTCGCACCCGTCAGTTCCAGTTCGCAACCGCCGAGTATTGCGTCGCTCATAGCTTGTACCATCTCCGGATATCCGCCCAGACGGATGGCTACAAGTGAATGTTCCTTGTCGTATATCACCATATCGGAATAGTTTGTCAAGCCGAGCTTTTCTTTTTCGCTTTTACAGGATACACGAATGAGGGGTAGGGGTATCACGATTTACATCAGTCCTTCCTTGATTTTGAATATACAAACAAAGACCGCACAGATTCCTGATTGGAAATCATGGTGCGGCCTTTGTTTGCACGCTGGGATTCGTTGCTGAATAAATAAAAAAGCCGGAATTATCTTATAAAGATAATTCCGACCATATATCTCGTACCAAAGTCCCCAAATGAGGACAATTACTCGAACCTAAGAACAATTTTACTATACCATATTTTGTGTTTCTTGTCAAGAGGATAACGATATATGGAGTGTTGAGAAATTGAGAAGTTAATAATGAGCGATATAGAACAAAAGGATTCTGTAATATGCTGAATGAGGAGGGAAGTTCAGTCATTAAACCGCTGTAAATGGGTACACTATATAAAAGGGAAACGAGGTGTTGTATCAATGGCGGTATCGCATAGAGGCGCTATCTCCTTTGGGATGGTCTATATCCCGGTTGGCCTTTACACTGCGACGCAGGATAATGATATTCATTTTAATCAACTCTGCAAGGAGGACGGCAGCCGTGTCAAATATAAAAAAATATGTGCCGGCTGCGGAAAAGAAGTCGGGCCGAGCGACATTGTGAAGGGCTTCGAATACGAACCGAACAAATATGTTACGCTGACCGACGATGATTTTGAAAAAGCAAAATCTGAAAAGGATAAAAGCATTCATATCCTGCAATTTACCGACCTGCAGGATATCCGCCCGATTTATTTTGATAAAACCTATCATGTAATCCCCGAACAGGGTGGAGACAAGGCATTTGAACTGCTGAGGCGTGCAATGAAGGATGAAAATAAAATCGCAGTAGCCAAAACTGTTATGGGAACAAGGGAAAAGCTATTGGCGCTCATCCCCACTGACCAAGGAATCCTCGCGGAGACATTGCTATTTGCGGATGAAGTTAAGAACGCTCCAAAGGAAGTGGCACAGTCGGAGATCAGCGACGCTGAACTACAAATGGCCAAAACGCTTATCAGAACAATGGTGAAAGTTTTCGAACCCGAACGGTACAAAGACGAATATAGAGAAAGGTTGTGGCAGGTCATTCAGGCCAAGATTCAAGGGAAAGAGATTGTCGCACCGAAGGAAACGATTGTCAACGTCGTCGATCTGATGGAAGCGCTCAAGCAGAGCCTTGCACAAGCGGGCGTCGCGACATGAGCGATCTTTTTGCGGACAAAAATATACGGCCGATGCTCATTGGTGCGGAGGGTGAAGCCTTTGATTCATCGGAATATCTATATGAGCTAAAATTGGATGGGGAGCGCTGCGTCGCATATCTTGATCCCGTATTAGGGACTGAGCTGCGGAACAAACGGAATCTGAAAATTCTTCCGAAGGTACCGGAGCTGTCTGAAATCCACAAACAGATATGCTGCCGCTGTATTCTGGATGGTGAGCTGGCGGTTATCAGAGCTGGGAAACCGGATTTTTATGAAATACAGCGGAGAAGCCTGATGAGCAATCCGCTGAAAATTGAGCTTGCGGCAATGCGGTTTCCCGCCTGCTTTACCGCTTTTGACCTCCTCTATTATGAGGACCATTCGGTTACAGACCTGCCTCTGACTGAACGTAAGGCGCTGCTGCAAAAGGCGGTCATAGAAGAATCCGCCCGCTTTGCGGTATCGAGGGTGGTGGAGAACAACGGCGTCGCTTTTTTTCAGCTTGCTAAGACAGAAAATTTGGAGGGTATCGTAGCAAAACGGAAGGACAGCCGCTACTATTTCGAAAAACGCACGAAGGACTGGATTAAGTGCAAGAACCTCAAGGACACGGACTACGTCGTCTGCGGTTATCTTCCGAAGGAAAACGGTATGACAAGCATCCTGCTCGGACAGTATGTACGCGGAGCACTGACATACAAGGGACATGTGACACTTGGCGTTGGCGGTGAGAGCTTCCACAGAATACGGAAGCTGCCGAGGCTCGATATACCGCCGTTTGCGCCTCCGAACGGAAACGAGAATACGGTATGGGTGGTTCCGACGCTTTGCTGTACAGTCAAATATATGGAAAAGAACGAATCCGGAAAACTTAGGCAGCCTGTATTCAAGGGCTTGCGGGAGGATAAGCTGCCAGAGGAATGTGTG
>DXYE01000078.1 GCA_019415985.1 Clostridiales bacterium
AAGATCACTTTCTCCATCTGACCGATGTGGGCCGCGAGGTTGCCGAAAAAATCTACGAGCGCCATTGCTTTTTTACCGAGCAGCTTATCGCAGCAGGCGTTGACCCCAGGACTGCGGAGGCTGACGCTTGCCGAATTGAACATGTTATTAGCAACGAAAGCTTTTCACGGCTGAAAGAGGCAGCCTCACAAGAGCAAGAATAAAAAGAGATAGAAGCGTAAGACAAAAACCGTAGGACCGTAATTTCAAAGTCCTACGGTTTTTATTGTAATGTTAAAATGCGTTGCTTGTGGCAACGGGCAGTTTTGCTCATAATAGTGATGACAATAAAAAGAAAGGAGGCGGTCCCTGATGCTCAATGAAAATATTAGGGCTCTTAGAAAATCAAAAGGACTTTCACAGCAAGAGCTTGCCATTAAGCTGAATGTCGTGCGGCAGACCATTTCTAAATGGGAGCAGGGATTGTCGGTTCCGGATTCTGAGATGTTGATTTCCCTGTCGGAAGTACTTGAAACACCTGTAAGCAAGTTGCTGGGAGAAACTGTTGCTGAAACGGAGGCTGATAACATCAAAGCCATTTCCGAAAAACTGGAAGTGATAAACTTGCAACTGGCGCAAAGGAAGACCACAAGAAGAAAAGTGATTCGTTGGTTGCTTATTTCGTTGTGTGCAATTATAGTAGTGGTTTTTGTGGCCGTGGGAATATTAAATAGTCCCTATTTGGGTTGGGATTATAGTGCCCCTGAAACCGCTGTTCTCGGAGTGGCTTTTCACTCATTTGAATGGCTGTTTGTCAGAGTAGCACCGATTATCTTTATTGCCGCGATTATTGGAATTTTCTTTACATTCAAGAAGGAATGAATTGATAGACAGGAGTGTTTCTAAAATGAAGAAAAAGATAATCGGAATCATTGCTGCAATTGCGGTTGTGCTGGGACTGGGCCTCATAATTTGTAATCAGATAATACCTAACGAATATGAGCCGGCTGATGATGAAATAGCCCTGCACATACAATTAGATGTAGGAGAAGATATTGGATTACTGGTTTATGACTATCGTGTCAATGGCCATGAATACAGCGGAGGCATATCAAATGCGGACAGATCGTTAATCAAGCACGATTCTGATAACATTGTGGTGTGGAATAAGGAGGAACTAAGTAACCTCTCTGATGCTTGCGAGCTGTCAGTGCAATTCCGCATCATAACCGAATATGTGGCGCCCAATTATGAAAATGTATATCCGGATGACATCACTAAATATATGGAGCCTATCTCATGGGAAGCCCGCTTTGGCGAATCGTATTTTATTACCATTACTGGGGATAAGATTAACGGATATAAAGCTGTATTGAACTAACCTTATCTAAGGATATAGCCAAGTCAGCCGAGCCGGTCAATGGTCAAGATGAGCGTTTTTTATGATGCTTGGGAAATGTATTAGGGACGGATTTGTTTCCGTCCTTTTTTCATTGCCATTATCTCGACCATATTGAGCGATACATAGACAGTATAATTGAACCTAACAGAACTGAAAATCGCCTAATTAGAAATTGATTTAGGAGAAAATACGCCTATGCCGTTGATTTTCACCTAATACTGTGTTATAATTAGGTGAAAAGAATGGAGGTAGGAGAATGAGACGGTTTAACTACGATACATTAAAAGACCGGAACTGGGATTCGGAAATTCTCGGCTTGGTTGCTCAAATACATGAGTTCAAAGGTCGGCAGGAATTATATTTGAAGCAAAAACCAGCTGCGCTCGATAAATTAGTAGAAATTGCAAAAATACAGAGTACAGAGGCATCTAATAAGATTGAAGGCATTGTAACTACGAGTACCCGGATGCAGCAGCTTTGTCGGGATAAAACAACCCCGAGAAACCGTGATGAGGAAGAAATTATGGGGTATCGGGATGTGCTTAATACCATTCATGAAAGTTATGAGTATATTCCGATTCGAGCATCCTACATTCTCCAGCTACACCGTGATCTGTACAAATACTCCGGAAAGGATATCGGAGGGCGTTTTAAGAATACGCAGAATATTATTGCCGAGACAAAAGCAGACGGGACACAGGTTGTGCGCTTTACCCCCCTGCCGCCCTATGAAACTCCGGCTGCGATAGATGCAATCTGCGAGAGTTTTAATCAGGTGATTGATTCCTGTGTAATAGACCCGCTGGTATTGATCCCGGTTTTCATCCATGACTTTTTGTGTATCCACCCTTTCAACGATGGCAATGGCCGTATGTCAAGACTGCTTACGACCCTGCTCCTTTATAGATGCGGATATATGGTGGGCCGCTATATCAGTATTGAGAGCAAAATCGAAAAGACAAAGAGTAATTACTATGATGCACTTGAGAAAAGCGGAATCGACTGGTATGAGGAAAACAATGATCCTTCTCCCTTTATTAAATATATTCTCGGCATTATTTTGGCATCTTATAGAGATTTCGAGAGCAGAATGAGCCTTGTAGATGAAAAACTGCCTGCTATTGAACAGGTCCGGATGGCCATAAAAGAAAAAATCGGGAAGTTTACGAAGAGTGAGATTATGGAACTGGTTCCCGCTGTGGGAAAGGCTTCTGTGGAAAACTCTTTGAAGAAACTTACTGAAGAGGGATTTATTGAACGCCACGGGAAAGGCAAGTCTACTTTCTATACCCGTAAAGATATCTGACAGCATGATTCCATTACGAACAGAAAGGAGTGACAGTACGATGTACCGCATCTTGATTATAGAAGATGATTTTTCGCTTGCAGAAGCGATGAAGAAACAGATTGAGTCCTGGGGCAATGAAGTGGTATGCGTGCAGGACTTTCAGAATGTGCTTACGACCTTTACCCAGTGCAATCCCCATCTGGTACTGGTCGATATTATGCTGCCGTTTTTTAATGGGTATCACTGGTGTACCGAGATCCGGAAAATCTCACAGGTCCCGATTGTGTTTATCAGCTCGGCTTCTGATAATATGAATGTCATTATGGCCATGAATATGGGCGGTGATGATTTTATCACAAAGCCGATTGACCTTGATGTCATGACCTCCAAGCTGCAGGCCATTCTGCGCCGCGCTTATGATATGGGTACACAGATTCCTGTATTAGAGCATCGGGGCGCCATACTGAATCTGAATGATACGAGTCTCACCTACAATGGGGAGCGCATCGAACTGACCAAGAACGATTTCCGCATCTTGCAAACGCTTCTTACCAATAAGGGAAAGGTAGTCAGCCGGGATACGCTGATGACAAAGCTGTGGCAAATGGACGCCTATGTAGAGGAGAACACACTGACCGTCAATGTGAACAGACTCAGAAAAAAACTGGAAAACGCAGGGCTGACCGATTTTATTAAAACGAAAGTAGGCAGCGGCTATTTCATAGAGTGAGGCAGTCAATGAAACAGGATAAGTGGTATTATGTATTGGGGCGCTATTTGCGCCAGCATCTGCCTTCAGCGGCAGTTTTCCTTGGATTTGCGGTTATTTTCACTGCCATATTCCGGTTATATGACCTGGAGACGGAAGCAGTGCTTTATGCCGCCGGGCTCTGCTTTCTTTTTGGAGCAGCAGTGCTGACAGTTCATTTCATATTTTATTGGAAGAAACATAGAGATAGGATGCGGATCCTCCAAAACATCCGTCTGCTCGTAGACGAGCTGCCTGAGCCGGCAACACTGGCCGAGGAAGATCTGCAGGAAATGATCCGGGAACTGAAAAGACTCAATGAAGTTACGGAAACTGCCCGCCAGACGGAACGCAGAGAGAGCCTGGATTATTACACGACCTGGGTCCATCAAATCAAGACTCCTATATCCACTATGAAAATGATACTGGAGAGCGAAGATACGGACGAGCATCGTGAGCTTTTGGCAGAGCTGTTCCGGATTGAGCAGTATGTGGAGATGGTGCTGAGCTATCTGCGTCTGGGAAGTGAACACTCGGATTATGTGTTCAAGGAATATGACCTTGATAAGATCATCAAGCAGGCCATTCATAAATATGCGCCGCAGTTTGTCCGCCGCAGGATCCGCCTGGAATATACGCCGACGAATGTCAAAGTACTGACAGATGAAAAATGGCTGCTATTTATCATAGAACAGGTTCTGTCAAACAGCATTAAATATACCAAGCAAGGCTCTGTAAGGATTACGGTAACGCCGGATAAGGTCCTGAAGATTGCGGACGATGGCATTGGGATTGCCGCAGAGGATCTGCCGAGAATCTTTGAAAAAGGCTTTACAGGCTATAATGGCCGTTATAATAAGAAGTCCACGGGACTGGGGCTGTATTTATGTAAAACGGCAGCGGACAGGCTTTCGCATAAGATGAGCGCTGAGTCCACGCCGGGCAAGGGAACAGTGATTTCCATAGACTTGCATACTGACGAGCTGCAGGTAGAGTGAGGCTCATCATACAAAAATGTCACATCAAACGGCTGAAATGTCACGCGATTCAATGTCGCGGGCTTCAGTCGTTTTGCTATAATGGGGACACGAAAGAAACAAGGAGGTCATTGATATGGCAGCAATTTTAGAGGCGAAAAGCCTCCAAAAAATCTATACAACACGATTTGGCGGAAATCAGGTCCAAGCCCTATCGAATGTGTCCTTTTCTGTGGAACAGGGCGAGTATGTCGCGATCATGGGTGAATCCGGATCCGGAAAGACTACGCTGCTTAACATCCTGGCGGCGCTTGATAAGCCTACGAGCGGCGAGGTCCTGCTGGATGGCAGGAGCCTTTCTGCTGTAAAGGAAAAAGAAATCGCCGCTTTCCGCAGAGATAACCTTGGTTTTGTGTTTCAGGACTTTAACCTGCTGGATACTTTTAGTCTTCAGGATAACATCTTTTTGCCCCTGGTACTGGCCGGCAAGGGCTATAAGGAAATGAGCCAGCGCCTTCAGCCAATAGCAAAAAAACTCGGTATTACAGAATTGCTGGCAAAATACCCGTATGAGGTCTCCGGCGGACAGAAGCAGAGAGCGGCAGTCGCCCGCGCGCTCATTACCAACCCGAAACTGGTGCTTGCCGATGAACCGACAGGCGCTCTGGATTCTCGTTCCACAGACGGACTTTTAAGGGTCTTCAACGACATTAACCGCGACGGTCAGACAATCCTGATGGTAACGCACTCCACAAAGGCTGCCAGTCATGCGAGCCGTGTGCTGTTTATTAAGGATGGTGAGGTATTTCATCAAATTTATCGCGGTAATCATACGAATGAGCAGATGTATCAGAAGATATCCGATACCCTGACACTGCTGGCAACGGGTGGTGAACAGTATGAATAATCGCTTTTTCTCCAAACTGGCCGCAAGTAATATCAAGAAGAACGGGAAGGCGTATATTCCATATATCCTGAGCTGTGTGATGACGGTTGCATTGTTCTATATTGTAAAGTCATTATCCTATAATCCCGGTCTTAAAAATATGGTCGGTTCCAGCACAATGATGACGATGATGTCGATGTGCAGCGTGATTATTGCGCTCTTTGCGATTGTTTTCCTGTTTTATACCAACAGTTTTCTGATGAAACGAAGGAAGAAGGAATTCGGCGTCTTTAATATACTGGGTATGGAAAAATCCCATATTGCCAAAACAATGGCCTGGGAGAATTTCTATGTAACCCTTATCAGTATTGTGGGCGGACTTGTGATCGGCCTTGCGCTGGATAAGGCAATGTTTTTGCTGATTGCGCAGGTGCTGAACGAAGAGATTACTCTTGGCTTCTTTATTTCAGATAAAGCAATCATCAGCACAATAGTAATGTTCTGCGTTATCTTCCTGCTGATCCTTCTGAATTCAATCAGGCAGATCCATACAGCGAATCCGATTGAGCTTGTCACTGCAGGGAATGCCGGTGAACGAGAGCCTAAGACCAAATGGGTTCTTGCCATTTTGGGACTATTGAGTCTTGGGGCTGGTTATTATATTGCGCTGACAATCGAAAACCCCCTAACCGCTTTGGTATACTTCTTCTTTGCGGTGATACTGGTCATTATTGGAACCTATATGCTTTTTACCGCAGGTAGCATTGCGCTGCTGAAAATCCTGCGAAAGAACAAAAAGTATTACTACAAGACCAAGCACTTCACGAGCATATCAGGTATGATTTACCGTATGAAACAGAACGCTGTAGGTCTTGCGAACATCTGTATTCTGTCAACAGCGGTCCTTGTGATGGTATCTTCCACATCGTCGTTGATGCTTGGTTTGCAGGATGTGATTGCTACCCGGTATCCGGATGATTTTATAGTCTATTCCAATGAGACATCGGAAGAACGGGCATATGAATCTTTTGATACGATTCGTGAACTGCAGGAAGAACAAAATCTGAATGTCACAAGTGAAAGAGAGTATCGTTATCTCGTATTTCCGGCTTTTATAAACGGAGACACTTTTGAAGTCACCCGCGATGCGAATTTTTCGTCGTTGGGGAATCTCAATAACCTGATTTTTGTCTCGCTCTCAGACTATAACCGAGTTATGGGAACAGATAAAACATTGGCTGAAAATGAAGTTCTCATATATTCGGATCGCCTTCAGTTTGATTCTCCGACACTCAAAATCTTTGACCGGGAATACTCGGTGAAAGAGAAGATTGATGAATTTATCGGAAACGGACTGATTGTGGCCGTTGCCGCCAACACGCAGTTTATCGTTCTTCCAGATGGGACAGATATAGATGAGCTTTATGCGCTGCAAAAAGAAGCACTTTCTGATGGGGCCAGCGAGATACAGTATTATTATGGGTTTAACTCTGATGCAGATGAAGAAACCCAGCGTGTTTTCTACAGAACTTTGCTGGAGGATTATGTAGGCCACGGATATGAAGGAACGATAGAATCGAAAGCCGATTCCAGAAGCGAATTTGTCGGTCTGTATGGCGGGTTCTTTTTCATCGGTATCTTCCTGGGCGTATTATTCATCATGGCAACGGTGCTGATTATTTACTACAAACAGATTTCCGAAGGCTACGATGACAAACAGCGATATGAGATTATGCAAAAGGTTGGAATGACGCATCAGGAGATTAAGAACTCTATCCGCTCTCAGGTGCTTACGGTATTTTTCCTGCCGCTGATTGTCGCAGGGATCCATATCGCAGTAGCATTCCCGATCATTAACAAGCTGCTCGCACTGCTCAATCTTTTGAATGTCCAGCTGTTCCTGACTTGCACCGTGGTATGCTATGTGGTGTTTGCAGTTATGTACTTGCTTATTTATCTGCTGACAGCCAGGACCTATTATAAGATTGTCAGCAAGTAAGGAGGATGTTATGGCAGCGAGAAAATTATATAGAATCAGAGAAGGCAAAGTATTTACCGGCGTATGTGGCGGCATTGCAAAGTACTTTGATGTAGACTCCAAACTTATCCGGCTGCTATTTGTTGTATGCACCTTAGCATTTGCCAGTGGGATTATGGCGTATATCATATTTACGATTTTTATCCCAAAAGAGCCAAAGTGATTTTAGGAGTGAGGAGAAATCTATCATGGGAAACAATTTTAATATCAGCGGAGTATGGCAGAATCTGAGTGATCTTTGGCTTCCTATTGCCCTGGCGATAGTAGGCATCATTATCTTGATTCTTCTAATCCGCTTTATCATAAAGAAGAAATGGGCTGGTGTCGTTACAACGGTTATTATTGCGGCGCTGGTGGTCGGAGGCGGTATCACATATCGTCTTCCCCATGCTCTGAGTAACATCCAGGCCGATGAGATTTCAAAGATTGAAGTCTCAGATGTGGAGGTAACGGATCCGGCGCTGATTCAGGATATTCTGGATGAGCTTAACAGCTCGGAATATAAAAGAGCTTTGCCTTCCGGCATCGGCGGCCGGGAACAATATTCTGTTGAGATTTACGATAAGAATGGTGAAGTAGAACTCAGTTTGGGAATCGCAGATGAGTCTATGGTGAATACAGGGACCTTTTGGGAACAGCGTGAAAACGGGGAAATGGATCTGTCTCTGTTTCAAGCGATTACAGAGGAGGCGCCGGCAGAATGAAAAAGCTAATTGCATTTGCGCTGTTACTATGTGTGGTACTATCCTTTACAGGATGCCAGTTTAATTATGAGAAACCGTCAGAGATGATGGAGAAATTGGAAGGATGGGCCGAGAACCTCGGTCAGTCTCAGATCACTGAAGACGGAGATCTCATAGGGGAACGAATTCTTTCTGAAGACTCCTATGTCGGCCAATACTTTGCTGATGGAAAGAATGAGACAGGTAAGGATGTCGTCTTCGGAGGAGCATCAATTGAGAAACGCCAATTAAGGGTTTATGGTACGATCACAACTGAGTCTGGGAAAGCAACCGTCCGAATCCGCCAAAACTGGGATGTGACGGAATTAGAAACGGATGAAGATGGCAATTTTGAGACGAATCTGAGTCTTGATAACGGCGGTAACTATATCATGATCAATTACGAGGACTTTACCGGAACCATCGAATTGTATTCCGAGTATGAAGAAGCAGAAGGAAGCACATTATGAACGGCGAAGCAATGGTAATTCAACGGGAGCCTATCAGCCGGAAAATGAAAAAAGCATTCCGTAAACTGCTGAGCAAGGTGGTCCTGTGGGTTAGCGTTGCCGTTATTGCCATGATAGCAGTACCCACCACCGTTTTGGCACTTGCAATAACAGGGATATGGCAGTTGGCAGACCATATCCTTGCAAAGCTTGAAAGAAGGGAGTGACGGTATTATGCGGACGATACTCAAAGGGATAGGGAAATTATTCTGTGTGCTGCTTTCAGTTCTTCTTGTGGCAGCCCTTGTTGTGGGCGGTTGGTTCGGCGTTCAGGGATACAATATGTATCAGGACGCGATAGAAGATATGCCTATCAGCGAAAAAGTAGAGACCATCCGTGCGATGGATAACTTCGTAGAGTATGAGGAATTGCCCAAGATTTACATAGATGCCGTCATATCCGTTGAGGACAAGCGGTTTGAAGAACATCACGGGGTAGATTATCTGGCAATTTGCCGGGCGGTTTGGAATGACATTCGCACTTTCTCTTTGGCGGAAGGCGGTAGCACTATTACCCAGCAGCTGATGAAAAACGAGTATTTTACCCAGGAGAAAAAGCTGAAGCGCAAATTTGCAGAGATTTTTGCTGCTTGGGACATAGAGAAGCAGTATAGCAAGGAAGACATTTTTGAATTGTATGTCAATACCATTTATTTCGGCAGCGGGTACTATGGGATCTACGATGCTGCTGAAGGATATTTCGGGAAAGAGCCGTCAGAGCTGAATGGGTATGAGGCGGTCATGCTCGCCGGCCTTCCCAATGCGCCTTCGGCTTATTCACCAGATACCAGCCCAGAACTGGCAAAGCAGCGGATGAGGCAGGTCCTTGATAGAATGGTCGAGTGCGAGGTTATAGACCAGATTGAAGCGGATAATCTGCTCGCTCAGGCTGATGAATAGAAAAGAAACGGATCAAAGCGTAAGACAAAAGAGAAACCGTAGGGCTGCAACTTGAAAGTCCTACGGTTTTTATTATGGTCTGGAACTCATTTGTGGATCTTGGAATCATTCGACGGTTACTCGTAAAGAGCCGCAAAAATCATCACCTTCTAAGGTAAGATAGTTATCACCTTCCTCAAGCGTAACAGAATATGTGCCTGTATCGCTTGCATCGGCAATGATTTGCTCTTCCTCTTTATCACGCCAGTAAAATCGAACTGTGCCGGAATCAACGGTCAGCTCGTAAGTGACAGTGAGATCACTGCCTTTGTCTCGTTCCAGTCCTGTACCTCCAAATATATACTCAGTGCCGTTAAAATCCTCATATTCGGCATTATAAGAGCCTGTATAGGTGTCATCCCCTTTGGTCTTATCGCCCTGCAAATCATTCTCATCCGTAAGCGCATATTTACTGAAATGCTGGAGCATATCATTGAAGCCGTTTATGACATTATCTTTTACATTATCTCCGCTGCAACCCGTGATGGTAAAGACCAAACACAAGGAGAGTAGTGAAACGGTCAAATTTCTTTTCATATCATCACCCGCCAATCCTTGTGATAATATTCATAGCGATGATCGCAATCGCACCAACCGCGTAAATGCTGTTGATCACGACACATACCTGCATCAGTTTTGACTTTACCTTGCCTTTGGTATAAGCCAGGATAGAAAAGATGCCTGAAAAAATCATAAAGGCGGCGTAACTGTAGACCATGATCTCCGCTACCGGAGACTTTAATGCCCAATCGAAGGTGCGCAGCGGCAGGATCGTCCACGGGACAAACAGCATAATAGTAGAAATAGCGGTTAAAATTTTGTTTTTCATTGTAGTTATCTCCTTTCAGATGCGCCGAATCGAATACAGGATATAGCAAGCGCTAAAATGGTGATCCCGATTGCAACAGGTAGCCACGGGAGCCAGGCAATTTGTGTTTCATATACGCCTTCCGCAGCTCTTCCATACGCTATCATTAACAGATAGAACGGATAGCTCATTGGGTAGGCAAACCAGATTTTTGTGTTTATCATCAGTACGGAAGGTACAATGGAAGCCAGACCAATGCCCACCGAAAAAATGGGAGACTGAATGACGGTGGAAATTGCCCAATACACGGCAGCCATGGGAATGGCGGCGGCGTATAGGCTGCATACAATTTTGCAGACATATAACGGTTCAAGGACGAAGTTATAGTTCTGCGTGTTTGTTACGATTGCCGCGCAGATATAGTACGCTCCAATGGACATAACCATCTGTACTGCCGCCAGCATCAGTAAAACAGTAAATTTCGCAAGGCACAATTTGGTTGTACTGATCGGCAGGGAAAGCATTTTCAAAATCCCTTTGTTTGAGCGTTCCGTCTGGCTCAGCAGCACGGTGCAGATCACCAGTGACGCCGGAATCATAAACCAAACCATACCCATAAAGCCTTGAATGAAAAAATTGTTTTCAGGAGTGATGGGGATTCCCCTTACATCGAAGTTCATATCCGCATTGATAATACCCGGAATCCACATCATAATGACGGGAATCAGCAAGATCAATAAGATTTTAGAACGCCGAATCTTTTTCAGTTCCACCCCGACCAAGGATACGAAACTCATTCAAAACACCTCCTTACTTTCAGATAAAGCACCTCCGCAATGCCGAATACGACCGTTTCGATCCCGCAAACAACCGAGAATAATGCGGTACGGCTATTTTCTATTGCTCCGGCAAGTGTTTGATACGGAGAAGCAAACGGGAACAGGCTTAGCACGGTGTTATCCTGCGGGAAAATGGAAAGGGTGAATACAAGGATCACTCCGATACCAAGGGATACCCACATATTCTTACAGGCAGACGCAATGACCAGCATCAGCATGACAGTTGGCAGCGAAACAACAATTTGGAAACCTGCGGTTTTCAGTATTTCAGTCAGATCAAATAGATAGCCTGGAAACCAGTACTCGGCGCAGCCGACTAAAACCGCCATTTCGATGACCACCATGGCTGACAAAACCAGAGCAGCAATCACAAATTTACTGAAAAAAAGATTTCCTTGGCGGATCGGGAGCACCGACATTTTCTGCATCCCATTATCGGCATATTCCGTGTGGTACATCATACAGGCGCCGCAAATGGAAATGAGAATATTCAGCATGGCCATCATCTGCCAGTTGGCAGACATCAATATCTCCAGTGGATTTCCGGAAAGCGAAGTCATTTCCTCCGCTTTTACCATCATATAGACAACCGGAAAAGCAGCTGCAAGGAAGCCTCCCGCTAAAAACGCGGGAAGATAACCTGTGCGTTTCAGCTTTTTGGATTCTATAGCAAGGCTCATCGTGTACCTCCTCTCCGCTGATTGTCTTCATCAATCATAGCAAGGAAAGTATCTTCCAGATTGTCCGT